>JBKPME010000073.1:0-14766 GCA_046731915.1 Actinomycetota bacterium
GCCTCGCTCGGGGGCAGGCTCGGCGGCGCGCTGCCGGCCTGCCTCTGCCACGCCTTGTTCAACTCATTCTGGGCGTACCAGAGCCCGACCGGGCTGATGATGAGCAGCAGGAGGAAGATGATCGGCCCGTTCGCGCCGCGCTCGACGCCGGCCGTCTCCTGGGTGCGCTGCATGCGGTCGGACGTTGTCCACAGCGAGACGATCGCCGGGACGATGATCAGCGCGCCCAGCGTGATGGCCAGGACGGAGTTGGTTGGGTTCTGACCGAGGTCGGTGTTCCGGGCGCGGCCGAAGTCGCGCATCTCCCGGTTGATGAAGTACCACCAGAAGAAGTAGTAGATCCCGATCGTGATGAGGGTGAGCCCGATGACGCCCCATGGGTTGCGGAGCTTCGCCGTCGACTCCGTGCCTGCGATTGCGACCTCTTCAGCCATTGCGCGATCCTAGCCCCGCCCGGCGAACTGGACTAGTGTCGCAATGTGACGGTCACAGCCGAGGACCTACTGGCCGAGGCCCGGCGCGGACTTGAGCGACTCGATCCTCTCGCGGCGGCAGCCGCCCTGGCGGCCGGAGCCGTGCTCGTGGACATCCGCTCCGAGCTCCAGCGCGAACGCGACGGCGTCGTCCCCGGCTCCGTGTTCTTCCCGAGGAACGTGCTCGAGTGGCGCTGCGACCCGGCGTCGTCCGCACGCGACGAGCGCGTGTCCGACCCGGTCCGGCAGCTGATCGTCATGTGTGACGAGGGCTACCAGTCGAGCCTCGCCGCCGCGAACCTCAAGCGGATGGGCTTCGGCTGCGCGACCGACCTGGCCGGCGGCTTCCAGGCGTGGCGAGCGGCCGGGTTGCCGGTGGACGCAGGCGGTTGACGACCCCCTGACCTGGAACCCTGTAGGGATGGAGGTCAGCGCAGCCGGCGACCCGCGCTTCACCGACGAGGAGCACGCCTTCCTCCTGTCGCGGGTCCAGCCCGCGCTGATCGGGCTGATCGACGGCTCGCTTTCGACGCTCGCGCCCATCTTCGCCGTGGCGCTGTCGACCGAGGACCCTCACATCGCCTTCTTCGCCGGCCTCGCCACCGCCATCGGCGCGGCTGTGAGCATGGGCTTCTCGGAGGCGCTGTCCGACACGGGCGTGTACACCGGGCGCGGCTCCCCGTGGCAACGCGGGCTCATCACGGGCGGCGGCACGTTCCTCGGCGGCGTGTTCCACACGCTGCCGTTCCTGATCAACAGCTACCACGTGGCGATCCTCGTGGGGATCATCACCGTCGCGGTCGAGCTCGTCGTGCTAGCGGTGATCCGCGCGCGCTTCTTCCGTACCGGCTTCCTGCGCTCGTTCGCGACCGTCACCCTCGGCGGCGCGATCATCGTCGCCGTGAGCGCGGCGCTCGGCAGCGCGGCTTAGCGCCTCGTCGACCGTCAGGAACATGTCCCAGGCGACCAACAGCCCGTCGCGGTAGCGCACCAAGAAGACGATCTCGGCCTCGACCTCGATATCCGCCGACTGCGGACGTCCGCGATGAAGCCCCACGACCAGCAGGTGCTCGTCGTCTGCCGCGAACACCCGCCGCGGCTCGATGCGGAAGTCCTCCCACTGGCGGGGCCAGTCGATGAGTGCCTCGACAAAGGCGTCCGGCCCGGTGTAGGTCCTCGAGTCCGGTATCTCCGGCACCTGCCGGATGACCAGCTCCGGGTCGCAGCGCTCGACCAGCCACTCGAGGTCGTTCCGCTCCCACGCTCGCAGCGTCTCGGTAAACACATCCAGGAGCTCGACGGGGATGGGCGGCTCGGCGACGGCGAGCCAGTGCTCTCCGACGGCGAGCTGGCGGACCACTTCGCGGGCGGTCTCCTGGCGCTCGTCCATGCAGACGAGGCTAGCCGCCGCCGGGCAGATTTAGGCCGTCGGCCCGAAGCGCTCGGTTCGAATGGCCCTCGCCTCCATCCCGAGCTCCAGCAGCAGGCTGCTCGCCGTCTCGACGAAGCCGTTCGAGCCACAGACGAACGCGAGACTCGCGCCTTCCGAGGGGGCGTGCACGAGCTCTGCGTCGATGTGGCCCGTGTGCCCCTTCCAGCCATCGGGCGCCTCGCGCGTGTAGGTGAGGACGGCGTCATCGTCGATCTCGTCCGCGTAGATGACGTCGTCGGGGTAGCGCACGGAGTAGACGAGCCGCATGTCGAGCTCGGGCATCGTGCGCCGCTTGTGGCGCAGCATCGCCATCAGCGGCACGACCCCGGACCCGCCGCCCACGAGTACCACTGGTGCCTCGCCCCGCCAGACGAAGTAGGACGTGAACGGCCCGCGCAGCTCGACTTGGTCGCCCGCCTCGACCACCTCGTGGAAGTAGGGCGACACCTCGCCGTCGTCGAGCAGGTCGATCGTCAGCTCGATCTGGCCCACATCCAGCGGTGAGGAGGCGATCGAGTACGAGCGCTGCGCGCGGTAGCCGTCAGGCGCCGTCAACCGCACGTCGTAGTGCTGGCCCGGCAAGTGCTCCATCCACATCGGTACGTCGAAACGGAACGACTTCACGCGCGGCGTCTCCTGCTTCACCTCCGTGACGGTGGCGATCTGCCACTCGCCGGGCGCCCGTATCTCGACCGGTGTCAGTCGTTCCAATAGCGCTCCTCCTTCCAGGGGTCGCCGCGGATGTGGTAACCGTTCTGCTCCCAGAAGCCCGGCTCGTCGTGGTCCAGCACGCGCAGGCCGGCGATCCACTTGGCGCTCTTCCAGAAGTAGAGGTGCGGCACGAGCAGGCGCGCCGGGCCGCCGTGCTCGCGCGGCAGCGCGTCGCCCTCGTGCTCCGTGACCACCCATGCCTTGCCGCCGGTGAGGTCAGCGAGCGGCACGTTCGTCGTGTAGCCGCCGTAGGAGTAGGCCATCGTGTACTGGCCCTGCGGCTCCACGCCCTCGAGCAGCGTGTCCACCGACACGCCGCGGAAGCTGGTGCCGAGCTTCGACCATTTCGTCACGCAGTGGATGTCGCAGGGCACGTTCTCCGACGGAAGCTGGTTGAACTCCTGCCAGCTCCACTCGCGGCCGGCGCCCACCATGCCGTCGATGCGGAAGACCCAGCCGTTCATGTCGAGGTGCGGCGTCGGTCCCGCCGTGAGCACGGGGAAGCCCCGCTCCAGGTACTGCCCCGGCGGGAGGCGGCCGGCGAGCTCGTCTGGCGTGTGACGGCGGCGCGTGAAGCCGCGCGAGACGAAGTTGGCCATCTGCGTACCGTACGCCCTCGCGGATGGGCTCGCTTCCCGTTACATGACTGAGTCGAGGCACCGACTCGGGTTCGTCAAAGTGCTCGGCGACGGCGGTCTGCCCTCACGACACGCGCCGTTGGCAGTCGGGCCGCACCTGCGGCACTCGCTGGAGCGGCTTGAGCGAGTCCTCGACTACCTGGTCGCGAATGACATTCGGATGTACCGAGTCGCCACCGCGCTCGCGCCGTACGCGAGCCATCCCCAGCTGTCGCAATTCCACGGCCAAGTGGCTGAGTGCGTGGAGCAGCTGGCGGCCGTCGGTGAGCTGGTTCGAGCACGCGACATCCGGCTGTCCTCCCACCCCGGGCAGTTCACAGTCCTACATCGGAGAGCGAGCGAGTCCGCGCGGCGGCCGTGGCGGACCTCGAGGTGCAGGCGGCGCTGTTCGACGCGATGGGGCTCGCCGACGAGGCCGTCATCGTGCTGCACGTGGGCGGTGCCGCCGGCGGGAAGTCCGCCGCATGCGATCGCTTCCTCGCGGGCTTCGAGCTCCTGAGCGACGCCGCCCAGCGGCGGCTGGTGGTCGAGAACGACGACCGCTCGTTCGGCATCGGCGACGTGTTTGGGCTGTCGCAGCGCACCGGGCTTAGGGTGGTGCTGGACATCCACCACCACCATTGCAACGACCCCGATGGGGTGAGCGACCGCGAGGCGCTGGCGCTCGCCCTGGGAACGTGGCCGACGGACGTCACGCCGAAGATCCACTACTCCTCGCCGCGATCCGACAAGTTCCGTGCCCACGCGGACCTCGTTGACGCGAACGACTTCGAGCGCCTCATGCGCGAGGTTGGCGGCGAGCGCGACTTCGACGTCATGCTCGAGGCGAAGGCCAAGGACGTCGCGCTCCTCACGCTCCGCGCGGAGCTGTCCGACGCCGGTCTTGAGAGTCGCGACGGACGGCTTATGGTGTCTGCATGAGCGCGCCCGAGTGCACCCACCTCGACATGATCGAGATCACCGAGCTCCCCGAGGAGGTCGCCGGCTGCGAGGAGTGTCTCGCGACGGGCAGCCCGTGGTGCCATCTGCGCATCTGCCTCGAGTGCGGCAACGTCGGCTGCTGCGACTCGTCGCCCAACCACCACGCGAGCACCCATGCCCAGCAGCACGGCCACCCGCTCATGCGGTCGATCCAACCCGGCGAGACCTGGGTCTGGTGCTACGCCGACCGGCTGATGCTCAACGGCGTGCCTGTCCACGGCCAGCCGCGCATCCCGCCGTCGCCGCTCTGCGGCTGACCTCGGCGGATGTCAGAGCAGAACGTCGAGCTGGTTCGGCGCATCTACGACGCCTGGGATCGCGAGGAGTCGGCGCGCGACTTCATCTCGGCTGATGTCGAGTACGTGAACCCGAGCTACGCGGTCGAGCCGGGCACGCGCCACGGGCGCGCCAGCTTCAGGGTCGTGCGGGAGACCTACGAGGACTTCAGGGTCGCGATCGAGCGCTACATCGACGCGGGCGGCGACGATGTGCTCGTGCTGGCGCGCTACACGGCCTCCGGCCGCGGGAGCGGGGTGCCGCTCGAGGGCGAGCAGGGCTACCTGTGGACCGTGAAGGACGGCCAGGCGGTGCGCTTCCGCTGGTTCAGCTCCCATCGCGAGGCGTTCGAGGCGGCGGGGCTGGACGAGGGCGCGTGAGAGTGCCCACACTCGCGTAAGGAAGCCCGCGGAGCGGGCTCTTTTCGGTTGGAGCAGAACGTTCCGGCTGCCCTCCCAGCCGGCCGCCCCGATCGAAAGGACTCGCGTGTCCCGCACACCGTCACAGCGCCATCTCTATGAGGTTCCCCCACCGCCAACTGACGCTCAGGAGGAGGCCATTACGGCCCTCTCGACGCTCGTCGCGAAGAGCCTGCCCGCGGTCGCCGCTCACATGGAGCGAACCGGGCGGCTCGCCCGGGCCTTCGTCAAGGACCTCGGGCTCGGCGATCCGCTCGCAAGGCTCGTCGTTGCCGCGGCCCGGCTCCACGACATCGGGAAGCTCGGCGTCCCCCCGTGGATCATGGAGAAAGAGGGCCCGCTCACGGACTTCGAATACGACCTGATGCGCGAGCACCCTCTCATCGGCCAAAACCTGATCGAGCGCAAGCGCGAACTGCTGCCGATCGGGAGCCTCATCCGCTCGACCCATGAGCACTGGGACGGCAGCGGCTACCCGGACGGTCTGAACGGCGCAGCGATCCCGCTGCCGGCACGGATCGTCGCGATCTGCGACGCGTTCGACGCAATGACGAAGCCGCGCCCCTACAGCTCCTCGCTGTCGATCACAACCGCCCTGACGGAGATCCAGCGCTGCGCCGGGACCCAATTCGACCCCGGGGCGGTGCCGGTGTTCTGCGGACTCTTCGAGTCTCGATTTGACCATTGGGCTCAGGGGGCCTAGCGTGCACTTGAGTACTTGTGAAAGCGCTCGCGGTAGCCCGCCGCCCGACCTCCGCCCCAGACGGTGTGTTGGTGCAAGAAGCCGCAGCTGGCGGTGGGGCGTCGTATGCCGCCTTGTACGACAGGTACTCGGAGCAGGTCTACAACTACTGCCTGCGTTTGACGGGCTCGCCGGAGGATGCGGCGGACGCGACGCAGGACGCCTTCGTCAACGTTCTGCGGCGGCTGCAGGAAGACGACAGGCCCGTCCTCAACTTCTCGGCCTACCTGTTTGCCGCTGCGCGGAATGAGAGCTATGCGCTGATGCGGCGACGGAGTCGGACCCAGCCCACAGAGGACGCGCCGGAGCTGGCGGCCGCTGCGGCGCTCGCGGCTGGGGCGCCCGATGTGGAAACGGATCCTGAGCGCGCCGCAATGCTGCAGGCCTCGCAGGAACAGGTCCAGCAGGCCAACGCGCAGCTGCCACCGCGCCACCGCGAGGTGCTGGCCCTGCGCGAGGTAGCCGGGCGCTCCTACGAGGAGATCGGCCAGATCATGGGGCTCTCCGAGAATGCGGCCGCGCAGCTGATCTGGCGCGCCCGTGCGAAGTTGAAGGAGGCTCTCACCGCCGGCGCCGTGGCGTCCGTGGTCGCCGCGACGGACGACTGCGAGACCGCCCAGCTCCTCCTCAACCGGCTCCACGACGGCGAGTCGATCACGGACGAGGAGCAGGAGTGGCTCGACGAGCACCTCGAGGACTGCGACAGGTGCAGGGCCGCGCGCGGGATGATCTTCGAGATGGGCGCCTCGTACCGCGCCTGGGCGCCGGTCGCCGTGCTCGTCGCGCTGAAGCCCCAGGTGCTCACGGAGGCCGGGAGCGTGGTCGGCGCAGACTGGAGTGGCGTGGCCGGGAAGGCCGGCGCAGGGATCAGTCACGGAGCGGCCGGAGGGGCGGCGGCCGGGATCGCGGTGCTCGCGGCGGCGGGGATCGCCATCTCCGGGCTGCTGCACGACGACGTTAAGGTCGCTCCGAAGGCCGCGCCTGCGGAGCAGGCGCCGGCGGCCTCCAAGCCCGCGTCGAAGCCGGACAAGCCCAAGCCGAAGCACGCGAAGCCGGCTCCCGTGAAGGTCGCGAGCGCCCGTTCGCTGAAGAAGAGCGTGGCGCCCGCCGAGGCTCCCGCTGCGGCGCGGAAGCCGGAGGCCACGACGCCACCGACTGGGCCGCCGGCTACGGGGACGCCGAACCCGGCGCCCCGGGGGAAGCCGGCCCCGAAGATCGAGCAGCCGCCAGCGGCGCCGCCCGCGGAACCGCCGGCCACGACCGAGCCTCCACCCGTGAACTCGCCACCCGAGCAGACAGGGCCACCGCCGCCACCCCCGACAACCGGCGGCACCTGCACCTTCCCGGGCAACGGTGGTCCGGGTGGCTGTCCGCCCGGCCACGGCGGGATTCCTCCCGGCCAAGGCGGCGAACCGCCGGGCCAGGTAGAGACGCCCTAAGCGGCTGCGGGATCGGAGCGCAAGGGCGCGCGGCGGCGCGGACGTCTCGCCGCTCCTCACGCAATCGCGTGAGTTTGTGCGAGTCGCGTAAGGAACCGATTCGGGGTCCCTCTTATGGGTGTTCACATAACTGATCCCGGTCCCGCCCTCAGACCGGCCGCCTCGATCGAAAGGACTCGCGTGCTTCACAAGGCCCCTCGTTGGAACGCCATGGATGGCGCCAATTGGCGACCCGACGGTGTGGAGGTCTCAATCGCCGCTCTGCTGGAGCTGGTGGAGGAGGCGGCGCCCGGCGTTGCCGCTCACATGGAGCGGACGGGGCGCCTCGCACGCCTGCTGGCCCTCGAGCTGGGCCTGTCGAGCCAGATGGTCGAGCTCGTGGTCCGCACCGCTCGGGTCCACGACGTCGGCAAGCTGGCGATTCCACCCTGGGTGTATGAAAAGCCCGCCCCGCTGAGCGCATCCGACGAGCTGCTCAGGGAGGCGCACTCGGTAACAGGCCAGCGAATCCTGGAGCGCAAGCCGGCGCTGGTCGGACTCGGTCCTCTCGTGCGCGCCACCCACGAGAACTGGGACGGCACCGGCTATCCAGACGGACTGAGCGGCTCCGCCATCCCCCTGCCGGCCCGCATCGTCGCCGTCTGCAACGCATTCGACCGGATGACCCACCGAGGATCCGAGCCGAACGGAACATCCGCCACCGCAGCCGTCGCAAAATTGAGCGCAGGCTCCGGCACGCTCTATGACCCGTGCGTCGCGGAACCCTTCGGCGACCTGCTCGAGATGCGCGTCGAGGACTACGCGAAGCTGGCGTAGCCGCCGAGCTCGCGATGCCGTTGACCGCACGCTAACCCAGTCGCGTCAGCGGCATGTCCTCTCGTAGTCAGCGCGCCCTGATCTGCTCCGCCGGCCGCGTCAGACCCCCTACCGAAGAGGCAACGGCCGATGAGCGTCCCCGCGTGGCCCTCGCGCGTTCGACAGCTCGGTAGGCTCGCGCTCGCTCGCGAGCGAAAGGAACGGGGATGGCAACTGTTTCGTACACCCGCATGGCCGACATGACCGAGGCCGACCTCCGCATGGTCAACGCGGACCACGAAGACGATGAGCGGAAGCTGCCGGGCCGGCTGATGGACGCGGTGGCCGCGCTGGAGCACTTCCAGGGCCCGCTGAAGGTCAGCCGCCTCGAGCACTCGCTGCAGTCGGCCACGCGCGCGCACCGAGCCGGCAAGGACAACGAATACGTCGCAGCGGCGCTGATCCACGACATCGGCGACGCGCTCGCGCCCCATTCGCACGGCGAACTGGTCGGGGCGGTGCTCAGGCCCTTCGTCAGCGAGCGCGTCTGCTGGATCATCCAGAAGCACGCCCTGTTCCAGGCCTACTACTACGCACACCTGATGGGCGAGGACCGGAACGCCCGCGACAAGTACCTCGACCACCCGTTTTACGACGACTGCGTCGAGTTCTGCGAGCACTTCGACCAGAACTGCTTCGACCCTGACTACGACTCACTGCCGCTCGAGTTCTTCCGCCCGATCGTGGAGGAGGTCTTTAGCCGCCCCCGCTACGCGGCGGATGAGCTCTTCGTAGCGGACTAGCGGGCCAAGCCGAGCTCGGGCCAGTCGGTCGCCAGTGCGATCGCCAGCTCGGAGATCGAGCGCTTCCACGACTCCGGGGCGTCGCGCCACTGGAAGTCGCCTCGAGCCACCCTCGCCGCGGCCTGCGGCTCGTTCTCCACGGTGAGGAGTCCGCGCGCGTCCGGCACGAGCTCGTCGAAGGCCGATAGATCGATGTTCAGCTCTCGTCTCGAGCGCGGGAACTTGTTGATGACGATCGTGATCGGCGGGCCGGCCTCCTGAAGCTGCTCGGCCGCGTCCGCCACGAGCGACGCCGTCGACGGATGCGCGTCCGAGATCAGGAGCAGCTGGTCGGCGCAGTTCAGCGCGGCGCGCGCCGGCGGCTCGTGCAGTCCAGTGCCGCAGTCGAGCACGAGGATCCCGATGAGCGACTTGAGCCGTTCGATCACAGTCGTGTAGGCGGCCTCGTCGAGGGCCGCCATGCGCGCGGGATGCGTCGGGGCGGGCAGCACCATCAGCCCGTCGGACGCGCGCCCGAGCTGCGCGTCGAGCGCGGTCGCGCTCATGTCGGGGCGGTCGAGCACCTCGAGCATGTCGTCCACGTACGTGTTGTGGCTGGGCGTGAGCGCTCGCCCGAGCGAGCCGTAGTCCGGGTTCGTGTCCACGGCGACAATGCGGTCACGCCGCACCCTGGCGAGCAGCGAGCCGAGGAGGGCGGTGGTCGTGGTCTTGCCGACCCCGCCCTTCGGCGAGACCACGGCCACGGTCACGCAGCGGATGAGCTGCGGCTCGGCAATGCGGCGATCGAGCCGCTCGAGGTAGTCGCTACCCCGCCATGCCAGGCGAGCACGCTGGAAGGGGCGGCGCTGTTCGGGCCGCGATAGCCGCTCCTGCGCCGACTGGACCGGCGGCGCCGCGGACTCGATCACCGGCTGCTCGTCCTCGTAGCCGAAGAAGGCACGCGTGGCGGTCGACACGCGGCCGAAAAAGCCGAGCCGCTCCGGAAGCCGCGTCTCCATCCGCTCGGACAGCGGACCATGCCGCCGCCGCGGCTTGCGCTGCTCGGCCGGGCGCGGCGGCGCCTTCGCCTGCGAGCGCACCTCGCTCAACGTCAGGACCGCGCCGTCCGCGACACTCGCCTCGCGGAGAGTCTGGTCGAGGGGCAGCGGCTGGCCGCCCGGAGGGGCGACCGACCACACCGGCTGCGGCGCGTCGCGATCTGGTGGATCGTCGCTGCTCATCTCCACGAACGTCGGGATGAGCGCCGAGATCGGCGTTTCGGTGGACACGACGAGGTCGACCCGCCGGTCGGGCCCCGCGATCGTGACCGCGCAGGTCCTTGTGGTCGTGCTCATGAGCGCCTTCTTCCCTGGATGAGGTATTCCGGATCGTCCACCTCGGCCGCGGGGCGGCGGGTCTCGCCGCCGCTGGGGCGAGCGAACGCTGTCTGGACCACGACGCCCGGACGGCCACGGTGGACGAACAGGCCGCGGCCGGGCGGCATGGCGCGCGCCTTCTCGGGTCCGATCAGCGCGCCTTCGGCCGCGTCGCCGCTCAGGATCACGCCTGGCGAGCCGAGCTCGCGGACGCGCTGGAAGCCCGCCTCATAGGCCCCGCGGGCGCTGCCCGCCACGCGCCGCGCGAGCACCACGTGCAGGCCGATCTCCCGGCCGAGCGGGAGCAGGTCGAGAAGCGGCGCGAGCGGAGTGGTCGTCGGCCCGCTCGAGAGGTCGTAGTCGTCGAAGATGACGTAGACCCGCGGCGATGGCGGCGCGGCCACGCCGGCGTCCGGGATGCGCGGCTCTACCAGGCCGCGCACGTCCTCGAGCGCGCTCTCGATCGCCGGTGGGGAGAGCGCGTGCGCGCGCACGTGCGGGAGACCCGCGAGGTCGGCGAGCGAGTGGCGGACGTCGACGAGCACGAGCTCTGCCTCTTGGGGTGTCTGCGTGGCGGCGATCCCGCTCACGAGCAGGCGCAGCAGCGACGACTTACCGGTCTCGGCGTCCCCGAACACGAGCAGGTGCGGATCGCCGCCCACCGGGTCGAGCGTCACCGGCTCCAGGCGACGCTCCTCAACCCCGAACGCGATGGCGGCGCTGCGCGGCTCGGGAAGCTCGGCCGGGTGGAGCTCGCGCGGCAGCAGGCGTATCGGCTCGGCCCGGCGCCCGCGCCAGTGCTCCGCGGCCTCCTCGGCCTGGCGGCGGAGCTCCTCGCTGAGACCCTCGCTCGCCGGCTCGCCGTCGAAGCGCGGCAGCGCCGCCTGGAAGTGGATGCCGTCGCCGTTGATCCCCCGGCCGGGAACTCCGGCGGGTACCGCGGCAGCCGCGGCGCGCGAGACGTCAGAGTCGATCGGATCGTTCAGCCGCAGCTCCAGCCTCGTTCCCAGGTTGTCGAGCAGCGCCGAGCGGATGTCCGCCCAGCGGTTCGCCGTCACGGCGACGTGCACGCCGTAGCTGAGCCCGCCGGCTGCGAGCCGCTCCACCTCGCGGTCGAGCTCGTCGAACTCGCCCCGGAAGGTCGCCCAGCCGTCGACAACCAGGAAGATGTCCGCAAGGTCGCCCTCGTCCCCGTCGAGCTCACGGCGCGCGCGCATCGACCGGATCTGCGCCATCGACTCCACGCGCAGGCGCGCGAATGCGGCCTCGCGCTCCTCGATCTCACCGCGCAGCTGGTGAATCAGGCGCTCCACCGCCTCTCGCTCGAGCTTGCCCACGACACCGCCCACGTGCGGCGCGCCGGCCAGCGCGCTGAGCCCGCCGCCGCCGAGGTCGATCGCGTAGAAGCGCACCTGGTCGGGCGTGTAGCGCCGCACGGCGGAAGCCATGATTGTTCGCAGAAGCGTGCTCTTGCCGGTACGCGGCGCCCCCACAACCACCATGTGGCCACCGCTTCCCGCGACGTCGAGCATGTATGGCTCGATCCGCTGTTGCGTCGGGAGGTCGAGCATGCCCACCTGGAGCTCGAGCCCGTCGCGGAGGCCATCCGCGCTCCACCACGGCTCGTCCGGCACGACGTCCCCGAGCGGCTGCTCGGGCGCGAGCGGCGGAAGCCAGACCTGGTGTACGGGCGCCGCGTCGCCACGACCGCCGGCCAGGCGCTCGACGAGTACGTCGAGGTCGGTTGGCGCGCCGCTGGGCGCGGCCGCGGTGCGCCCCGCCCCGTCACCTCCGGCGCGCGCCCCCGCGAGCGCGCCCGCCGCGCTCGGCTGAAACTCGAGCACATCGACGGCCGGCGCGGCCTCCTCCTGCTCAAGCTCGCGATGGGGGCTCGTGGCCAGCGCCGCGCGGAACTGCGTGTACACCTCGGTGTCGACCTTCAGGTACCCCATTCCCGGCACGGACGGCAGGAGGTACGCGTCGGGGGTCCCGATCACGATCTTCGACTCCGTCGCCGAGTAGGTCCGCAGGCAGATGCGGTAGCGGAGGTGGCTCTCGAGGCCGCGGAGGCGGCCCTCGTCGAGCCGCTGCGAGGACAGGAGAAGATGTATGCCCAGGCTGCGCCCGACGCGCCCGAGCGACACGAACAGGTCGATGAAGTCGGGCCGCGCCGCGAGCAGCTCGGCGAACTCGTCGACGATCACGAGCAGGTTCGGCATGGGCGGCAGCGACGGGTCGGCTTCGCGGCGCGCTCGGTAGGCCACGATGTCGTCGAGGTCGCCGGCGCAACGCAGCAGGCTCTGGCGCCGCTCCTGCTCGCCTACGAGCGCGTCGCGCATGCGGTCCACGAGCGTGAGGTCGCTCTGAAGGTTCGTGATCAGCCCGGCCGTGTGCGGCAGCCGCGCGAGCTCGGCGAACGCCGCGCCGCCCTTGTAGTCCACGAGCACGAACGCGAGCGACTCCGGGTCGTGGCTGGCGGCGAGGCCGGTGACGAGCGTCCTCAGGAGCTCGCTCTTGCCCGAGCCGGTCGCGCCGACGAGGATCCCGTGCGGGCCCATCCCGCCCTCCGCCGCCTGCTTCAGGTCGAGCTCAAGCAGCTCGCCGTCGGCGCGGACGCCGATCGTGGCGCGCAGCGTCTGCGAGCGCGGCCGCGGCGCCTGTGAGCGCGTCGGGTCGAGCGCGGACGCGGACGGCAGGCCGAGCAGGTCCACGAGCCGGACGTCGGCCGTGAGGCCGCGCGTGCCGTCGCCCCCTTCCTCGAGCCGGAGCGGAGTGAGCGAGCGCGCGATGGCCTCGGCGCTCCCCGAGTCGACCTCGTCCAGCACGATCCGCTCGCGGCGCGGGGCGTTCGGCCCGGCCCGTTCGTAGCTCGCGGTGCCGTGAGCCGGCGCGTACAGGCGCGCGTCGGTCTCGGGCGGCTCGAGCTCGCGGTCGTCCGTGAGTAGCACGACCAGAGCGTGCAGCTCGCGCGCGCGCCCGAGCAGCTGCCGAAACGACGGCAGCGCGGTCGCCCAGTGGTCAGGTCGCCAGCCGTCGAGCACGAGCACGAGCTTGTGGGCGCTCAGCTCGACGCCACGGCCCGCGACGCCCGACTCGGCGATCCGGCGCAGCTGCTCCACCCGCGGCCGAAGCTCCGCGTCGAGCAGCGCGTCAAGCTCGTGCGCATCGCGCGCGAACGTGAGCACCGGCATGTCGCCGCCACGGCCGGGCGTGCGCGGCTCCGCCCGCTGGTGGGGCAGCCACTTGCCCCAGTCCCACTGGGCGGCCTCGGCGGGCTCGAAGCAGGTGGCGATGCGGAGGTCGCGCGGCGCCCGGTACGCGGCGAGCTGGGTCATCAGGGCGCGTGCGAATCCGCGCGTGCGTGCGCGGTTGCCAGTGATCGCGAGCACGCCGAGCTCGGAGAGATCCTCGACGACCGGCTCGCCCCGCAGTGTCCCGCGCCGCTCCACGAGCCGGCGCGCCTCCTGCAACGGATTCGACTGATACTCCGTGAGCGGGTTCATGCCAAGCTCGAGCTCCAGCGGGCGGTCGAGCGACACGTTGCCGCGCCCTAGGCGAACGTGCAGGAAGTCGGGATGGTCCGGCCGGCGCTCCCAGACGCCGCGCCGCTTCAGCACCGCGGTCCAGACGTTGCCGGGATCCGGGTACAGCCGTGAAAGAGCGCGCCGCTGAAGGTCGCCGCTCGCGGCGAGGTCGTCGTCGCGCTCGCGGAGGTAGGCCGCATAGCGGCGGGCGTCGGCGGCTGCGCGCTTTCGGACGCCGCGATGTTGCGACCAGCGCATCGCCAGCGAGAACACGAGCATCAGCGCGATCATCACGCCGGCGATGTAGAGGAAGATGGTGTTCCCGAAGGCGATCGCGAACCCGAGCAGTCCGACTCCCCCCACAACTGGGAACAGCGTCTGGATCACGCCCATGTGCGGCGGCGCGGGCTCGGTGGGAGGCGCGCTGATCCGGACCGGGTCGTTCGGAACCGGCGTCGGCCACTCTCTGGGGGGCCGGTGGAATGTGGTCGCCTGAGGCATCCCTGCGAGTTATGAGATTCCCCTTTCCGGGAACGAATAGACCTCCAGGAGAGGTTTCCCCGGCCCAAAAGAGGTGCCCCAAATGCCCAACATCGCGGTCACCCCAGAGCAGCTTCAATCGGTCGCGAGCCAGCTGAACGCCGGTGCAGCGAACATCGAGTCGACCCTCTCGCAGCTTGCCGGCCAGGTCGCGCCGCTTCAGAGCGAGTGGCAGGGCGTTGCGCAGGCGCGCTTCCAGGAGCTTTGGGCCGAGTGGCAGCGCTCGTCGCGCGGCATCCAGGAGGCACTACACGGGATCGCGCAGCTGACGCAGCAGGCGGGCGCCAACTACGAGCAGACCGAGACCAGCATCGCGTCGTCCTTCGGCGGCCGCTGAGCCCCCTCGGGCGCGAGGTGTAGGGCCCGATGGCGGAGATCAGGGTCGAGCCGGGCAGCCTGCGCTCAGCGGGCGGGAGCGCGCGCCTTGCCGGGACCCAGCTCGCCGCGCTCGCGGGCGAGGTGCGCGCCGCCCTCGCCGGGGTGGCCGGTGCCGCACCGCCTGAGACGAGCGGGACAAGCACGTCGTTCGGCGCGGCGGTCGAGACCGGGGCGCTCGCCATCGCGAACGGCATCGGGGCGCTCGGGTCGAACGTCGAGACCGCGGCGAGCGTCTACGAGCAGGTGGATCGCCAGGCGAT
>JBKPME010000074.1:0-5420 GCA_046731915.1 Actinomycetota bacterium
CGGTTCGGCGCACGCGCCTAACCGACCCCTCCCGGGGGGGTGGGGGGTGTCGCTGCCCGCATCGCCCCGCCCCGGGCGAGGTGGAGGCCCTCGTCGCCCGCACGCTCGACGACCACGGCCGCCTGAGCTGTGCGATCAACAATGCCGGCACCGAGGAGCTGAGCGAGATCGCGGAGGGCACCGAGAGCGCCTTCGACGAGCAGATCGCGACCGACCTGAAGGGCATGTTCTTCTGCCTCAAGCACGAGATCCTGGCGATGCGCGCGGGCGGCGGCGGCGCGATCCTCAACATGTCTCGGTTACGAGCAGCATGACCGCGGCTCTCGCGAATGGGCTCTATGCGGCGACCAAGGGCGGCGTGAACGCGCTCACGAAGGCGGCGGCGATCGAGGTCGGCAGGGACAACATGAGCGTCAACGCGCTCGCCTTCGCGGCGATCGACATCCCAGGCAGCATGATCTGGCGCTACATCGAGGAGCAGAACGTGCCCGTGGACGCCCTCCTCCAGGCGTTCCCGGTCGGGCGACTGGGCCGCCCAGAGGAACTGGTGGCGGCCGCGATGTACCTCTGCTCCGACGACGCCCGCTTTTGCACCGGCACGACGCTGGTCCTGGACGGCGGGTTCACGGCGCAATAGCAACCGGAAGTAGAATCGGCCTCGTGGCCGATGATGTGACGTTTGCTGCGCAGGGCTACGCTCCGGCGCGGGAGATCTCGACGACGGCGCTGCTCGGCCAGGTGCTGTTCCTGGTGGCGGTGGCGATCGGCTTCCTCGCGGCCGGTTCGCTGATCGGGCGCGACCTGTCCCAGGGCGCGGCGCTCGCCTTCTCGTTCGGCGGCTTCGGGATGCTGATGATCTCCTCGTTCGGCGGGGAGCGGTTCCGGGTCGGCGGATTCGCGATCGGCTGGCTGTGCGCGACCGCGCTCGTTATCGGGCTGGGACTCGCACCCGCGCTCGAGTACTACGTGTCCGCGGACGCGACGGCCTTCACACAGGCGGCCGCGGGAACGGCGCTCACGGTCGTGATGTGCGGGAGCGCAGGGCTGATCATCGCCCGCGACTTGGCGCGCTGGATGCGCCCGGTGGCGCTGGTCGTGTTCGTGGCGGCGCTGGCGTCGTGGGTGCTGGTGCTGGTGAACTCGTCGCTGAGCCCGGTCCTCTCCCTCGTGATCTACGGCTTCAGCGCGCTGCTTCTGGTGATCGACTTCAACTATCTGCGCCGGCACGGCACCGAGAACGACGTCGTCTGGCTGGCGACCGGGATCTTCGTCTCGATCGTCAACATCTTCCTGTCGCTGCTGAACCTGTTCTCGCGCTAGCCCGACGCCCGCGTCACGATCTCGTTGACGACAGCGGTCTTGGCATCGGCGTAGTGCTGCACGTGGCGCCAATGACGCGCCGCCAGGTCCCGTTTGACATCTGCGTACAACCCACGCTCCGTGGGGTCCGCTCTAAGCCGGTCCCGGAAGCGAAGCATGCGCTCTACCTCGGGGCATCCCTCGCTGAAGACGTGTACCTGGACGTCCTCGTTCCCCGCGACCAGCATCCGGTGCTCATACCAGTCGGGCTCGCGGCCGCGAAGTGCGTAGCCCGCCGCCTCGAGCGCCGGCACGTAGTCGTGCTCGCATGCGGAATCTGCCACCACGAGGACGATGTCGATGATCGGTTTCGCAACCAGGCCCGGCACCGAGGTGGATCCGACATGCTCGACCAGCAGGCCCTCGCCGCGGAGGACCTCTCGGATCTCCTTCTCCAGCGCCGCGTAGCGCTCCGGCCACGCGCCGTCGTATTCGGCCAGGATCACCGGCCCGTCGTGCAAGCGCAGCTCGCCGACCCTGGTTCGAGCGATGTACTCGTCCGTCGTCAGCGGCGCGTCCGGATCATCGCCCGCCACGCTCGGAGTGTCGCATCGGAGCGCACGAATTGCCTGCTACGGTTTCCCGTCGCACATGAGCCTTGCTGCCGAGAAGAAGCGTGAGATCGTCGCCAAGTATGGGCGTGCCGATGGGGACACCGGGTCCACCGAGGTCCAGGTTGCGCTGCTCACCGCGAGGATCAACGAGCTCACCGAGCACCTGCGCACGCACAGTAAGGATCATCACTCGCGGCGCGGGCTTCTGATGCTCGTCGGCAAGCGGCGCCGGCTGCTTCGCTATCTCCAGAGCTCGGACATCGAGCGCTACCGGTCGCTCATCCAGGAGCTCGGGCTCCGGCGATGATCGAGCCGGGTTCCCCGGCGCCGGAATTCACGCTTCGAGACCAGGACGGGAACAAGGTCTCGCTCTCCGACTACCGGGGGAGCACGATCGTGCTGGTGTTCTATCCGGCCGACTTCAGCCCGGTCTGCACCGACCAGCTGAGCGTTTATCAGGAGGTGCTTCCGCAGCTGGAGCAGGCGGGCGCGCAGCTCGTCGGCATCTCGGTCGACGGCGCCTTCTGCCATAAGGCATTCCAACAGCACCAGGGGCTCAGCATCCCGCTGCTCGCCGACTTCCATCCGAAGGGCGAGGTCGCCAAGGCTTATGGCGTCTGGTCCGAGAAGCACGGCGTCGCCGGCCGCGCGCTCGTGATGGTCGGTCCCGACGGCGTCGTCCAGTGGTCCTACCTGTCGCCGCCGCTCGAGATCCCGGGGGCGAACCTGATCTTTGACGCGCTGGAGCAGCGCACCCCCGCCTGAGCCTGGCGTCGACGACCACAGGCGCGGTCAGGGGCCGGTGGTCGTCGAATACGCCGACCTCGAGTGTCCCTACTGCGCGAAGGCGCACCTGATCCTCAAGGAGCTGCCGATCACGCGCGTCTTCCGCCATTTCCCCGTGACCTCGAAGCATCCGCGCGCGAGGGTGCTCGCCGCGGCGGCTGAGGCGGCTGGGCAGCAGGGCAAGTTCTGGGAGATGCACGACTCGCTCCTCGAGGATCAGGGCCACCTCGACGACCCCCACCTCTGGGAGCGCGCCGAGCGCTTCGGACTGAATCTCGATCGCTTCGAGCGGGATCGGCGGGACGCGAAGGTCGCCGATCGCGTCGAGCGCGACTTCCGAAGCGGCATCCGCGCCGGCGTGGCGACGACGCCTACCCAGTTCCTGGCAGGCGCGGCCTACCCGGGCGTCCCGGGCGCAAGTCTGCGCGACGCCTTGGTGCGGAAGGAGTGCCGCCGCTAGACGCCGCGGACGCTCCGTGGGGGACCCGTGCGACCGGCTCGTTGCTAGAGTCGCTCGGGTTCGCAACGGAACGTACTTAGGAGTGCCGCCAACCGGAGGCGGCTGAAAGGAACCTCATGAATGATGGTGTAAGCCGGGTCTCCCTCGAGATCGGCGGGAGCTCGATCAGCTTCGAGACCGGCAAGTACGCCAAGCAGGCCAGTGGCGCCGTCGTAGTTCAGGCGGGCGACACGATGGTCCTGTCCACCGCGACCGCGGGCAACCCGCGGGATGTCGACTTCCTACCGCTCACGGTGGATGTCGAGGAGCGCATGTACGCCGCCGGCAAGATCCCCGGAAGCTTCTTCAGGCGCGAGGGAAGGGCCGGCGAGAAGGCCACGCTCACCGCGCGCATGATCGACCGGCCGCTGCGGCCGCTCTTCCCCAAGGGCTGGAACCGCGAGACGCAGCTCGTGTCGATCCCGATGTCGATCGACCACGAGCACCCCTACGACATCCTCGCGATGAACGGGACGAGTGCCGCCCTGATGGTCTCTGACATCCCGTTCCCAGCCGCGGTCGGCGCCGTGCGCATCGGCCAGGACTCCGAGGGCAATTTCCTCGTCAACCCCGACGAGGAGTGGCTGCTCGAGTCGCCGCTCGACCTCGTGGTCGCCGGCACCGAGGAGGCCATCCTGATGGTCGAGGCGGGCGCGAGCGAGATCACCGAGGCGGAGATCCTCGACGCGCTGGACATCGCCCACCAGGAGATCAAGCGGCTCTGCGAGGCGCAGCACGACCTCCGCAGGCAGGCCGGCAAGGAGAAGATCGAAATCGAGCCGCCGCAGGTGGACGAGTCGATCCTGAGCCAGGTCCAGGAGCGCTTCGGCGCGGCCCTCGACGAGGCGACCCAGGTGGTCGACAAGCTCGAGCGCCAGGACGCCACCAAGCGCGTCGAGGAGGAGGTGCTCGAGACGCTCGGCACGACCACGGAGGTCGATGAGGATGCCGTCATCGTGCACCGGGCGGCCGTGCAGCTCGCGTTCGACAAGCTCGAGAAGGACATCATCCGCAAGCGCATCGCCGTGGACAAGAAGCGTCCCGACGGCCGCGCGCCGGACGAGATCCGCGACATCTGGATCGAGGTCGGAGTCGCCCCCCGGACGCACGGGTCGGCCATCTTCACCCGCGGCCAGACGCAGGCCTTCTCGGTCGCCGCGCTCGGCACGACCCGTGACGAGATGCGGCTCGACACGCTCGGCCTCCAGGAGGCGAAGCACTACTTTCACCACTACAACTTCCCGCCGTTCTCGGTGGGCGAGGCCGGCTTCATGCGCGGGCCGAAGCGCCGCGACATCGGTCACGGCGCCCTCGCTGAGCGGGCGCTCGTGCCGGTCGTGCCGGGGATCGACGAGTTCCCCTACACGATCCGCGTGGTGTCGGACATCCTCGAGTCGAACGGCTCGAGCTCGATGGCCTCCGTGTGCGGCTCGACCCTCTCGCTGATGGACGCCGGCGTGCCGATCAAGGCGGCGGTGGCGGGCGTGGCTATGGGCCTCATCAAGGAGGGCGACGACCACGTTGTGCTCACCGACATCGCGGGCGTTGAGGACCACCTGGGCGACATGGACTTCAAGGTCGCCGGCACCTCCGAGGGCATCACGGCGCTCCAGATGGACATCAAGATCGCCGGCGTCACCTTCGAGATCCTGAAGGGCGCGCTCCAGCAGGCTCAGGACGCGCGCATGACGATCCTCGGCAAGATGAAGGACGCGATCTCGGAGCCGCGCTCCGAGCTGTCCCAGTTCGCGCCGCGGATCTCCGCGATCCAGATCGACACCGACAAGATCGGCGCGGTCATCGGCAAGGGCGGCGAGACGATCCGGGCGCTGTCGGAGGAGTTCGACGCCCAGATCGACATCGACGACGACGGCACCGTCCGCATCTACGCCCAGACGGGCGACCAGGGCGACGCCCTGGTGGACCGGATCCGCTCCATGACGAAGGAGGTCGAGCTCGGCGACGAGTTCACCGGCAAGGTCGTGAAGACGACCACCTTCGGCGCCTTCGTAGAGCTGGCCAAGGGAACCGACGGCCTGATCCACATCTCCAACATCGCCCCGGGCAAGCGCCCGAACACGGTGGAGGAGGTCGTGAACCGCGGCGACGAGCTGAAGGTCAAGGTCGTCGAGGTGGATCCCGAGCGCGGCCGTATCGGCCTCAGGCTGGCCGACGACCCGGAGATCGCCGGCAAGTCGCCTGAGGAGCTGGCCGCCATGGGC
>JBKPME010000075.1:0-6512 GCA_046731915.1 Actinomycetota bacterium
CGAGGTCCGTCGCCAGGATCATCGGGTCGATCGGGTGGTCGGCGAGCATCTCAGGTCCCGAGTGCCTCGATCATCAGGCGGGCGGCCGCCGCACCCGAGTACTGCTGCTGGCCGGTGATCAGGTTGCCGTCGCGCACGGCGTGCGGCTTGAAGCGCCCGCTGACGATGAAGTTGGTGTTCTCGAGCTTCTTGGCCTCGTCCTCGATCCAGAACGGTTGGATCTTCTGCCCGGCGAAGTCGTCCGCGTAGCGCTCCTCGGAGTTGGCGAACCCGGTCCAGGTCTTGTCTTCCACGAGCAGGTGCCCATCCGCGAGCCGCGTCTTCAGCAAGACGCATGCGGCGTGACAAATCACCGCGGTCACCTTGCCGGCCTCATAGAAGGAGGCGACTAGGGCGTGCACCCGCTCGTCGTCGATGAAGCTGTACATCGGGCCCTGGCCGCCGACGAAAAGCGCTCCGTGGTAGTCGTCGACACGGACGGCGGACAGCGGCTTCGACTCCTCGACCAGCTTCATGTGCGCCGGCGAGTTGATGAAGCCGAGGCTGATCAGATCCTCGGCCGAGTACCCGGACTCGTCGCGCGGGTCGCTGTAGGCGTCGGCCTCCAGGGCGCCGCCCTCCGGGCTTACGATGTCCACCTGATAGCCCCGCTCGGTGAACTCGAAGAACGGGTGCGAGAGCTCGGCCCACCAGAAGCCGATCGGCCAGCCGGTCTGTTCGGACACTGCCGGGTTTGACGCAACGATCACGATGCGCTTCGGCCGGTCCGGGTTAAGGATGTCGACGCTCGCGCTCAGATCTCGGAGGCTACGACGGCTGGTGGCTTGGACCAACACGAACCGCGTATGGAATTAGACGGAGTCGGTCACGGTCCCGAGGGCCGAGCGGGCGACCTCCACGAATGCCGCCACGGCCGGGGACGCATCGTCAGCGCGCCAGACCAGACAGGTCTCGAGCGCGTCGGTCGGTTCGCTGATAGCGACTGCGACGATGCCGTCGGGAAGCCCACCTGCGACGGTTTGCGGCGCCATGGCGGCAGCCGGGATCTCGGCCAGGACCCCGAGGTCCCAACCAGTGTGGAAGGACTCGTTCCGCACTCGCGGCTCAAAGCCGGCGCGGCGGTAGATCGCCATGAACGCGTCGTGCAGCCGCGGAGCGATCTCCCGCGGGAACACGACGAACTCCTCATCGGAGAGCGCCGACAGCGGGATCGCCTCCTCACCCGCAAGCCGATGGCCGACCGGAAGCAGCGCGACGAGGCCCTCCTGGCGTATCGGCGCGAGTTCCAGCTCGGCGGCGATCTCGGGACTGAGCGAGAGCGCGACGTCGATGCTGCCATTTCCGAATGCGGCAGGCATCCGTGCGTTCCACATCTCCTGGGCCAGGAGCTCGACGTCGGGGTGACCTGCCCTGAACGCTCGGCCGAGCGCCGGCAGCGTCTCGAAGCGCGTGCTCCACGAATACGCGATCCGCAGATGTCCGAGCTCGCCCGCAGCCGCGCGCTTGGCGTCCTCGGCCGCGCGCTCGGCGTCCGCGAGCGTCCGCCGCGCCCCTTGAAGGAAGGCGCTGCCGGCGTCGGTGAGCCTGACCTCCCTGGTGGTTCGGACGAAGAGCTCGACCCCGAGATCACGCTCGAGCTGTCGGATTGCCGCGCTGAGGGGTGGTTGCGCCATGTGCATTCGCTCCGCGGCGCGGCTGAAATTCAGCTCTTCGGCCACGGCGATGAAGTAGCGCAGGTGGCGCAGCTCGACCATGCGGAGACGCCCCTCATTCTCCCTCATACGTGCTTCGTCTGGGGTTAGACCCGATCCGTGTTGGCCCAGTGCGACGCCGTTCCTACGCTGCCCCCATGGCTCCGATCGTGCACACGTACCGCTCCGGGGAGACCGGGCTGTTCGTCAACTCCTACCTGGTCGAGGGCGCCGACGGCGTGGTCGCGATCGACGCACCGCTGCTGCTGTCAGACGGCCGCGCCTTTCGGGCGCGCTTCGAGGCGCTCGGAAAGCCGCTCCTGGGCGTGCTGGTCACGCACCCGCACCCCGATCACTACAACACGATCACCGAGCTGGTCGCGGGCGAGCCGGTACCGGTGATCGCGCATCGCGACGTGGACCGCGAGATCCGCGCCAAGGACGACGCCAAGCGCGCTCAGTGGGGGCCGATGTTCGGCGACGAATGGCCGGCGAGCGCGACCTTCCCGAACCGGACCGTGGCCGACGAGGAAACGGTGGAGCTCGGCGACCTGCGGTTCACCGCCTGGGACTTCGGACCGTGCGAAAGCGAGAGCGAAACCGTCTGGCTCCTCGGCGACGGTGCGACGGCATTCGTCGGCGACCTGGCCTTCAACGGCACGCACTCCTACCTTGCGGACGGGCACACGGGCGCCTGGCTGCGGACGATCGACCGTGCGGAGGAGACCCTCGCCGGCGTGCAACCGCTCTACGTCGGCCACGGCGCCCCGACCGGGCCCGGTGTGCTCGCCGAGCAGCGCCGCTATCTGCTGATGGTGCGCGAGGCGATCGCGCGGGCCGCGGGCGGCCGCGCGCAGCTGAATGAGGACGAGGCGAACACGGTGACGAGCCTGATGGAGCGCTACCTGCCGGGCGCTCCGCTCGGCTGGCTGATCGGGGCCGGCGCCCCGGCCGTCGCCGCCGAGCTCGCACACGTCGCGGCTGCATGATGGGTCAAGCTGAGGCGGTTGGCCGTTGCCCACGCTCGTCGCGGACCTAACCGGGGTTAGTACTGCGCATACTCGTCGTGGCGGCGAATCCAGGTCTGCCAGTCGTCGTCGCCCTCGTCGCGTCCCTTCGGCGCACGGTCGAGGATTGGGTAGTAGCCCATCATGAACTCGAGCCCACGCCACGTGGTCGTATAGGTCTGGTAGACGGCGCCGTCCTGGAGCGCAAAGGCGCTCGCCATTGGCGCTTCGCAGATGTAACTCAGGACGTCGGTCCCGCACGCGGCCGCGTTCTGATGCGCGATCGGAGGTAAGCCCTCGAGCGCTTCTGCCAGGTCGACCTCTCGACCCCCGATCCGCGGCATCTGCTCGCGCATCTGCTCCTCGGTTGAAGAAGCCCCGAGGTCGAAGTTGAAGTCGCTGTTCGCCGACGAGGCCCACGGAATGCTCCAACCCATCCGCCGCTTGTAGGCCTGAAGCTTCGCCAGCGGCGCACGCGAAACGAGCATCAGGGTCAGGTCGCGGGCGTGGAGATGCGGCACGAGACCGTCGAAGCCGTCCACCATCGACGAGTTCACGGGGCACCCCGCCTCGTAGCTCGGCCCGAACATGAAGTGGTAGACCAGGAGCTGGGAGCGCCCATTAAAGAGCTCCGTCAGGGTCCGCTCACCCTCGTCCGTGTCCAGGCGGTACTCCTTCTCGACGGGCAGCCAGGGAAGGTCACGCCGCTTGCGAGCGAGCTCGTCGCCGTGACGGGTGTGCTCCTTCTCCTCGGCGAGGAGCTCATCGCTTGCGGCCTGCCATTCCTGGGGCGACGCGGTCGGGTGTGTCTCCGTTGCGTGATGATCGGCCATTGGCTTCTCTCCTTGTTGTGGTTTCTCATTCCGCGCCGACGACCGCGGGGAGCGGCTCGAGCCGCTCCTGCGGTGTCCTGCGCGGCGGGCCCAACAGCGCGAGCGCCAGCGCGACGCCGATCCCGGCGAGCACGGAGCAGGCGATGAAGGCGGACTGGAAGCCCTCGGTCAGCACGAGCAGCGGATTCGCGCCATCGTTCGCCCCCAGGAAGTCCTCGGAGCGGGAGACGGCAGCCGTCGAGACGATGGCGACGCCGAGCGCTCCGCCGATCTGGAAGGCGGTGTTGCTCAGGCCCGACGCGACCCCGGACTCGCGCTCGGCGACCCCGGCGAGGGCGGCGATTGTGGCCGTGGCGAAGGCGGGGCCGATGCCGAGCCCGAAGACGAGCAGCCCGAAGAAGATGTCTCCCAAGTAGCTGCCGTCGACGGACACCTGCGTGAGCAGGAGCGACCCGGCGCCAAGGAGTGCCATGCCCGTCGCGGCGACCGGCCTGAAGCCGACCTTCTGGACCGCGGCCTGAGCGACGATCATGCCGGCCGCGGCCGCAACCGGGGTTACCACAAAGCCGGTGCCGAACTCGAGGGCCGAGTAGCCGAGCACCTGCTGGGCGTACTGCGTGAGGATGAACGGCATGCCGAACCCGACGGTGCCGAAAAGGAGCATCACGAGATTGGCCCCGGCGAGCGTGCGTGAGCGGAGGAGACGGAGAGGGACGAGCGGCGCCGGATGGCGCGACTCGATTACCGCGAAGGCTGCGAGGAGCACGGCCGAGCCGGCGCCGAGGAGGAGCGTTTGGGGATCTCCCCACCCGACGTCGGGCGCCTCGACGAGCGCGTAGACGAGCAGCAGGAGGGCGCCCGTGATCGTCAGCGCGCCGGCGGGGTCGTAGCTGCGCCGCTGGGGCCCGCCACGGCTCTCGTGCAGCAGTGCCGGCGCCAGCGTGAGCGCTCCCAGGCCGATTGGGATATTGATGAAGAAGATCCACTCCCAGCCGGGGCCGTCGACGAGCGGGCCCCCGATGAGGTATCCCGCTGTGGCGCCGAAAGCGCCCATCATCCCCCAGATCCCGAGCGCTTTGTTCCGCTCGGGACCCTCGGGGAAGGTCGTGGAGACGATCGAGAGAGCGGTGGGGGTCATGATCGCCGCCCCGATGCCCTGGAATGCACGGGCGCCGATCAGAGCGCCGGACGACCAGGCGACCCCGCAGAGCAGCGAGGCCGCCGTGAAGAAGGTGAGACCGACCATGAACAGGCGGCGGCGCCCGAGCAGGTCGGCCGCCCGTCCTCCGAGCAGCAGCAGGCCGCCGAAGCTCAGGAGATACGCACTGAGCACCCACTGCAGGCCCTGTGCCGAGAAGCCGAGGTCGGCTTCGATCGAGGGCAGCGCCACCGCCACGATGTTGGCGTCGAGGATCACCATGAAGAAGGCGCCGCAGAGGAGCGCGAGTGCCCACCAGCGGCGCGGGTCGGGCTGCGCCGAGATGTCGGTGTGTTGTGTCGTCATACAAGGACGTCGCAGCACGGGGGGTCATTTGGACAGCCCCCGGAATCAGCGCAGCGCACTCAGGCGGCGCTCGAGCTCCGCGCGCTCGACGGCGTTGGCGCTGAGCGCGATCGCCCGCTCGTAGGCGCGAGCAGCGCCCGCGGCGTCGCCCGCGCGGATCAGGAGCTCGGCGTGAGCAGCGTGCAGCGGCTGGTAGCGCTCGAGCGCCGAATCGCCGAGCAGCGGCTCGAGCAGCGCCAGGCCCGCGGCGGGCCCGGTGGCCAGCCCGACGGCGACGGCGCGGTTGAGCTCGATGACCGGCGACGGGTTGAGGCTGGCCAGAGCGCCGAACAGCTCGGCGATCTGAGGCCAGTCGGTGGCTTCGGCATCCGGTGCCTGGATCTGCAGGGCCGTGATCGCGGCCTGCAGCTGGTACTCGCCTGGACGCCGCAGGCGCAGTGCCCGCGCGAGTCTCGCGAGGCCCTCATTGATTCGGTCCTGATCCCACAGCGACCGATCCTGCTCGTCGAGCGCGACGAACTGTCCGCTTGGATCCACGCGGGCGGCCCGGCGCGCGTCGTGCAGCAGCATCAAAGCCGACAGCCCCCAGACCTCGCCGTCGTCGGGCATCAGCCGGCACAGCAGCTCGCCGAGCCGGATCGCCTCGTCGCAGAGCTCACTGCGGACTAGGCGATCGCCCTCGGTGGCCGCGTAGCCCTCGTTGAAGATCAGGTACACCACCCGCAGCACGCCACGGAGGCGGTCCGGCAGCTCATCGTCTGCGGGCACCCGGTAGGGGATGTGCGCGTCGGCGATCTTTCGCTTCGCGCGCACGATCCGCTTGCCCATCGTCGGCTCGGCTACCAGGAACGCTCGGGCGATCTCGCCGGTCGACATCCCGCCGAGCGCCCGCAGCGTGAGTGCCACGCGCGCCGGCATCTCAAGCGCCGGATGACAGCACGTGAAGATCAGCCGCAGCCGGTCGTCAACGATCGAGCTCTCGTCGTCCACGGATGGTTCGTCCTCGTGCTGGGCATCCAGGCGCGTCAGCTCGGCCAGCCGCTCGGCGCGATCCGCCACCGACCGGTTCCGGCGCAACCGATCGATCGCCCGCCGCCGCGCCACCGTCGTGATCCACGCGCCCGGCTTGGCAGGCACGCCGTCGCGCCGCCACGCTGTGACCGCCGCCTCGAAGGCGTCCTGCACCGCGTCCTCGGCCAGCTGGAAGTCGCCGGCTTGTCGGATCAGGGTGGCCAGGACAGTCGCGCGCTCGTCGCGGAACGCGCGCGCGATTGCCGCCGCGACCGGCGCGGCCGGGTCAGCGCCGCCGCTCACGCCAAGTCTTTCACCGCCTCTTCCGGCAGGTCGGCGCCGGCCTCGCGCGAGACGTTCAACCACTCGTCGGGCGCCATCACCGGGCGCACCTCGACCGTCCCCCAGCGCGCGGCCGGCACCCGCGCAGCCTGCTTGAGCGCCTCGTCGAGGTCCGCGCACTCCA
>JBKPME010000076.1:0-14053 GCA_046731915.1 Actinomycetota bacterium
GGCAGATCGCCGGCGGCGGACTCGCGGATCCAGCCGTGGTGCTGGGCGCGCACCGCGCAGAGGTCGCAGACCTGGCGGCGATGGCCGCCGGGCGCCAGGTACCACTCGGCGCGCTCGCCCTTCAGGATCGTGCGGCCACAGACGTCGCAGCTGACGGCGTCGTGGATGGGCCGGAGCTCCTTCTTCACGGCCCCCAGGATAGATCAGGCCTTGACGGCCTCCTTCTCCTGTTGGGCTTGTTGCACGACCTGTTGCGCGACGTGGCCGGGCACCTCCTCGTAGCGGGCGAGGTCCATTGAGTACTCGCCCTGGCCGCCGGTGATCGCGCGCAGATCGGGCGCGTACTCGAGCATCTCTGCCATCGGCACCTCGGCCTTGATCTCGGTGACGCCGCCCTTCGGCTCCATGCCAAGCGGGCGCCCGCGCCGCGAGTTGAGGTCGCCGATCACATCGCCCACGTACTCCTCCGGCACCGTGACTGTCACGGTCATGATCGGCTCCATCAGCGTCGGCTGGGCCTTCTCCATGGCGTCCTTGAACGCCATCGAGCCGGCCATCTTGAAGGCCATTTCCGACGAGTCCACCGAGTGGTGCTGGCCGTCGAACAGCGTCACCTTCACGTCCTGGACCGGGTAGCCCGCGACCGTTCCCACGCGCATCGCCTCGCGCACGCCCTTCTCGACCGCTGGGATGAACCCGCCCGGGATCACGCCGCCCTTGATCGCGTTCACGAACTCAAGCCCCCCGCCGTCGGGCCCCGGCGCGATCTCGATGTGGCAGTCGGCGAACTGCCCGCGGCCGCCGGTTTGCTTCTTGTAGCGGGCGTGCGCCTTGGCGGCGCCCTTGATGGCCTCGCGATAGGGCACGTGCGGCGCGTGCAGCTCCACCTCGGCGCCGAAGCGCTCCTTCATCCGGTCGACGATCACCTCGACGTGGATCTGCGTGATGCCGGCCAGGATCTGCTCTCCGGTCTCCGTGTCGCGGTGGAAGTCGATGGTCGGGTCCTCCTCCTGGAGCCGGCGGATCGCCTGGCCCATCTTCTCCTCGTCGCCCTTCGCCTTCGCCTCGATGGCGAACGCCATGACGGGCCGTGGCATCTGCGGCAGCCTCAGCGGGCACTCCATGTCCTTCGCGGCGAGCACGTCGCCCGCGTGCGTCTCCTTGAGCTTCGCCACCGCGCCGATGTCGCCCGGGCCGAACTCGTCCGCGTGCTCGTTCTCCTTCCCCTGCGGCACGAGCAGCTGGCCGATGCGCTCCTTCACGTGAGCGCGGCAGTTGTGAACCTGCGAATCGTGCGCCAATACGCCCTGGTAGACGCGGAATAGGTTCACGCGACCGGCGTACGGGTCGGCGAGCGTCTTGAAGACGAAGGCCACCATGTCCTTCGACTCATCCGGCTCGAGCTCCACGCCGTCCAGGTCGACCGCGCCGCGCTTCGCCGGCGAGGGCAGATCCTCGACGAACGCGTCGAGCAGCCGGTTGATGCCGAGGTTGCGGGTGGCGGCGCCGCACGTGACCGGGAACAGATGGCCCTCGGTGACGCCCTGCTTCAGCGCGGAGACCGTCTCCTCGTGTGAGATCTCCTCGCCCTCGAGGTAGCGCTCCATGAGCGCCTCGGAGACCTCGGCCACTTCGTCCATCAGCTTCTCGCGGTACTCCTCGGCCTGCGCGCGCAGCTCCTCGGGAATCTCGATTTCCTCGCAGTTCTCGCGGCCGGCGCCGTCGTAGCGGTAGCCCTTCATGTCGATGAGGTCGATCACGCCTTGGAGCTCGTGCTCCGCTCCGATCGGGATCTCGGTTGCCACGACGTGCTGGCCAAAGGCTTGCTTGAGCGACTCGAGTGTGCGGAAGAAATCGGCGCGTTCGCGGTCGAGCATGTTCACGAACAGGATGCGGGCCAGGCCGAGCTCGGCGGCGCGCTCCCAGATGCGGCTCGTCGTGACCTCGGCGCCCATCACGCCGTTCACGACGAACACCGCGCTCTCCACCACACGCAGCGCCCCGAGGGCGTCGCTGACGAAGCTGGGCTCTCCGGGGGTGTCGAGCAGGTTGATCTTGCGGTCGTCCCAGCGGAACGACGAGAGGCTCGCCGAGATCGACATCTCGCGCGACTTCTCGTCGGACGCCGAGTCCGAGACCGTCGTGCCGTCTGCCACCGAGCCGAGACGGTTGATGGCGCCCGCCTCGAACAAGAGTGCCTCGTTCACGGACGTCTTCCCGCTGCCCCGGTGGCCGACCAACGCCACGTTGCGAATCCTCTTCGGCGACTCGTGCGCCATCCCGTCTCCTTCCCTCGAGGTGCGAGGGCCAGACTACTCGCTGACAGCCAGATCCAACGACTCATAAACCGGCGCAGCCGTGTGGACCTCGGTCAGCTCGATTACGCGCCGGAGCGGTGAGCTCGGCGGCATCACAAGCCGGAGCTCCTGGCGGCGCCGCCCCAGGCGCCGCGAGACGTCGAACAGCACCTCTATCGCCGCAGAGTCGAGGTAGCGGGTGCCGCTGATGTCGAGCACGAGCGCAAGCGCGTCGTTCGGCATGGAGGCAAGCAGCTGCTCGCGCAGGTAGGCCGCGTTCGACATGTCCACCTCGCCGCTCAGCCGCGCAACGACATGCCCGCCACGGCGGTCGAGGACGATTTCTGCCGGCGAGGTCACGCAGCTCGGTCCTCGCGGATCCGCCGGCGCATGCGGATGAGCGTGCCCGCCTCATCTCGCTCCACCGCCACCTCGTCCATAAGGTCCTCGATGATGCGAAGTCCGCGCCCGCGGTGCTCGCCTCGCTTCTCGCGCCAGCTGCCCGTGTCGCGCACCCTCGCGGTGAGCTCGCCTTCCTCAAAGGCCACGTCCACCTCGTAGGTCGCGTCGCCCGGGCCGTAGGCGTGCTCGATCGCGTTGCCGGCCGCCTCGCATATGGTGAGCGTGATCTCGTACTGCTGGATCTCCGACGCGCCAGTCGCATGCAGGAAGCGCGCGAGCCGCCGCCGCAGCGGCGCCAGCGAGCCCGGCTCGGCGGGCAGCGTGAGGCTGATCTGGCTTTCGGTCGCGGGCAGCGGCCGGACTGCCAGGAGCGCCACGTCGTCCTCGGGGTCCCCGTCGCCGAGGACCCCGCTGAGAACGCGTTCGCAGAGATCGGTCAGATCGTCGTCCGCGCCGGCCGCCACGGCGGCCAGCTGGTCGAGCCGGTCGTCGAGCGGCGCGTCGCGGCGCTCGACCAGCCCGTCGGTATAGAGGAGGAGCGCCGAGCCGGGCGGCAAGACGGCCGTCGACTCGCGGAAGACGGCGGGGTCGGCGGCGCCGATCGGGACAGAGCGGCCGCCCTCCAAAAAGCTCGAGCCGCCGGGCGCGATCACCAACGGTGGTGGATGCCCGGCGGCACTGAACGACACCTCCCCGGTCTCGCGGTCCAGCACCAGGTAGAGCACGGTGGCCATCACCTGCTCGACGCCGCTCATCACGAGCCGATTGATCCGGGCCACCACCTCGGCCGGGGAGGCCTCGACCATCCCGTAGGCGCGGAAGGCATTGCGAAGCTGACCCATCGAAGCAGCGGCCCGCAGCCCATGTCCGGCCACGTCCCCCACCACGAGCGCGACCCTGCCGTCGGGCCGCTCGAGCACGTCGTACCAGTCGCCTCCGATCGCGGCCCCGCGGCCGCCGGGCACGTAACGCGCCGCCATCTCGACGCCGTCGATCGGCGGCAGCCGCTCGGGCAGCAGGCTGCGCTGGAGCGTTTCCGCGATCCGGTGCTCGCGCTGGTAGACCTCGAAAAGGTGCGCCTCCATCGTCTTGCGCTCGTGGATGTCGATCGCCGTGCCCACGTAGCCCACGAAGTGGCCGCCCACGTAGCGCGGCACGCCGCGGTCATTGATCCAGCGGTACTCGCCTGAGTGGTGGTGGAGCCGGTACTCCCCCTCCCACGGGCGGCGGGCGGCGAGTGCCTCGTCCCAGCTCGACAGCACGAGCTCGGCATCGTCGGGGTGCACGCCCAGCGCCCAGCTCGCGCCCATCTCCTCCTCGAAGGTCGTGCCCGTGAAGCGGAGCCAGCCCTCGTTCACGAACGTGATCAGCCCGTCGGTGCCGGTCGTCCACATCATTGCCGGGGCTGTGTCGGCGAGCTCCCGGAAGCTGGCCTCCGATTCGCGCAGCGCCTCCTCCATGCCGCGCCGCTCGTGAATGTCCGTGGCGGTGCCGACGTATCCCACGAACTCGCCGCCCGAGTAGCGCGGCGTGCCGAGCTCGAGCACCCAGCGATAGCCGCCCGACGCGGCGTGGCGCAGCCGGTACTCGTAGCGGAACTCCGTGCGCCGTCGCGAGGCGTCGCGCCAGCGGCGGCGCAGCTCCTCGCGGTCATCGGGGTGGGCGCTGCCTCCGAACGGGGTGGCTGGACCCGCGCCTCCGCCGGTGAATCGAAGCCAGCCCTGGTTCACAAACGTCACGTCGCCCTCGGCGTCGGTCATCCACATCAGCGCGGGCGTGGTGTCGGCGAGCTCGCGGAACTGAGCTTCGCTGTCGCGCACCAGGTCGTCGTGGCCGGCCCGGTCCACGGCCGCCCCGAGCACGTTTGCCACCGCCTGCAGGAAGTGCGAATCCTCATCGCTGAACTGCCCGGCGGCCGCGCCGTGCGCCTCGATGACGCCGAACTCTTGCCTCGGGACGCCGATGTCCGCCGCAATCATGCTCTCGCTTCCGAGATCCCGCGCGAGCTGTGACGGGTCGAGAGGCAGGACCCCGCCGAGCACCCCGTCGGGGAGGCCGACTCCCGCCCGCGCGAGCATCCCGCGGCCGTCGCGAGTGCGTTCGAGGATCGCCACCTGCTCGACCCCCAGCTCCCTCGCCACCGTCGCCACACTCGTCCCGAGCAGCTCGTCGAGCGGCATTCCCGAGAGCGCCTCCTGGCCGAGCGCGGCAAGCGCGGCCTGCTGGCTCGCCCGGACCCGCAGTTCGTCACTCTGGCGGTTCGTGCGGCGACCGAGCATCTGCTCGCGGCCGCTAGTCGGCTTCGCCGATGGGATCGCCCTGGAGGCGCGACTTCAGGCGCAGCACGGCCTTCGTGTGGAGCTGGGAGACGCGCGACTCGGTCACGCCGAGCACCTCGCCGATCTCCCTGAGCGTCAGGTTCTCGTAGTAGTAGAGGGCCACGACGAGCTTCTCCCGTTCCGGCAGCCGCGCGATCGCATCGGCGAGCCGGTCCTTCATCTCGGTCGTGTCCATCTCCGTAGCGGGGTCGAGCGCCTGGGGATCCTGGATCGTGTCGAGCAGGGAGACCTGGTCGCCGGACGCGTCGGAGACGGTCCACAGCTCGTCGAGCGCGACCACCGACGAGTTGGAGATGCGGACGAGTGACTCCTGGAACTCCTCGACGTCCACGCCGAGCTGCTCGGCCATCTCCTGGTCCGTCGGCGCGCGGTGCAGCTCGTGTTCCAGCTTCGCGTTGGCGCGCTCGATCTCACGCGCCTTGGTGCGCACGGAGCGCGGCACCCAGTCGAGCGAGCGCAGCTCGTCGATGATCGAGCCCTTGATGCGGGTGATGGCGAAGGTCTCGAACTTGATCTCGCGCTCGGGCTCGAAGCGCTCGATCGCTGAGATCAGGCCGAGCAGGCCGTAGGAGATCAGGTCGGCCTCCTCCACATGAGAGGGCAGGCCGCTCGACATCCGGCCCGCTACGTACTTGACGAGCGGCGCGTATGCGAGCACGAGCCGCTCGCGGGCCTTCTCATCTCGTTCGTCCTTGTAGCGGCGCCAGAGGTCTCTTAGCTCAATCGCCTTGAGGTTTGTCTCCATACGAGTCCTGATTCACGCGCGCGGGTGAGAGCGCGCGTACGCCCTTTTGAGGCGTTTCGACTCTACCCGAGTGTATGTCTGGGTCGTACTGATACTGGAGTGTCCCAGCAGCTCCTGGATTGTGCGAAGGTCCGCGCCGCCCTCGAGCAGGTGGGTGGCGAAGGAATGGCGGAGGGTATGCGGCGAGACGCCCGCGCGGCGAGTCTGGAGCTTCAGCCGCCTGCGGATGTCGGAGGTGGATAGCCGGCGGCCCGTCTTCGACAGGAACAAGGCCTCGCTCTCGCCCGTGTTCAGCGCGGTCCTCCCGCGCGCGAGGTAGCGCTCGAGCGCCCGCCAGGCGTGCTCTCCGACGGGAACGATCCGGGTGCGGCCGCCTTTTCCCTCCACGCGCACCTCCTCGGCATCGGGGTCCAGGCTCTTTAGGCCGAGCTTCACCAGCTCCTCTGCCCGGAGGCCCGCCGCATATGCCAACTCGAGCAGGGCGCGGTCGCGCAGGTCGAGTGGCGTGGAGGCGGGGATTCGCTCGAGCAGCTCGGCCACCTCGTCCGGCTTCAGCACCTTCGGTAGGTAGGCGTCCTTCTTCGGGCTCGACACGAGCTCGGCGGGGTTCGCCTCGAGCTCGCCCCGCTCGACCAGGTGCCGGTAGAACGTGCGGATCGCCGCGAGCTTGCGAGCGACCGTCGACTTCATCGCGCCGCGCTCCGAGATCACGCCGGCGAAGTGGCGCAGCTCCCGGTGCGTGAGCGCGCGCGGGTCGAGATCGCGGCCGGCGGCCCACTCGGCGAGCTGCGCGAGGTCCACCCCGTAGGCGCGCCGCGTCTTCTCCCCCATCCCCCGGGCGAGCTGCCAGTCGTCGAAGCGGCCGAGCGCGTCGTGCCAGCTAGCCTCGACCGGAGTGGGTGTCTTCTTCGTCAACACGGAGGACGGACGTGTGGCTACACGCGCTCAGCTCGTCGACGCCGGGATAGCCGACGACCAGGAGCAGCCGGTGCGTCCCTGGCACCCGATCCAGGGGCCGAGCGACGCTTCGACGATGTGGTATTCGGTCTTGCGAAAGCGCGAACGCGGCATCTTCATCGGCACTTTGTGCATTCGACACACCGACCGCCGGAACCTGCTTCGAGAGCAGGGATGGGAGGAGATCCCCGTGGCGGAGATCGGGGTCTGACCCCGGGCGGCCGAAGCTACGCCCGCGAACGACCACATTGAAGAAGGAAGCGTCCTAACTAGGGCCGCATATGGCGGCCTAAAGCAGGACGGTCCACCCTTTAATGCCGTCGTTCGCCGGAACCAGAGCGCCGTGCGAGGACTACGCGATGTAGATCGGCGCCCCCACCGGCACCTGGTCGTACAGCTCGATCACGTCGGGGATCGACATCCGGATGCAGCCGTGTGAGGCCGCCGAGCCGAGCGTGTAGGTCTGGTCGGTCCCATGGATGCCGGCGCCGTCGAAGATCCCCAGCCAGCGCGCCTTCAGCGGATTCTCGGGCGTGCCCCCTGGCACGACGGTGCCGGCCAGGCTGCCGGCCCAGGCGGCGTTCGGCACCGACCAGGCCGGGTTCACCGCCTTGTTCTGGATGTGGTAGAGCCCGGCCGGGGTGTCGAAGCCCACGGCGCCCACCGCGACGGTGTACTCCTTCTGGAGAGCCAGGTGCTTGTAGAGCCGGAGCCTGTAGTTGTAGCGGTCGGCCACCAGCACGACGGGGTACTTGTCGGCAAGGTCCGCCTGCGTGACCTTCGGCTTCACGATCCGGACCGGGGCGCGGACGCTGCGCTCGACCCCCGGCACGGTCAGCGCCTGAGCGATCCGCTGCTCGAGCGCGGCCGCCTTGACCTTGCGGCCGTTCTGCTCCTTCACCTTCTCGAGTGAGGGGAAGTCCACCTGGGCGTCCTTCGCCGGGCGGTTCAGCTTGCTGCGGACGCGCTCGACCAGGTCGTGGACGGCGCTTGAGGAGTAGCTGACCCGCGCCGGCACCTGGGCGTTCTCCTCGCCCCCGGTGATGTCGCGGGCGACGCGGCTGAAGATGCTGCCGTCGCGGCTCGCCTGGTGCGCCTCGTCCACCATGCCGCCCACGTCGGCCGTCACGCCGGCGTCGTGGGCCGAGAGGGTGAAATGCGTCTGCCCGCGGTGAACCCTGATCGGCTTCTCGAGCGGCTCCTGGAGCTCTCGCTGGATCACCCGACGGGCCTCGTCGGTGGTCATGCCGCCCACGTCGACGCCCGCGACGGTCACGCCCTGCGCGATCAGGTCATCGCGCGAGCTGTCGTACGCGAAGGCTGCGACCGCGCCGCCGATCAAGACCAAGAGGAGGACGGCCACGAGGATGAACCAGCGGTGCCTCATGGAAGGTCTCTTAGGGTAGCTATGCGCCCGGCGGGTGAGCGCGGTTTGGGGCGCCGATTGCGAGTACTAAACGCGCGATCCGCGCCTGGCCAGCACGGAGTCGATCGCGCTGAGGACCCTGGTCCGATTGGCGTGATCGCGCTCGTATGCGCGCAGCGTCTGGAGATCATGGTGCTCCAGCGAGCCGAGCAGCGCGATCACCTCCTCGGCGGCGAGATCGTCGTAGTGGTCCACGGGCTCCCCCACCGGGGCGCGCTCCTCTTGACGGGCGCGCTCCTCCTCTTGACGCGCGCGCTCCTCTTGACGGGCGCGCTCCTCCTCTTGGCGGGCACGCTCCTGGCGGGCGCGCTCGTCCGCGGCGGCCTTCACCCGCTCCTCGGCGGCTCTCTCCGCCCGCGCGGCGCGGCCCGCCGCCTCGCGCGCGGCCTCCTCCGCAGCGGTCGCGCGGCGCTCGGCCTCGGCGGCCCGGTCCGGGACGTCATCCCTCAGGTCCATCCCGGTCGTGTCGGCGAAGCTCGTGAGCAGCCGCTGGAGCTCCGAGAGCTGGGCGCGGCTCAGCGCCGAGACGGCCCTGTCGCGCGTGTTCTTCACATGCGGGCTCCAGCGGAGGAAGTCCTCCACCTCGCGCTCGTAGCGGTAGGGCTCCTGCGCCCCGCGCACCACCGGGTGGAGGCGCAGGTGCTCGGCGAGCTTGACGACCGTCTCGCGGCTCGTGTGCTGGTAGTGGAACCCGGCCGCCTTGTAGCGGCGATTTTCCACTCCGCGCCCGAAGCGCATCTGCTCGAGCGCCTCCGGCGGGATCTCGATGCCGAGCCGGCGGATCACCGCGGTGGCCATGCCGGTCCCCCACGGCGGCAGTACCGGCGCGTAGGTCTTGCCGAGCAGACCGGCGACCTCGCTCAGCGCCAGCACCCCGTCCCCGGCGACGTTGTGGGTGCCCGGCACGCGGTGCTTGACGGCGTGCTCCAGCGCGTGAACGACGTCGTCCTCGTGCACGAACTGGTAGCGGGGGTCGAAGCCGAGGATCATCGGCACGACCGGCAGGGAGAACAGCTTGATGTGGGACGTCTTGACGGACGGCCCGAGCACGTTCGCGAAGCGCAGGATCGACACCGCTGTCTCCGGATGCCGTTCGGCGAACTCGTTCAGCGCCGCCTCGGCCTCCACGATGTCGCGCTCGATCCCGGTGCGCGGCGGGTGCGGCCGCCGCATGGTCTCGTCGAAGAACGCGGGGTCGTCCTGGTGGCAGCCGTAGAAGTGGGTCGACGACTTGAAGACGACCTTCTTCACCGGCGAGTCCGCGCCGCTGCAGGCGGCCAGGATGTTCATCGTCCCCATGACGTTGTTCTCGTGAGCCCGGGACGACGGCATCACGGCCGAGTCGACCACGAGGCGGGTGTCGACGACCGTGTCGATCTCAGCCGCCTCGACCACGCGCCGGAGCAGCGCGTGCTGCGCACCGACCTTCACGTACTCAGTGCGCTCCAGCTCGACCTTGGGCTCCTCGTTGTCCACCGCTATCACGGCCTCGATCTCTGGGAACGCCTCGAGCGCCTGGGCGAGCCTGCCGCCCCAGTAGTGCGAGATGCCGGTGATCAGAATGCGCTTCGAGTCCACGCCGCTACCCGAACCAGACCGACTTGCGCTTGGCGAGCATGTCCCAGAGGCCCTCCTGGATGCGGGCGCGTACCTCGTGGGCGACCGTCTGGACGAGCGCCTTGTCCTCGTGCATCCCCTCCTCGTCGAACTGGATGGGCTCGAGGAAGCGCAGCTTGAACTTCGCCGGCAGGTAGCCGGCCATACCGAGCAGCCCGAAGTGCGGGAAGGTCGGGGTGATCGGGAAGTAGAGGAGGCCGGTGAGCCGCTGCATGAGCCCGACCTGGGCGAATACGGGCGCGGACTCCTCGGCGCCGACCACGCAGATCGGCACGATCGGCGCCTGCGCGCGCATGGCGGCCTCGACGAAGCCGCCGCGCCCGAAGCGGCGCAGCCGGTAGCGGTCCTTGTAGAGCTTCTCTGTCGCCTTGCGGCCCTCGGGGAACACGAGAACGAGCTGCTCCTCGTCGTAGAGCAGGCGGTGCACGTTCGCCGGATGGGCGGGCACGCAGCCGATCTTCGGCAGCAGCGCGCTGAAGCCGGGATAGCCCTTGAAGAAGTGCTCCACGGTGATGTTCACCGGGCGAGGGTGCGTGTGCTCCTCCTTGATCGCCTTGGCGATCATCGCGGCGTCGGGCGGCAGCGCTCCGCCGTGGTTGGAGACGAGCAGCGCGCCGCCGGCGGAGGGCACGTTCTCAATCCCCTCGACCTCGGCGCGGAACCAGTAGCGGTAGAAGAAGTCGGCCACGAGCCGGTCGTAGATGCCCTCGATCCGCTCCGAGCGGCCCCAGTCGTTCAGCTGGCGCTCGGGCTCGACCCCGGGGAGGTGCCTCTTTAGCTCCTCGGCGGGTACGAGCGCCGTCGTCGGCGCCTCGCGTTCGCGGATCGAGAGGGTTGTGCGCCGCGGCTCGGCCATGGACGCCGATTCAAGCAGGCGCCGCGTCGAGGCGGTCGAGGACTGGATCGAGTGCGGCTTTCAGGCCGCTCCAGTCCGCGGCTCCGATGACTCCGTCTATCGCGACGACCCCCTCGTTCCAGGGATGGATGATCGTCGCCGCGACGATGCCCTCGGCGCGCGCCTTGGCGATGTTCACCGGACTGTCGTCCACGAGCACATCGACACCCAGCTCGACACATCTCGGGACCTTGTCGAACGAGCAGTGGAGGTCGTCGTAGGGCATGCCGAGCTTGTCGAGCCAGGCGGCGGTGGCCTCGTAGGTGCTCGGCCGGCGGTGGCTCGTCACGTGGATCCAGTGGCCGGCGTCGTGCCAGGCGCGGACCGTCTCGACCGCGTCGGGATAGGGCACCCCGGCGGCGATGTTCTCGTCCGAATGCGACTCCTCGACGCAGTGCACGATGGCGTCGCGCTCGAGGACGGTGATGCCCCAGTCGCGCTGCTCCTCGTAGGGCAGCTCGACCCCGTAGCGCTCACGGGCGATCCTCTGGAGCAGGTCCCAGTAGTGGTGCAGCGTCGAGTCGATGTCCAGCGCGATCCTCGCCATGGCTCCGTACAGTAGGGAGGATGGAGCGGAGGCTGATTCGCCCCGGGGCGGTGCCGTCTGCCCCGTGGGGCTATCGCGAGGCGGCAGGGGACTACGGCGCCGCGGCCGCGCCGAATTGGCGCGAGACCGATTGGTTGCGAGAGCTGAAGAGCGTCGAGGTCGACGGCGTGCCGATGAACTACGTGGACGTCGGCGCGGACTCGGACGACGAGGAGCCCGCGGTGCTCGTACACGGGCTGGGCGGGCAGTGGCAGAACTGGCTCGAGAACATCCCGCGGCTGGCGCTCGACCGGCGCGTCGTGGCGATGGACCTGCCGGGATTCGGCCTCACGCCCGAGCCGGAGGACGACGAGCGGATGAGCATCCCACGCTACGGCCGGTTCGTGAACGCGCTGTGCGACACGCTCGGCCTCGACACGGTGGAGCTCGTGGGGAACTCGATGGGCGGCTACATCGCCGCCGAGGTGGCGATCCAGTTCCCCGAGCGCGTCGAGCGGCTGGTGCTCGTCTCGGCGGCCGGCATCTCGAGCGCGGAGACGCTCGCCGCCCCGATCCTGACCTTCGGGCGCGTCGCCACAGCGCTCGCGACGAATACCGCCGCGCGGCATCGCCGTCTCGCCGCCCGGCCGGTCACGCGACACTTCTCGCTGGCGCTGGTCGCCCGTTACCCGCGACTACTCAAGGCCGACCTCGCCTACGAAGGCTTCATCAAGGGCGCCGGCAAGCCCGGCTTCGACGACGCCCTGCGAGCGTCACTCGACTACGACTTCCGCGACCGGCTGCCCGAGGTGAAAGTCCCCACGCTGATCGTATGGGGCGAGAAGGACTCGATCATCCCCGTGCGCGACGCCGACGAGTTCGAGCGCCTGATCGAGGACAGCCGCAAGGTGGTCATGAAGGACACCGGCCACATCCCGATGGCGGAGCGCCCGCAGGCCTTCAACGACGTCCTCGTCGAATTCCTGGCGGAGACCGGCGCCGCGAGGGAGAAGGAGCCGGCCGCGGGCGAGTCGCAGGCTGCGTAGCCCTGGGTCACCTCCGTTGGCGGCTGCGAATCAGCGCGCTGATCCGAGCGGACGCAACCGCGGCGAACAGCATCACGGTCGGGCCGAGAGCCGCAAGCGTCTCTTCGACAGGGACCCCGCCGACGTGGGCGATCGGAACGGCCGTCACTGGAAGATCTCCGTCGTGCAGTCTCCCCCTTGGAGCCGGACCTCGTGTGCACGCGCGGGCCCGTCGGGTCTGTCGTGGAGGTCCACGAAGAAGTCCCGATCGACCTCCATGCCGCCGGCCGGGTCGCAGTCGACCTTGAGGAGCCAGGAGCGAAGCTCGGGGTAGAACTGGTTGTCCCAGGTCGAGTAGAGCGAGTTGGTGACGTACAGCCGTCGCCCGTCCAGGGACAGCTGGATCATCAGCGGTCCCCCGCCGAGCTCGCGGCCGGCGTCGTTCGCCTTCCCAAGCAAGCCGCCGAGCCATAGCCGAGCGGTCAGCGTCGGGTTGGACGGGTCGGAGACGTCGTACTGGCGCAGATCGCCGTGGAGCCAATTCGAGAGGTAGAGGAAGCGGTCGTCCATCGACAGCACGAGGTCAGTGATCAAACCCGGCACTCCGCCTGGCAGCGGTCACCCGTCAAGCTCCTCGTTCTCGACCGCGATCACGGCCTCGGCGCTGAAGGCGCCGTTCGTGCGGTGGAAGCGGAGGATGTTGCTCGCCAGCGTCGCGCCCGCGAATCCCTCCTCCGAGTCCGGGTCGTGGAGCCAGCGCACCTCCAGCGGCAGAAGGCCTTCGTCGCCCAGGTCAAGCGTCTGAACCAGGCGCCGCTCGGCCAGGTCCCAGAAGTGCAGGCGCCGCCCGTATCGGCCCGCGGCAACGTCGTCGATCTCGAAGCCGGGCTCGTAGGCGTTCGGCTCGCCGAACTCCGAGGACACCAGCACGTTCTTGCGCGGCTGGTACCAGAAGTCGTAGTTGAGCGGCGGTCGCTCGCCGCCGTTCGCCCAGCGCCCCTTCACCTCGAAGTCCCGTGCGTCCAGCACGGCGAAGCCGCCCGCGCCCGCTCCATCGCGGTCGCCGAGCATGCTCACCACGACGTTGTCGCCGGGCATGCAGTGGACGGTGTGGGGACGCGTGTAGCCCGTCTTCTCGGTGAGCTCTTCGGCCTCGACCACATGCTCGATCCGCGGCCGTCGCGGGTCTTCGGCGACGTCCAGCACGTAGATCCGAGATGAGCGGAAGCCAGGCACGATCAGGTGCGATCGGTCGGGCCCGTGGCACGCCGAGCTGCAGCGGTTCCACCCGAAGTGGTGGAGCTCCTCGCCGACGTGCGGCATCGGTGTCTCGTGCACGATCTCGCCGTAGGAGCCCGACTCCGGATCCGCGTCAACAACGGCGACGAAGTCCGGCCGCTCGACGCCCGTGCCGCGGTGCAGGCAGGTCAGGTACAGGAGCTTCTCCGGAGGTGCCTTCGCGGCCTCCATGGGAGAGTCGTAGAACGAAGCGGGTCGATCCGGCGCCATGCGTCCTCCTCGCGATTGGTAGAGCTGTCGGGAGGAGGATCGAATCCGGGCGTTTCCGTCCCGTTGGCCGAGCTTTGGTGAGACCTTGGCGCCGGCTCGGCGGTCAGACCTCTTCGGCCATCGCCAGCAGGTCTTCCCGGGACACCTTCCCCGCCATACCGGGATGAACCTCGTCCATGTGGCGGTTGGCTTCCTGCACGAGCTCCTCCTCCGTCTCACCGCGAGAGACGTGGCCGCAATCGCAGTTGATCACGTAGGCCAATGGTTCATTGTCGCCTGCGCTTTGGCGCTAGCTTGGCGCTGTGTCCGACCGGG
>JBKPME010000077.1:0-25859 GCA_046731915.1 Actinomycetota bacterium
CCCGGGCGTCGTGCCCGGCCGCGGTGAGCGCCTCGAACATCAGCCGCACTCCGTTCGGGCTCGTCAGGCAGACGAGCGCATAGTCCTGAATCCGGTCGATCGCTGCGCGCAGCTGACCCTCGACCGGCCGCGGCTCGATACGGATCGCCGGCGTCTCCACCACCTCGGCGCCCAGCTCGTGCAGCCGCGCGGCGAGCTCACTTGCCTGCGCACGGGCGCGCGTGACCGCCACCACCTCGCCGTGCAGGGGGCGCCGCTCGAGCCAGGCGATCGTCTCACGGAGCCCGGCGACCGGTCCCATCACCGTGATGGCAGGCGGCCTGATCTCGTCTGCCTCCACCCGCGCCGCGATGCCGCCGAGCGAGTCGACGATCGTGCGCTGCCCCGCCTGGGTACCGCGCTCGACCACGGCGACGGGTTGGGCCGGTTCGCGTCCTGCCGCGGTGAGGCGCTCGGCGATCAGCGCCAGATTCTTGATGCCCATGTAGAAGACGAGTGTGCCGGGGAAGCGGGCCAGCGCGTCCCAGTCGAGCGCGGAGCCAGGCTTGCCCGGATCCTCGTGCCCGGTGACGAAGGCCACGGCCGACGCCGCGTCGCGGTGCGTGACCGGGATTCCGGCATACGCTGGCGCCGCCACGCCCGCGGTGACGCCCGGGACCACCTCGAATGGCACGGCGGCTGCTGCGAGCGCCTCGGCCTCCTCGCCGCCCCGGCCGAAAACGAACGGGTCGCCGCCCTTGAGGCGCACGACGCGTTTGCCGGCGCGCGCCAGCTCGACGAGCAGCTCGTTCGTCTGCTCCTGTGTGAGCGCCGCCGCGCCCGGCTCCTTGCCGACGTAGCGGAGCTCCGCATCCGGCCGCGCGCCGTCAAGCGCAGCCGGCGGGACCAGGCGGTCGTAGAGGATCGCGTCTGCAGCGGCGATCAAGTCGAGCGACCGGCGGGTCATGAGGCCCGGATCACCCGGCCCGGCGCCGACGAGATAGACGATGCCGCTCACGCGCGGAACGCTACCCGCGCTAACCCGGCGCCAGCGCGCGCTCGGCCTCCGCGAGCAAGTCCGCGGCGCCCGCGGTGAGCATCCGCTTTCCGACGGCCGCGCCGAGCGCCGAGGGATCGGCCGCGCCCGCCTCGTGCTCGTCGCGGATCCAGTGCGAGCCGTCCGGAAGCCCCACGAACGCGGTGAGATGGAGACCATCGTCGGTCGTCACCGAATGCGCGCCGATCGGCGTGTGACAGCTGGCCTCCAGCTCCCGGACGACGGCCCGCTCCGCGGCGAGACAGGCGAGGGCGTTCAGGTCGGTGATGGCCGAGCCCGCGGCCTGGGCTGCTTGGTCGTCCGTGCGAGCTTCCAGGAGGAGACATCCCTGCCCCGGCGCGGGCACGAACGCCAGCGGGTCGAGCGGCGAGCCCTCATCCGACCGCCGAAGTCGATCGAGCCCCGCGGCCGCCAGTACGACCGCGTCGAAGTCGCCCTCCGCGAGCCGGCGGAGCCGCGTGTCGACGTTCCCGCGCAGCTCACGCACGCCGAGGTCCGGCCGCAGGGCTGCGAGCGCCGCGCGCCGGCGAAGGCTCGCGGTACCCACCACCGCGCCCCCTGGGAGTTCGTCCAGCGACGCAGCGCCGCAGAGCGCGTCGCGCGGGTCGGCGCGTGGAGGCACGCCGACGATGGCGAGCCCGTCCGGCAGCTCAGCCGGCACGTCCTTGGCGGAATGCACGGCAAGGTCGACCTCGCCCGCAAGCAGCGCCTCCTCGATATCCTTGACGAAACGCGACTTGTCCCCCAAAACGGTGACGGGGTCAGACCCCGTGCCCGGAATGGTGACGGGGTCAGACCCCCTTGGCTGATCGCCTGCGGTCCTGATCGGCACCAGCTCGACCTCGGCGGGTAGGCGGTCTGCAACCCATTGGGCCTGCGCCAGGGCCAGTGGGCTGCCGCGCGTTCCGAGTCGGATCACCGGCCGCCGCGCTGGCGGCGGGCGTCGAGCCGGGTCACGTCGGCGGGCGCCTCCTTCAGCGGCGCCAGTGCCGCCTCGAGCCCGAACAGCTCGTGCAGCGCGTGCACGTACCGGTACGACGTTCCCTCGCCGGCGGCGCCGCGCAGGATGCGCGTCGGCTCGTGCAGCAGCCGGTTCACCACCGCGCCCGCCAGCGCGGCCACTCGCTCGCGGTCCGCCTCCGAGAGCGACTCCCAGCGGGACTCGTTCTCGCGCAGCACCTGCTCCACGATCTCGTCGCCGCGTCGCCGGAGCGCGGAGATCGTCGGCACCACGTCGAGGCTGTCGAGCCATTCGCCGAAGCGCGCCACCTCCTCGCGCACGATCACGAGCGCCTCCTCGGCCTCCGCCTGGCGCCCTGAGAGGTTGCGCGCCACCTCCGCCTGGAGGTCGTCCATGTCGTGCAGGGCGATCCCCGGGCAGTCGCGCACGCTCGGCGCGATGTCGCGCGGGACCGCGAGGTCGATCATCACGAGCGGCCGGCCCATCCGCGAGGCCGCCACGAACTCGAGCTCCTCACGGCCGATGATCTGGTGGGGCGCCCCGGTCGAGCTCACGACGATGTCGGCGTGCTCGAGCTCGCCCGGGAGCGAGTCGAACGGGATGGCGCGGCCGCCGTACCGCTGTGCGAGCCCGAGCGCGCGGTCGTAGCGGCGGTTCGCCACGAAGAGCGCCTCGACGCCCCTGTCGCGCAGCGCGCGCGCCGTGAGCTCGGCGTTCTCGCCCGCGCCGATAACCAGGACCCGGCGGTTCGTCAGATCGCCGAGGAAGTCAGATGCCAGCTTCACCGCCACGGACGACACCGACACGCTCGAGCGCGAGATCTCGGTTTCGGTCCGCACGCGCTTGCCGGTGGCGAGCGCATCGCGGAAGAGCCGGTTCGCGATCGGGCCGGACACGCCCTCCACGAGCGCCATCTCGTACGAGCGCTTCACCTGGCCCTGCACCTCGGCCTCGCCGACGATCATCGAGTCGAGGCCCGCCGTGACCGAGAACAGGTGCTCCACGGCGGCCGCTCCGCGCAGCGAGTAGATGGCGCCGAGCAGCTCCGTCGGCCGCAGCTCCGCCTGCCGCGACAGGATGCCGAGCGCGATGTTCTCCGCCTCGACGGGGTCGGCGGTCACGAGGTAGAGCTCGGTTCGGTTGCAGGTGGAGATCGCCACCGCCTCATGCACGGCGTCCTCGGCGACCAGCTCCGCCATCACACGCGCGGCGCGACCGTCGGGGAGCGCAAGCTTCTCGCGCAGCGGCAGCGGCGCTGTCTTGTGGTTCGCGCCGATTGCGAGCAGCTCGCCGGTCACTCGTCGTCCTCCGAGGCCACGAGCTCCGAGATCTGGCGGTCGATGCGCGCGATCTTCGCCGCGATGATGGCTACGTAAACGAGGATGAGCGCGACGAAGACCACGTAGGCTCCCGCGACGTACTTCCCGGCCTCGTCAAGCGGCAACGCGGGCACGGTTTCTCAGCTTCTTGAGTTGCATCGACGCATGCTTGGCGGTCAGCTCCAGCTTCCACAGCGTCACGAACAGGAGTGCCATCCCGAGCAGGGAGACCAGGAACGTCAGCCGCATGTCACCGGGCAGGTCGCCGCCGGTCTGGGAGAGCACGCGCGGGTGGGTGAACGACTCGGCCATCCTAACCGCCACGAAGTTAAGCGGCACGAACGCGCCAGCGGTGATCGCAAAGACCGATGAGTAGCGAGCCTGGCGCGAAGGGTCCTCGATCGAGAAGCGCAGCGGGTAGTAGACGCAGTACAGAAGGAAGACCACCAGGAACGAGACCAGGACCGGCTCGTCCCAGACCCACCAGTGGCCCCACGAGGCCTTGGCCCAGATCGCCCCGGTCGCGAGCACACCGACGCCGAGGATGATCGACAGGTGGATTGCCACATAGGAGCGCAGGTCCCAGGACGAGTCGCCGCTCCGCAGGTGCTTGATGGCGAAGACGCCGCCGGCCACGAAGCCGCACAGGGCCACGATCGCCATCGGCACGTGCACATAGAAGATCTTCTGGACGAAGCCCTGGTCCGCGTCGTTCGGCGCCCAGAAGAAAACGAGCGCGAACGCCGTCGTCATGGTCACGGCGGTCGCTGCGGCGAATGGAGCGAGGCCCTTGGAATACATCAGTCCTCGAGGAGGAAGTCGAAGACCGCGACTGAGAGAAGCACGAATACGACATCGTAAAGAGTGAGCAGCCCAAGCCAGCGGCCGAGGTCCTCGCTGCTGGCCATCTGCCGGAACAGCGGCTCGGTCGCCTGAGCGCAGGCGATCAGCACCGGCATGAGCAGCGGCAGGAGGAGCAGCGGCACGATCAGCTCCCGGGCGCGCGTCTCGGCGGCGAGCGCGGCCACCAGCGCACCCACTGCTGCGACGCCGAGGTTGCCGAGCGCGAGCACCGCCAGCAGCTCCGGGAAGGCGCCGCCGAAGTCCGGGCCGAGCAGGAGCAGGGCGAATGCCGGCACCGCGACGAGCTCGACCGCGCACAGGAAGACGAACAGCGCCGCAGCCTTCGCCACGAACAGCGCGGTGCGATCGACGGGCGCCAGCAGCAGCCCATCGATTCCGCCCTGCTCGCGCTCCGCTGCGAACAGGCGCGACACGCCTATCACCGCCGCGAGCAGCAGCGTCACCCAGAGGACGCCCGATGCGAGCTCGCCGTCGAGCGAGTCACGGTCCAGGCCGAAGTGGAAGAGCACGTAGACGGTGATCGAGAACAGCACCATTGCCGGCACGGACTCCTTCGTGCGGAGCTCGATCAAGAGGTCCTTGCGGAGGATCGTGCGGGCAGCGGCGATCACCGGTAGAGCTCCGCGTCGACCCGCGCGGGGCGCCCCGATCTGAGTCCGAGGGCGATGTCCGACTCCTCGAGCGCACCCTGCACGTCATGACTCACGAGCACTCGTGTCCGTCCTGACGCTCGACCGATCAGGGGCTCGGTGAGCTCTGCCGCCGAGGGGTCGAGATTGGCGCGCGGCTCATCAAGCAGAAGAAGTGCGGGCTGGTGCAGGACGGCGCGCGCGATGGCGAGCCGCTGAACAAGCCCCTTCGAGAGATTGCGGACCGGCTCGTCGGCGCGATCTGCGATGTCGAGTTCGGTGAGGACGGTGTGGATCCGGGCGTCCGGGACGCCGTGCAGCGCTGCGTGGTAGCGCAGGTTCTCGCGTCCGCTCAGCTCGCGGTAGAGGAGCGGGTCGTGGCCGACGTAGCCCACCTGTGCCGGCAGCTTCCAGCGCTCTCCCGGCAGCGCTGCGTCCAGCACGCGCGCACTACCTCCGTGCGGCCGGAGCAGCCCGGCGAGCACGCGCAACAGCGTGGTCTTGCCCGCGCCGTTGCCGCCTAGGACCGCGAGCGTGGCCCGGGTTGGCACGCTCACGCTCACGTCGGCGAGCGCCACCCGCTCGCCGTAGCGCCGCTCAAGATGCTCGAGCTCGATCGCCGCTTCCACAGGGGCGGAAGCCTATGGCGGCCGGCGCCGCCTCAGTGAAGAGCGGCGACCGCGGAGGAGACCGCCTGCGAGAACGCGTAGTACGCCGGCTTCGGGTTGCCGTTCACGTCGAGCAGCCCGGTGTGAAGGCCCCACATGTCGTTGTACTTGGGCGGGTACGGTGGCGAGTCGCGCCACGCGTAGTAGACGACCCCACGCAGCCGCACCTTCGGTGCGAGCTTGGCCAGGAGGCTGTATGACCGCTGGATGCGCGTGGCCTGTCCGGCCGCGCCGACGTTGTAGCGGTTCGGCGGACCCCCATCGCCCCACCCGATCTCGGTGATCCAGAGCCGTGCGCGCCTGTCGCCATGGCGATTCATCTTCCGGCGGACCTTGTGGAGCAGCGCGGACAGCTCGGCGTTGCTCCTCGCGTATCCGTTGATCGCGAGCGTGTCGAAGTAGCGCTTGCCCTTCGCGCGGTACAGGCGTGAGATGTACCTCGCGAGCGGCATCGCGGACTTCAGCTTCGTGTCGGGGAGGCCGGCGGTGACGATCTCAGCGCCGGGATCCTCGCTCTTGATGGCCTTCCCGACCACGCGGAGCATGCTCGCGTACTCGCGCGCGTTCGGGCGGTTGCACCAGTAGATCGCGAGATTGGGCTCGTTCCAGATCTGCCATGAGCGGACCGGCATGGCGGGCACGCCCGGGTTCTCCCTCCACAAGGAGCCTCCGGGTCCGTAGCGCCGCACGACAGCGCGCGCGTAGGCGGCCATGGTCGAGAGGTCGCGGGGCGGGCACCACGGCCGCATGCTGCTACCGCGCCAGTAGAACGGAGGGGGGTTGTGGAGCACCGGGAGCACCGCAATCCCCTTCGCCGCCGCGTCGCGCACGAAGCTGTCGTAGTTGCCGAAGCTGTAGTGACCAGGCGACGTCTCGACCTGCGTCCAGTCGAAAACCTGGCGGATCAGGCGCACGCCTACCGCGTGCTGTTGGGCAAGCGCGTTCACACGGTATTGGCCCTCACCGGCCCAGGCGTCGTCGGAGGTGATCCCGACGAAGTCGGGTGGGGCGGCGGCATATGTAGAGGGCGCCCACAGAAGCGTGAGCGCACACGCGAACATCGGCACGAGCCGCGCGAACGCGGACAATCGGTTCCCCCTCCTGGTAGCAGGAGTTCCTACAGCACTACATCGGACGGCTCCCCACCGTCCTTGAGGCCTGATTCCCGTCTTTCGCGAGAACTATGCCTCGAACCTGTCACTGGGCCTAAGCTTGCAATCGAGCCTAAGCTCAGCAGGTGGCCCGGATGGTAGGGATCAATCACATCGCGCTCTCCGTGGGCGATGTGGACGAGGCGGTCGAGTTCTACGGCCGCATCTTCGAGCTCGAGCTGCGCGGGCGGGTTGCGCGCATGGCCTTCCTCGACATGGGCGACCAGTTCCTGGCGCTCGCCGAGGGTGAGGACCCCGCCGCCGACCGCCATCGCCACTTCGGCCTCGTGGTCGACGACCGCGCACAGGTCCGGCAGGCGCTCATCGATGCGGGCGTCGAGATCGAGCCGAGCCGCGGGCTTCGCTTCCGCGATCCGTGGGGCAACCTCGTCGAGGTGGTCCAGTACTCCGAGATCCAGTTCACGAAGGCGCCGCCGGTGCTCAGTGGGATGGGCCTCGATGCGCTCGGCAAGTCGGAGTCTGCGAAGCGCGAGCTGCGCGACAAGGGCCTCGGGCCCTAGGACCGCTCCAGCAGCTGCGCCGCGTGCTCGAGCGTGGGCTCGAGGATCGGCCAGGACTGCTCGATCGCCTTCGGGTTGCCCGGCAGGTTCACGATCAGCGTGCGACCGCGCACTCCGGACACGCCGCGGGTGAGCAGCCCCAGCGCCGTGTGCTCGCGGGAGTCCGCCCTGATCGCCTCGGCGTAGCCGGGCGCCTCGCGCTCGATCACCGAGCGCGTCGCTTCGGGCGTCACATCGTCGATCGTGAGGCCCGTCCCGCCGGTCGTGAAGACGAAGCGCACGCCCTCGTGGTCCACGAGCCGCTTGAGCGCCGACACGATCGACTCGCGGTCGTCCGAGACCACCTCGTGCTGGACGTCGAGCCCCGCCTGCTCGCACAGGCGAACGAGCGCCGGTCCGGACACGTCCTCGCCCCCGCCGCCGGCTAGCGTGGTCGAGATGCTGAGCACCGCCGCGCGGGCGCTCACGGCTCGCGCTGCCAGTCGTGGCGGCCGCCGGACTTCTCGAGCAGCACTACCTCGGCGATCTCGACCCCGCGCTCGATGCCCTTGACCATGTCGTAGACGGTCAGCGCAGCCACCGACGCCGCGGTAAGCGCCTCCATTTCGACGCCGGTCTGGCCAGTCGTGCGCGCCTCCGTCTCGATCTCGACCCGGTCGCCGGCCACGACGAGCCGAACGTCGACGAACGACAGCGCCAGCGGATGGCAGAGCGGGATCAGCTCGGAGGTGCGCTTCGCGGCCTGAATGCCGGCGATGCGGGCCGTGCCGAGCACGTCCCCCTTTGGGGCGTCGCCGCGCGCCACCGCGGCCGCCGTCTCGGGCGCCATGCGCACGACCGCGCGGGCCAGCGCGCGGCGGTCGGTCACCTCTTTGCCGCCCACGTCGACCATCCGGGCGTTCCCGGCCTCGTCGATGTGTGTGAGCTCGTCAGGCAGGCTGGTAGACCCGCTGCGCCGCTGCGATCAGGTCGCGCACGGCCTGCTCGTCGCCGCGTCGCAGCAACTCGATCGGGTCGGGGTCGCCGTTCACGATCGACTCGAAGAAGACCTTGCGGTCCTGGTAGGTGGGAAGCGTGCCCTTGGCCCAGCCGCGCACCTCGTTCAGCAGGATCGCCAGGCGCGCGTAGGGCTCGCCGTACTCGTCGGCGATCTCGTCCCGGATCCGCTTTGCGAGCGCGGGCGAGGCACCTGCCGTCGAGATAGCGATCGCCAGCGGGCCGGTGCGGATGATCGCCGGGAGGATGAAGTTGCAGAGCGGCGGCACGTCGACCACGTTCACGAGCATCGCGCGCCGTTCGGCATCGTCGTAGACCTGGATGTTCACGTCGGTGTCGTTCGTCGCCGCGATCACCATGAACACGCCCTCGAGGTCCGCGACGCCCGTGTACTCGCGCTGCTCCCAGCGGATCGAGCCCTCGGCGGCGAGCTCGCGTAGCGGCTCGATGGCTTCCGGGGCGATCAGCGTGACCTCGCCCTCGCAGGCCAGCAGTCCCTCGACCTTCTCGAGCCCGATGTCACCGCCGCCGATGACCACGCAACGCCGCCCGCTCAGCTTCAGGCAAGCGATGTAGAACGGGGTGTCGAGCATCCCCTGAACGCAGCTCTGGTCGCAAACACCCTTCCGGAGCTGGCAGACGCATTCCTTGCCCGCGTAGGCCTGTGCCGGCATTGCAGAGAGTCTAGAAGCGAGGCTGCGCTGCGGGCACCGCCCGCGGCTTGCGCCGCGGCAGCGCCTCAGCGCTTGAACACGTCGCGCAGTGTCTTACCGCCCACGCGCGCGAGCGGGAACAGTCCGCGCCGCAGCGCACCCGGCTTGTCGGCGTCGCGGCCGTAGAGGAGGCGCGCCGACGCCTGCATCGCCTTGCCGAGCGCCTCGTCGTAGGGGTGCCACCAGAAGTCGCGCGTGCGCGACGGCTCCCACGTCACGAGCTTGATGTTCACGCACTCATACAGGCCGAACTTGGAGTGCGAGCGGCCCAGGCCCGAGCTCTTCACGCCGCCCCATGAGCACGAGCAGGCGCCGTGGCTGAACATGTGGTCGTTCACCCAGACCATCCCCGCTTCCACGCGCTGCGCCATCCGCTCGCCCTTGGCGCGGTTCATGGTCCAGACTGACGCCCCCAGGCCGAACTCGGAGTCGTTCGCAAGCGCGATCGCCTCGTCCTCGTCCTTCACGGTCACGATCGGCACGACCGGCCCGAAGATCTCCTCGCGCATGATGCGCATGTCGTGCGTCACGTCGGTGAGCACGGCCGGCCGGAAGAAGGGTTCGTCCGCGCCGCCGCGGTGGAGCGTCGCGCCGTTCGCCACGGCGTCGTCCACGAGCTCCTTCACGAGGCGTAGCTGCTCGGGCGAGATCATCGGCCCGACCTCGGTCTGCCAGTCGAGCGGGTCGCCCACCCTTAGTGCCGTCGCACCCTCGACCACGCCCTCCACGAAGCGGTCGGCCACGTCCTTCACCACGTACACCCGCTCGATTCCCGAGCAGGTCTGGCCGGCGTTCGCGAAGCCGCCCCAGAGGCAGCCCGAGACCGCGTTGGGCAGGTTCGCGTCGTCGCACACGATCATTGCGTCCTTGCCGCCCAGCTCGAGCACCGAGCCCTTCATGCGCTGCGCGCACTCGATGCCCACCTGACGGCCGACGTCGACCGACCCGGTGAAGAAGATCTTCGCCGCAGAGGACTCGACTAACGCCTGGCCGACGGCGCCGCCACCGTGGATCGCGCGGACGAGGCCTTCGGGGACGCCGGCGCGCTCGAAGATCTCCTGGATGCGCTGCCCGATGAGCGGCGTCAGCGAAGCCGGCTTGACCACGACGCCGTTGCCTGCCATCAGCGCGATCGCGACCTCGCCGAACGGGATCGACCACGGGTAGTTCCAAGGCGCGATCACGCCCACCACCCCGAGCGGCTCGTAGGTGAAGCGGGCGCGCTTCTGCTTCAGGAAGATGGGCAGCGGGATGCGCTCGTCATCGAGGATCTCAGGCGCAGAGTCGGCGATCCAGCGCAGCGAGTCGATCGTCGGCAGCAGCTCCATGAAGTACGACTCGTTCAGCGGCTTGCCCTGCTCGCGCGTGAGCAGCTCGGCCAGCTCGTCGATCTGATCGATGATCGCCTGGCCCGCGCGGCGCATGTAGCGCGCGCGATCGACCAGCGGAAGCTGGGCCCAGAAAGGCTGCACGCTCGCCACGTCGTCGACCACCGACTGGACGTGGTCCGGTGTGATGGCCGGAACGGCGCCGAGGCGGGTGCCGTCGAGCGGGCTGAACGATTCGAGCTCGGTGGCCTCGGCCGGCCGCAGTGCCGCTTCCATGGGCCGGGATTGTGTCAGTCGCGGCCGCGTGCCCGGCGGATTCGCTCGAAGCGCTCGCGCAGCTCCGCCTCCTCGCCGTGCTCGGACAGCTCGAGGAAGCGCTCGCCCACGGCCTCCGACGGCATCAGCTCCTGCTCCGAGACGCCCTCGGGGTGCGAGTGCGGATAGTCGTAGTCGAGGCCGCGCCCGAGCTTCTTTGCGCCCGGGTATGCGGCGCTGCGAAGCGCCGCGGGCGGCTCAGGCGTCCCGTGCTCGCGCACCCATGCCCGCGCGCGCTTGATCCCCTCGTACGAGGCGTTCGACTTCGGTGCGAGCGCCAGGTAGACGGCCGCCTGCGCGAGATTGAGCGCGCACTCGGGCATCCCGACGTGCTCGACCGCGTGTGCGGCGTTCACGGCCACCTCGAGCGCCCTCGGGTCGGCGTTGCCGATGTCCTCGCTGGCGAACACGACCATCCGCCGGGCGATGAAGCGCGGGTCCTCGCCGCCCTCGAGCATCGCCGCCAGGTACAGCAGCGAGGCGTCCGGATCGGACCCGCGCGTCGACTTGATCCAGGCCGAGATCAGGTCGTAGTGAAGGTCGCCGCCCTTGTCGTAGAGGATCGCGCTGCGCTGGAGCGCGTCCTCCGCCACCCGCATGGTCACCGCGCCTCCCTCGCCGACCGTCTCGGCCGCGAGCTCGAGCGCCGAGAGCGCCGTGCGCGCGTCACCGGCCGCGCGAGCCGCGAGGAACTCGAGCGCGTCGTCGTCGACACGCGGCGGATCCGCGGAACGCATCGTGGCGCGCGGGGCACCGTCCCGCGCTTGCGCAAGACCGCCCTCGGCGCCGAGCGCCCGCCTGAGCAGCGCCAGCACGTGCTCTTCGTCGAGCGGGCGCAGCTCGTAGATCCGGCAACGGGACAGCAGCGCCGAGTTCACCTCGAAGTACGGGTTCTCGGTGGTCGCACCCACGAGCACCACGAGCCCGTCCTCCACCGCCGGCAGCAGCGTGTCCTGCTGCGCCTTGTTGAAGCGGTGGATCTCGTCGAGGAAGAAGATCGTGCGCTCGCCGCTCGTCTGGAGCCGGTGCTGCGCGCGGTCCAGTACGGCGCGCACCTCGGCGCGGCCCGCGTTGACCGCCGACGCCTCCTCGAACGCCGCGCGTGCGTTGACGGCGAGCAGCCGCGCGAGCGTCGTTTTCCCGGTGCCAGGCGGCCCGTACAGGATCATCGAGTGCGGGCGCCCTTCCTCGATCGCCGTGCGGAGCGCCGACCCGCGCGCCAGCAGGTGCCCTTGGCCCACGAACTCGCCGAGCGACTGCGGTCGCATGCGCGCAGCGAGGGGCTGGCCGGCGACGTCGGCCGGGGCGGGAGCCTGGGCCGGCTCCTCCATCTCGAACAGGCGCTCCTCCACTCACGAAAGTCTCGCAGCGTGCGCCATCAGCGAGGCGGCCTTGTCGTCGGAGAGCCCTTCCGCCGCAAGGCGCCGCCAGGTCCAGAAGTCGAGCGCCAGCGCGATCAGCGGGCCGCCGCCGAGCGCTTCCGCCAGGCTCGCCATCCGCGCATCGCCCGTGTCGCGCATCAGTGCATCCAGCCCCGGCACCAGAGCGCGGTCGCGCCGCACGTTCTCGGCCATCCGCGCGGTTTCCCGGTACCAGGCGTAGAGCGAGCGCAGCACGGCCTCCATGCCGTCACCGGGATCGAGTGCGGGCGGCGGGTGCTGGTCGAGCCAGTGGCCCTGGCACGCGGCGAAGAGCTCCCGCTCCTCCGGGAAGTTGTTGTAGACGGTCAGCCGCGTCACTCCCGCACGCCGCGCGACCTCGGCGACGGTCGTGCGGGCAGGCCCGACCTCCTCGTGCAGGGCGACGGTTGCCTTCGTGATCCGGCGGCGCGTCTCCGCCTGCTTCTCGGCGCGCGCCTTCAACTCGTACTTGCGTTTCACTAAACAGAGTGTACAGTGATTACATGACAACCACTGTGCAGACACCTCAGACGCTCATCGACGGGCCCTTCGGCGCCCGTCTGCTCATCCAGGCCTCCGACTTCTCGATCGTCGAGCACCCGATCGCAGCGCGCACCCTGGCCGGTCCTTCGCACGTGCACCAGCACGAGGACGAGTACTCGTACGTGCTCGAGGGCGAGGTCGGCTTCGAGGTCGGCGACGAGGTCTTCACCGCGGGCGCCGACCAGCTCGTGGCCAAGCAGCGTGGTATCCGGCACGCATTTTGGAACCCGGCCGATCGGCCGGCGCGCATCCTGGAGGTGATCTCACCGGCCGGCTTCGAGCGCTACTTCGAGGAGCTCGCCCAGCTGATCCCACCCATTCGCCCCGAGCGCGATCTGGCGGGGCTCGCCGAGCTCCAGGCGCGCTACGGCGTCGAGATGGACTTCTCATCGATCGAGCGCCTCAGCCGCGAACACGGGCTAGGAAGTCCGTAAGCCCCCCGGCGCACTCCTCGGGCGCGTCCTCCCAGACGAAGTGGCGCGCACCCTCCACTATGACCAGCTCGGTGTCCGGCAGCTCGCGCTCGAAGCGATGCGCGCCCGCCACCGGGGCGAACTCGTCCTCCTCGCCCCAGACGAGCAGGGTCGGCACGCCGAGCGAGGCGAGGTCGAAGCGCTCCAGCTTCGAGAAGTCACCCGAGCGGTACATCTCGAGCTGACCGCGGCGGCGCTCCTCGTCCGCGTACGCCTTCCAGTACTCGTCGAGCGCCTGGTCGGTCATGCTCGGGCACTGCTGGCGCAGGACTGCGCCGAACCCGTTCCGGTCGATGGACTCCAGAAGCTGCTCGCCCGTGCCCGGCTCTCGCAGCCCCCGCGCCATCCCGTGCCATTTCCCGTCGGGGAAGAACCCCGTAGAGCTGATGACGAGCGCCTCCACAGCATTGGGGTGCTCGCAGGCCCACCACATCCCGATCAGGCCTCCCCAGTCGTGCATCACGGGGACGCAGCGCTCGATGCCGAGCTCCTGCCGGAAGCGCTCCACCGACTCCACGCGGCGCTCCCAGGTACCCGGCGGATCTGGCGGCGAGTCGCCAAAGCCGGCGAAATCGGGTGCGATCGCGCGCCAGCCGGCATCCGCGAGGGCCGGCATCACCGCGGTCCACATGAACGACGATTCGGGGTAGCCGTGCAGGAGCAGGGCCACCGGCCCGTCCGCAGGACCGCTTTCGCGGTAGGAGAGTCCGGCGGCGAGCATCTAACCTTTGAGCATGACGCAGTTGGACAAGCCGCGGCTGGCGGCGCAGTCTTGACCGCTCCGGTTCCCGAGGACAAGCTGCGGCTTGGCGGCATGGCCCTTCGCAACGGGCTGCTCGTCCACGGGCCAACTCACTGGGCGGCCGCCGTGCGGGACACGGGCGGCGCGCTAAAGGTCGCCTCCGGACGCAAGCCCGACCTCGGCGGACGCGCGTCCGAGCGCGTGCCGGGTGTTCGCGGCGTGGTGAAGCTGGCCGAGGCCATGGCGGTGATCCCGCTCGTGAAGCGTGCGCTGCCCGAGGCGCGCCTCCCGATGCAGGACATGAAGACGCTCGGCACGATGGGCGCAGCCGCGCTCGCCGGCCAGCTGATCCGCACGGCGGGAGCGCGCAGCCCGAGCACGCGCACGGCCGGCCGCGAGGCGGCGGTCGCGCTGGTGAGCGTCGCGCCGGCGCTGCTGGCGCTGCGGAGCGGCGACCTCGCCGCGTACCACGGCGTCGAGCACAAGGCGATCGCCGGCTACGAGGAGGGCTCGGATGCGGCGGACGCCGACAAGGAGCACGACCGCTGCGGCTCGCACCTCGTGGCGCCGATGCTGGCGGCGGCCGCCGTCGGAAACGTCGCGATGCGCAGGGCAGGGCTGCGCGGCCCCGCCGCGGAGGCGGCGGTCGGCCTGGGCAGCGCCGCGGTGGCGGTTGAGATGTTCGCCTGGGGGGAGCGCCATCCGGACTCGGCACTCACCCGGCTGATGCGGCGCCCGGGTTTCGAGATCCAGCGCGCGGTGGGCACGCGCGAGCCGACCGAGGACCAGCTCGAGGTCGGCAGGGCCGCACTCGCGGAGATCCTGCGAGTAGAGGATGGCCAGTAGCGCGTCCACCCGCTCGCGGCTTGACCCAGAGGTCTTCCGGCTCCCCGTCGAGAGGATCCGCGAGGGCTACTACACGGACGCGTACTTCAACTTCACGCGCCAGCTGCTGGTCGAGACCGGCCACCGGCCGGCGGTGACGATCCAGGTCTTCCAGAAGCATCACTCCATTCTGGGCGGCATCGACGAGGCGATCGCGGTACTGAAGCTCTGCTCGGACGACTGGAGCGCTCTCGAGGTGCACGCGCTTCACGAGACCGACGAGGTCGAGCCCTGGGAGCCGGTCCTGCAGATCGACGGGGACTACGCGCTCTTCGCGCACCTGGAGACGGTCTACCTCGGCGTGCTCGCGCGGCGCACACGCATCATGCGCAACGTGCGCGCGGTTGTAGAGGCCGCGAACGGCAAGCCGATCCTGTTCTTCCCCGCGCGCCACGACCACTGGCTCGTCCAGACGGGCGACGGCTACGCCGCCCACCTGGCGGGCGCGATCGGCGTTTCGACCGACGCCCAGGCCTCGTGGTGGGGCGGCCGAGGGGTGGGAACGGTGCCGCACGGCCTGATCGCGGCCTACACCGGCGACACCGTGGCCGCCGCGCGCGCGTTCGCGGACCGGTTCGGGGACGAGATGAACGTGACCGTTCTCGTCGACTTCGAGAACGACTCCGTCCGGACGGCGCTCGAGGTGGCCGATGCCCTTGGAGAGAGGCTCTGGGGCGTCCGCCTCGACACCTCCGAGCTGATGGTCGACCGCTCGCTCTGGCCGGACATGGGCGACTTCAAGCCGGCCGGCGTCAACGAGGTGCTGGTGCGGCGTGTGCGCGAGGCGCTCGACGCCGCCGGCCATGAACATGTCCACATCGTCGCATCCGGCGGCTTCGACGCGGAGAAGATCCTGGCGTTCGAGAAGGCCGGCGCGCCGGTCGACGCCTACGGGGTCGGAAGCTCGCTGGTGCAGGGCGCCGACGACTTCACCGCCGACGTCGTTCGCGTGGAGGGCCGCGATTGTGCGAAGGCCGGGCGGCGCTTCAGGCCTAACCCCCGGCTAGAGCGGGTGTCGTAGGACTCATGCCGCGGCCGCGGATGGCCGATTGGGGTACTGGATGAGGAGGCCCCTCCCAAGTCTGCCCCTGCTCGCCGCGCTGGTGGTGCTCGCACTCCCGGCTGCCCCGGCGCCCGCGGCGGGAGGCGGGTCGGCCTCCTGCAACATTCCCTTCGAGGTCGCCCGCACGCAGCAACTCGGCGAGATGAGGTTCGAGCGGGGGCCCTATGAGCTGACGCTGGTCGACAGCTCCGATCTGACCTGCACCGAGGCAAGCGACCAGCTCCGTGCCGCCCTCCGTGAACCGGGCGCCGAGCTGCCGGACGGCTGGGTTTTCGACACCTCAACCCACGTTCTCAGGCGCGACGACGGCGCGGACGCCGTCCGCGTCGAGTCCGCGGTCGATGACGTGACCGTGGGCGACGGCGGCGGTTCCTTCTGGGACGGCATGGAGGGCTTCGCGCTCACCTGGTTGCCGATCATCTTCATGGGCCTGATCGCGATCGCCGTGGTCTGGATGGTCCAGTACATGCCGCGTACGAAGCCGCAGGAGATCGCGCCCTCGTCCTCGAGCTCGGTGCGCTGGGACGACGTGGCGGGCGTGGAGGAGGCGAAGGACGAGCTGCGCGAGGTCGTGGAGTTCATGCGCGACCCGAAGCGCTTCAAGCGGCTCGGCGCGAAGGTCCCGAAGGGTATCCTGCTTCACGGGCCGCCGGGCACAGGCAAGACGCTCCTCGCGAAGGCCGTCGCGCGCGAGTCGAACGCCAAGTTCTTCGCCCAGTCGGCATCGTCGTTCGTCGAGATGTTCGCCGGGCTCGGCGCCGCGCGCATCCGCCGCCTCTTCCGCCACGCCCGGAAGGCCGCGCCGGCGATCGTGTTCATCGACGAGCTCGACGCGGTCGGCGCCACGCGCGGCAACGACATCTCGGGTGAGAAGGACCAGACGCTGAACCAGCTGCTGGTGGAGCTCGACGGCTTCGGCGCCGCGGACAACGTCGTCGTGATCGCCGCCTCCAACCTGCTCGAGAAGCTCGACCCGGCGCTGCTGCGGCCGGGCCGCTTCGACCGCCAGATCCTCGTGACGCCGCCTGACCTGAAGGGCCGGCGCGCCATCATCGCGGTCCATACGCGCGGCAAGCCGCTCGCCGAGGACGTGGACATGGAGGCCGTCGCCCGCCAGACGAGCGGCATGACCGGCGCCGATCTGGCGAACATCTGCAACGAGGCGGCGATCTTCGCCGGGCGCGACCACCGCGAGCGGCTCGTTACAAAGGACTTCCAGGCGGCTCTCGAGCGGGTCGTGGCAGGCATGCAGTCGCGGCGTGTGATCACCGACCACGAGAAGAAGGTCGTGGCCTACCACGAAGCGGGCCACGCGCTCTGCTCCGAGTTGCTCGAGTCGGTGGAGAAGGTCCACCGCATCTCGATCATCCCGCGCGGGAAGGCGCTCGGGTACACGCTGAACCTCCCGGAGGAGGACCGCTACCTGAAGACCAGGGAGGAACTTCTCGACTACATGGTCGTCCTCCTCGGCGGCCGCGTGACCGAGCACCTGATCTTCGGCGAGATCACGACCGGCGCGTCCGACGACCTCCGCAAGGTGCACGAGATCAGCCGCTCGATGGTGACCCAGTACGGCATGGGAACCGAGCTGATGTCCAAGCAGGTGCCCACCGACGACTACTCGATGTCCGACCACACGCGGCGCCAGGTCGACGAGGAGCAGCAGTACCTCACCGACCTCGCCCACCGGCGCGCCTTGAAGTTGGTGAACGAGAACCGCCCGCTGCTCGAAGCGCTCGCGCACACGCTCCTCGAGAACGAGGTGCTGGAGCGCGAGGACATCGACCGGCTGGTCACGGACTACCGCGACGACGGCGGGGGCGGCGAGGGGAACGGCCGCTCGCCCGTGGTGCCGATCCCGGAGCCGGGCGCTGCTCAGGTGGCGGCGTCGGAGCGCCTCGAGGGTCAGCCGGGCGGCGACTCGCCCGCGTAGTAGTCCACGGCGTTCGTCCGGAAGTGCAGCTCGCGCAGGCCGCCGCCGTCGGGCCGGCGCTCGTAGCAGCCCACCTTGCCGGAGTCGGGGTAGATCACGAGGTCGGGGGCGTCGCTCGTCGAAATCGCGAGGAAGCGGACGGGCTCGTAGCTGCGGTTGACGAGCTGATGCGCGCCGTCTTCGCCGCGCACGAAGGCGATCACCTCGCCCTCCTCGAGCTCGCGCTCGCCGCTCGGGTCGCGCAGCGTCGGCCTGCCGGACACCACCACCACCAGCTCCTCCTCGCCGAGGTGGAAGTGGAACGGGTAGGCGGCCTCGCCCGGCGGCACCTCCCACAGGCTCGCACCGAGCTTGACCGCGCCCGCCTGGCGCCCGATGCGTGCGCGATGCGCCCTGAAGCCCGCCTGCTCGCGGGGCTCGTCGAAATCAGGCTTGTGGATGTTCAGAGTCATATCCGTATTCTGCGCCTCCCGTGTTCGGACGCATCGATCACATCGGCGTCGCCGTCGAGGACCTCGACGAGGCTCTTGCACTCTACGAGGAGCGGTTCGGCATGCCGGTTCAGCACCGCGAGACCGTCGAGGAGCAGGGCGTCGAGGCGGTGCTGGTCGGTGTGGGCGAGAGCCACGTCGAGCTCCTCCGCCCGCTTGCGCCGGACACGGCGGTCGGGCAGTTCCTCGCGAGGAGAGGCCCCGGCCTTCACCACGTGGCGTACGGGACGGACGATATCCAGTCCGCCCTCGATGCGGTCCGCAGCGCGGGGCTGGCGCTGATCGACGAGCAGCCGCGCAGCGGCATCCGCGGCACCCGCGTGGCGTTTCTGCACCCGAAGTCGACCGGCGGGGTGCTCACCGAGCTGGTCGAGGCCGCGGAGGGCCACTGATGGCTGACACCCCACCACGACGGATCGACATCGGCTTTCAGGGCGGCCAAGTGCTGCCCGTGCGCGTGACCCAGGAGGTCCACGACGCGTTCAAGAAGGCGCTCACCGATTCCGGGTCGGAGCGCTGGTTCGAGCTCCAGACGCAGGACTCAGACGTGCATATCGACCTGTCGCAGGTCGTCTACGTCCGGCTCGACACCGAAGAGCATCGAGTGGGCTTCTAGCCCTTGCGAGCGCTGGCCGCGCTGGACCTCAGGCTGCTGCGCCTGCTCCGGACGCAGGGGCACACCCCGGCCGTGGAGCGCGCGTTCGTCAGGCTGGCACAGGCGGGCGAGAACGGCCTCATGTGGAACGCGATCGCGGTGGCCGGCGCGACGCTGAGCGCCCGCCGCCGCGACGACTACGTGCGCGCGGTCGAGATCGTTCTCGTGACGCTGGTGCTCAACACCGCCGTCAAGTACACGGTGCGGCGCGCGCGGCCGCTGCTCGAGGAGGAGCTGCCGACGCTCACCCCGGTGCTGTCGGGGCGCTCGTATCCGTCCGCGCACGCGTCGACCTCCTTCGCCGGGGCTCGCGCTCTGGCCGCGGCGGGCCTGCCGGGCGCGCCGCTGCGCGCGCTCGCGGGCGCCATGGCGCTGTCGCGGCCGTATCTGGGCGTGCACTACCCCACCGACGCGCTGGCCGGGGCGTTCCTCGGCGACGCGGTGGCCCGCCTCATGACGCCGTAACGCGTGAGATCACGCGCGCGATCAGGTGTTTGAACTCCATTCCGGCGGCCTGCGCGGCGTAGCGGGTGGGGCCGGTCTCGGTGAGACCCGGGATCGTGTTGATCTCGAGAATTTGCGGGATGTTTTCGTCCTCGAGGATCAGGTCCACGCGCCCCAGGTCGCGGCATCCGGCCGCCGTGTAAGCCTGCGAGGCCACGCTCGCGACCCTCTCGCGGAGCTCGTCGCTCAGGTCAGCCTCGCGCATCGTCGCGGCGCCCGGGTCGTAGTGCGCGCGGAAGGTGTAGAAGGGCTCGTCGGTCTCGATCTCGATCACCGGCAGTACCTCGGGGGCCTCGGCGGGCCCGAGCACGGTCACGGCCAGCTCGCGGCCGGACACGTAGCGCTCGATCACCACACGGTCGTCGTAGCCGAAGGCGCCCAGGATCGCTGGGCCGAACTGGTCGGCCGCCTCGACGAACTTGATCCCGAGCGAGGACCCCTGCCGCGCCGGCTTCAGCACGAAGGGAAAGCCGAGCTGCTCGGCGAGCTGGTCGAGGCTCTCGGCCGCGCCGAACTCCGAGAAGGCCTCGCGGTTGAACGAGTGCCACTCCGGCGTGTCGAGGCCCTGCGCCTGCATTAGCTGCTTGAACGAGTGCTTGTCGAGGCAACGGCCCGAGGCGTGCACATCCGAGCCCGTGTACGGCACGCCGAGAATCTCGAGCAGGTCCTGGAGCGTGCCGTCCTCGCCGCCGCGGCCGTGCATGGCCACGAACACGAAATCCGGCCGGAGCTCGCGGATGCGGCGGACGAAGCGCGCGTCCGGGTCGAGCACGGTCACCTCGTAGCCGAGTGCGGCGAGCGCGTCCGCTGCCCGCCCGCCTGAGCGGAGGCTCACCTCCCGCTCGAGGCTCCGGCCCCCGCTCGCCACCGCCACCTTGGCCGTCACCGCGTCAGCGCCTCTGGTGCTCGGCGATCAGCACCGACGCGAACGTCCGCGTGGTGGCACGGCGCTCGGCGGCCTCGGCGAAGGCGACGTCGAGCAGGGCGTCGGCCAGCTCGGGGAACGGCAGCCCCGCCGGCTCGAAGAGATAGAAAGCAAAGGAGCCGGGTACGGTGTTGGCCTCGTTCAGGATCACCTGCGGCTCGCCGTCCTCGGGGTCCTTGAGGAAGAAGTCGTAGCGCACGACGCCGAAGAAGCCGAGCCCACGATGCGCTCTCTTCGCCGCGTCGACAACCGCGTCCGCGGCGGCGCCGGAGATCGGCGCGGGGATGATTCGGTCGGCGCTCGCCATGCCCTCTGAGCCGCCCTCCTTGGCCCCTCCGGCGCCCTTCGCCTCGCCGCCCTTACCCCCGCCGCGCAGATATTTGTCCTCGAACGAGAGCGCCGCTTCGTCGCCGCGAACCGGCTGCTCCACCTCTGAGGCTCGCAGCCCGGTGCCGCGACTGCCGAGGATCGCCACGTTCACTTCGACGTAATCGTCCAGCGCGGGCTCGACCAGCGCGGTGAGGTCGAGCTCGAAGGCGAGCTCGAGCGCCTCCTCCAGCTCGGTGGCGCCGGTGACGCGCGCCACCCCGATCGACGAGCCGAGCGACACAGGCTTCACGTAGCAGGGCGTGCCGTGCTCGGCCGCCCGCCGCAGCGCGGTCTCGCGGTCGGAGCTCCACTCGTCGCGGTGGATGACCGTGTGCGGGCAGACGCCGACCCCAGCCTCCTTGAAGACGAGCTTGCCGAGCCGCTTGTCCATGGCAACCGCTGCCGCCGCGACGCCTCCACCCACGTAGGGGACGCCGCTGAGCTCGAGCGCGCCCAGCAGGCTGCCGTCCTCGCCGCCGGTGCCGTGGATGGCGCAGACGGCGGCGTCGAGCTGGATGTCGCGGTCGCCCTTGAAGCGCGAGCTGCCGGGGACGGCGAAGGGCGCGCCGTCGCGTCCCAGCCGCAGCTCGCAGGGCTCGGCGCCGCCCGGCTCGTCGCGGCCGAAGGCGCCGATGTTCCTCAGGGCTTCGCCCGTCCACCAGCGCCCGTCGCGGGCCAGGTAGACGGGGATAGGCGCATGGCGCGCCTCCATTACGGCCATCAGCTGCTGGGCGCTGATGATCGAGACGTCGTGCTCTACCGAGGGGCCGCCGAACAGGACGGCGACCCGCTGACCCTGCTGCGTCATGGGCGCGGAAACATACCCCCGGAACCGTTGCCGTCCTCGGAGTAGAGATCGGGGAGGTCGTTCTCGAACAGCACGACGTCGCCGCGGCGCGTGGTCTTCGCGAGCAGCGCCTGCGCCTCGGAGGCGTTCGACACCACGTGGATCTGGGAGTCGGGGAAGGACGCGGCGCTCAGGCCGGCCAGGATCGGCTTCGAGCGCTCCTCGCCGACGAGCACCACGAGGTCGCACACGGCCGCCGCCTGCGCGCCGAAGCGCTCGTTCTCCTCGGCCTCGCGATCGCCGAGCTCCACCATGCCCGGCGTCACCAGCAGCCTGCGCTCCGCCTCGTGCGAGGCCAGCACTTCGAGCGCCGCCGCGGCTCCGACGGGGTTCGAGTTGTAGGCGTCGTCGATCACCACGATGCCCGCCTGGCGGTTGAGGATGGGCGCCAGCCTGTGGGCCGGTGGCGACACACGTGCGAGGGCGCGGCCAATCGCGTCGAGCGGAAGCCCGAGGCTCGTACCCACCGCCGCGGCGGCCAGGAGGTTCGCAACGTTGTGCCGACCGAGGAGGCGCGTGCGAACGGTGACCGCCCCGGAGTCGCGCAGCCGCAGGGAGAAGCGGGTCATGCCGTCGGACATGACGATGTCGGCCGCGGTCAGCTCGGCGTCCGGGTTTCCTGCAGCGCTGAAGAGGACCACCCGCGCCGGGGTGCGCTCCGCGGTGCGCACACAGCGCTCGTCGTCGGCGTTGGTCACGTAGGCCGCATCAGGCGGAAGCTGCTCCGCCAGCTCGCCCTTCGCCTGCTCGATTGTGTCGAGCGAGCCGAAGCGCTCCAGGTGAGCAGGTCCGATCGCCGTGAGCACGCCGATCTTCGGATGCACGAGCTCGCACAGCTCTGCCACGTCCCCGAGCCGGTACGCGCCCATCTCGGCGATGAAGCATCTGTGCTTCGCCGTCAGGCCCTCGTTGAGGGCGCGCACCACGCCGAGATAGGTGTTGTACGAGGCCGGCGTGGCGTAGGCCGGCCCGCGCAGTTCCGCCACCTCGGCCACGCACGCCTTCGTGGTCGTCTTGCCGAACGACCCGGTGATGCCGATCACGAGCGGCGCGATCTCGTCGAGTTTCCGCCGGGCGCGCCGCACGAAGCGGCGGTTGTCGAGGTCCTGGATCGGCTTGACGGCCGCGTTGCCGAGGAACAGGAGCTCGGGCGCGCAGACGATGGCGAGCAGACCCGTTGCGGTGCCGAGCGCGGGCGCGATCCAGGCGGGCGCGCCGGCGCCCGCGGCTACGGCGGCAACGATGAGCGCCAGCGCGGGCACCGCGAGCGCGACCGCGAACAACCTGCGCGCCCTCGCGGTGAAGACGAGCGGTTTGGTCTGGGGCCGGCGGAGGATGCGATGCCCGAAGCCGGCGAGGACGATTCCGGTCGCCACGCCCAGCACGAGGACGAGCACGTCGGTATCGAGCGCGGCCGCGACGGTGAGCGTGCCGCCCGCCACCGCGCATGCGGCGAGCTGAGTCGCATCGAGACGCGTGTTGCGCCGCTGCACCCAGACGCGCAGCCGTGCCGGCTCGTAGTGCTCCAGCTGGAACAGGTGCAGCATGAGGTGCAGGCGGCCGGCGATCAAAGCGAGCAGGCCGACTGCCGCGGCGATGAGGCCGACGGCGGTCATGAGCCGGGGGCGGCGTCGCCGGCCGGCGCGTCCTCTCCCGGCGCTTCCTTCGCCTCGGCTGCCTGGCGCGGCTGCTCCAGCAGGAACTGGCGTGCGACCGCGCGGAACTGGACGGGAGCGTCGGCGTAGCTGTAGTGGCCGGCGCCCTCGAGCTCGACGAGGCCGGCGTCGGGGATCAGCTCCTCCATGCGGCGGGCCATCCAGATCGGAGTCTCCTCATCCTGGTCGCCCCACACGAGCAACGTCGGCGCGCCGATCCGCGGCAGCCGGTCGCTCAGGTCGGCGGCGATGGCCGCCCGGAACGTCCCGCGCATCGCCTCGGACGCCTCGAGGTAGTCGCGGGACCCCACCCGCGCCCGCATCCTCTCCTGCAGCGTGCGGCCAGGTCCGCCGCCGACTTTCGCGATCAGCCGGCCCAGCTTCGCGACCGCCACTCGCCGCCGATACCTCAAGCCACGCTTCGGTGGAATGCCTGCCGAGTCCACCAGGACCAGCCGGCCGATGCGCTCCGGCTCGTCCGCCGCAAGCACGATCGAGACGCGGCCTCCGTACGAGTGGCCGATCAGGTGGGCGCGATCCACCCCGAGCTCGTCGAAGAAGTGGATCATGAAGCGCGCGTAGGAGTCCACGTCCCAGGCCTGCTCCGGCGGCTCGCTCTCGCCGAATCCGGGCAGGTCGAGGGCGATCAGGTCGGACGCGCCGTCGAGCGCGGCCAGGATGGGGCCCACGGCCTCGATGTGCGCTCCCCAGCCGTGGAGGACCACGATCGGCAGGTCGCCGGGCGCCGTGCCGGGCGCCTTTCGCCGGACGTAGCGCACCTGTTGCGACCCGATCCGGAGGGTCTGGCCGTCCTCTAGTTTCGCGGGAGCGAGCATGCGGTTGCGAGTATGAAGATAGGCATCGTTGGCATGCCGAACGCGGGGAAGTCCTCGCTGTTCAACGCTCTCACGCGTGCCGGCGCACAGGCGGCGAACTACCCGTTCACGACCGTGGAGCCGAATGTCGCGGTCGTCGGCGTGCCGGACGAGCGCCTCGAGCAGGTGGCGGCCACGATCGGCGCCAGCCCGGTCATTCACGAGACGATCCAGTTCCACGACATCGCTGGGCTGGTGCGCGGGGCGCACCAGGGTGAAGGTCTCGGGAACCAGTTCCTGGCGAACATCCGGGAGACCGACGCGATCCTCCACGTGGTCCGCGCGCACGACGATCCGCGGGTCGTCCACCCCGAGGGACGCGTGGACCCGCTCGCGGACGTCGAGACGGTCGAGACCGAGTTGCTGTACGCGGACCTCGAGCAGGCGGAGCGGCGGTTCGAGCGAGTGTCGAAGCAGGCGAAGTCGCTGGACAAGGTTGCTGTGGCGGAGGAGGCGTGGCTGCGCTCGGTGGTCGAAGCCCTCCGGGCAGGGCACTCAGTGCGGACGGTCGCGGAGCCCGAGGCGGCGCCGGGGGCACTGAGGAGGCTGAGTCCCCTCACCGCCAAGCCTGTGCTGTATGTCGCCAACGTGGCCGAGGGTGAGCCGCTCGAGCCGCCCCCGGAGCTGGTCGCGCACGCGGAGGAGCGCGGCGCGCGGGCCACCGCGGCGAGCGCGCGGCTCGATGCGGAGCTGTCCGAGCTGGACGACGAAGAGGCTTCGGCAATGAGGGAGGAGCTCGGGGTCGCCGAGTCGGGCCTTGAAACCGTGATCCGCGAGGCGTTCGCGCTGCTCCACCTGATCCAGTTCTTCACCGGCGGACAGGACAAGGAGGCACGCTCCCGAGCGATCCCGCGCGGAACGCGCGCCCGCCGCGCCGCAGGCGAGATCCACACTGACATGGAGCGCGGCTTCGTCGCCGCCGAGGTGACGCCCTGGGACGCCCTGGTGGAGGCGGGCGGCTACGCGGCCGCCCGCGAGCGGGCGCTGACGCGGGTCGAGGGTCGCGATTACGTGGTGCAGGACGGGGATGTCGTGACGTTCCGCTTCGCGCCGAGTTGAACGGCTCCGTCGGGGCGAACGACCCGCACTGAAGGAGGCCGCGCCGCGCGGTGCCGCACCTTTTGGGTGCTATAGCGCCCATAACCTGCGGCACCGTCTCATGGCATGGCAGAAATCGTCCGGTGAACGACCTTGCGGCCAAGCCCGGGAAGGCGGATCATGGGGTCATGCGGCGCGTTGTGATTGTCACCTTCCCCGGTGTCCAGACGCTCGACGTGACGGGGCCGGCCGAGGTCTTCCGGGCCGCGAGTCTGCTCAAGCCGCCCGGCTACGAGGTGATCGTCGCGGCGGCACAGACGGGACCGCTGCCCACGTCCACGGTGTCGCTCGTGCCGGACGCGCGCCTCGACCGGGTCACGGGCCCGATCGACACGCTGATCGTCGCCGGCGGCACCGGAACGCGCCGCGCCGAGGAGCATCCGTGGCTTGCCGAGTGGATTGCGGGCGCAGCGAAGCGCTCGCGTCGCGTGGCCTCGGTGTGCACGGGCGCGTTCCTGCTCGCCAAGGCGGGGCTCCTCGACGGCCGGCGTGCCACCACGCACTGGGCGAGCTGCCCCGACCTCGCGTTTCGCTATCCGGCGGTGACCGTCGAGCCCGACCCCATCTTCGTGCGCGACGGCAACGTGGCGACGTCCGCCGGGGTGACGGCTGGAATGGATCTCGCCCTGGCGCTCGTCGAGGAGGACCTCGGGCGAGCCGTGGCGCTCGAGGCAGCCCGGCATCTCGTCGTGTTCCTGCAGCGCCCCGGCGGTCAGGCGCAGTTCAGCGCGCAGCTCGCCGCCCAGACCGCCGCCCGCGCGCCCCTGCGCGAGCTCCAAACGTGGATCCCGGACCACCTCGACGAGGACCTCACGGTGCCGGCCCTGGCTCGCCAGGCCTGTATGAGCGAGCGAAACTTCGCGCGCGCGTTCCGCCGCGAGACCGGCAAGACGCCAGGCG
>JBKPME010000078.1:0-24028 GCA_046731915.1 Actinomycetota bacterium
GGTGTATCGCAGTTTGCAGTGACGGTCTCGGCCATCGCGTTGGGAGCGCACAAGAGCGCGAGCGCAATCAGCGCCAACAGCACTCGCTTCAACGCAACTGTCCCTTAGATATCCGCGACGCCACTGACACGAACGAGCCGCTCGCGCACACCAACGCCAGCAGCGCGCAGGCGGCCAGGAAGAGCAGCTCTCCGGAGTTGCCGTCGTCGGTCGACGAGCCCGGGATGAGTGCGCCGACGCGCGCGAGCGTGGGGTCGGGCGCCGGCTGACGGCTGCGGTCGGCAGCACGCGCCTGCTCCCGAGCCTCGGCGCGCTTCCGCGCCTCGGCACGCTGGCGACGCGCCCGTGCCGCGCGCCGTGCCTTCTGGGCGGCCGTCGCGCGTGAGGCCGGGGCCGGCGACTCGGCAGCGGGTGCCACAGGCGTCTCAGTCGTCGCCGTAGGAGCGGCCGGCGTGGAGGGGGCGGGCGTCGAGGGGGTCGGGCTCACCGTGGTGGGTGCCGGCTGCGTCGGCTGCGTGGACTGCGTCGTCCCCCCGCCCGCCGACGGCGCCGGGTCAGGAGACGGCGCTGGTGCCTGCGGCGCCGCATCGGGCTGAGGCGCGGCTGTCGCCACGGATGCCGCCGCGAGGGCCGCCAGCAGGGCGCAGAGGGCCGCTAACGGCACTCGACGACACGGGGCGGCGGAGAGGGCCGCCCGTGCATAGCCCGAACCGGGAGCCTTCGGCTCCAAGTGCGTCATCCTCCTCGCATTGCGGGGTGAAGCTCCAACGTAGAACCGGGTGTTTGACCTGTCAACGAACGACGCGGAACCTTACCTTTTTGGGTGATGAGTAGTTCCCGGCTGCATCGCGTGCAACGACCCTTGCGATGTAGCGCCCTGCCCGGAGCCGGTTCCCTCCGATCTTGCGCCGAAACCTGCGCCTGTTGGCGCCGGCCGCCCCGGCGTCGCTTATCTTCCCAACGCGCCGGGAGTGGCCGCTTCGGAGTCGCCGCACGATGCCGAACCTCACGCTGGCCGCCTCGGACAGGTGGTATTGGAACATGGTGCGCCGCCTGAACATTCGCGGCTTGACGCTGAGCCCGCTGATCACCGGAGCGACCTGATCCGAGGACGAGGGGGGCGGCGCAGGCGCTGGGGAGGGAGCCAGCGCCGCGCCTCCCGGGCCATAGCACTGGCCGGAGCCGGAATCCGTCCAAGTGCGCCCGGCGATCGGTTCGAAGCGCCAGTCGTAGCTCGTGGGATGCAGCGTGAGCTTCAGCACTCCGAACGTGGTGTTCTGTATTACCTCGCTGCCGGCGATCCGCGACGTCCCGATGCCGGTCATGAACGCGCCGCCCGTGCCGACCACGAATTGGCGGATGCCGGTGGGGCTTACCTTGCCGGCGGCGTCCTTGGGCGCGAAGCGCTCATAGTCGTGGCTGTGGCCGGACAACACAATCTCGGCGCCCGCAGCATGGAGGTCCGACCACCACACGCTCAGGGTGGTGTGACTGCCGTCGTGCCCCGAGCTGTAGCGCGGGTGATGCCACATGGCCAGCGTGCAGGCGGCCGGGTGCGCGGCGAGGTCGGCACGCAGCCACTGCTCCTGAATCGAGCCGGCGCCGCACGAAACGATCGTGCAGTTCGAGTTCAGAGCGACGATGTGCCAGGTGCCGATGTCGAAGCTGTAGTAGCCGCGTCCTCGCGGCCCCGCCGGCCCGTTCGCGGCACCGGGGCCGTTGAAGTAGTCGAAGTACGAGTTGCCGCTGCCGTCGTGGTTCCCCAAGACCGGCCGGCTGATTGACTTCACGCGGCCCCATGTCGGGTCGTAGACCGCGGCAATCCGCTCAGCGGTGGGGCTGTTGTACTGGATGTCGCCGAGCGGCAGCACGGCTGACAGCCCGGCCCCGACCAGGAGATCGGACGTGGCTCGCTGCTGGCAGCGATCGGCGGTTCCGTTCCCGCCGTTGTAGCCCGGATCGGTCGGGTCGCAGGCGATGTCGCCGGCGGCGGCGATGACCGGATCGGCGTACGCGTCGGCCGCCGAGATGCCCGCAGCCGCCGCCGCGACGGCGACGACAGTGAGCATCCGATGCGCCGAGCTCATCACGGCGCCGCCTTCAGCGCGAGGATCGCGCCACCGCTCGTTGCAGCTCCCGACAGCGTCCAGGAGAGCGAGTAGCTGCCGGTTGCCGAGACCACGCCGTAGCCGGCGCGGCCTTTCACCGTGGATGCGGTGAAGTCGTCGAGCTCCGAGAAGCCCGGCGTCGCCAGCGTGGAAGAGACGGCCTGCGGGAAGTTGATGGCACCCAGGATGAGGTCCTTCGGATTGGTGGTCGTGATCGTCGGCGTCGCCGCGGTCGTCCCCGATGCGTTGCCCTGGCCGGCCATCGCGTCGACCGCCTGCGTCGCGGCGATGCCGCTCCACTCCGACACGCTGGCGCTGACCACGTCGGGGGCGGAGAGGTTTGCCGTCACCTGCGAGACCGGGGCAGCTCCGGTCGAATGCCAGATCTCGATGCGGGTGTTCGACCCCGACAGCAGGCCGACCGGGCCCTTCGTCCAGACGTTGCCCGCCGAGTCCGTGACCGACGTGACCGAAGTCGTTGTGCCGGCCTGCACGGCGATCGCGGCCACGAGCGCATGACCCGAGTCGGAGGCGATCGGCACATTCATGCTCTGGACGGGCGTCGGCGCCCCGACGGTCGACTGCCGCACGAGCGCGATCCCGCTCGGCGGTGGCGGCGGTGGCGGAGACGAGCCGTCCGAGAAGTCATAGGTCCGGACATCGAAGGTGTTGCCCTGCGAGTCGGTCGGGGCCACCGTCACGGTGCTGCCGTCCACGGACACCTTCAGGAAGTGGAAGACCTGCGCGACGGAGGTCGGCCTGAGCGCTCCCCCGCACGAGCTTCCGCCGGTCGTGTACGACCACCCGACGGCGTATGCCACCGGCGCGCCGCACCTCGTCGCGGGCTGCAACCGTGCTCCGCCTCCGCCCGTCACGTAGGTCACGAGGCTGTTGTCGTTCGGCTTGGCGTTCCGCGTGTAGTTGTGCGCGTGGCCGCTGAAGCCGAGGTCCACCCCGTAGCGGGCCAGGAGACCCTCGAGGCTGTTCGCGCCCACGAGCCACGGGTCGGATCCCTCCGTCGCGTTTGACGAATACATCGGGTAGTGGAAGAACGCGAACTTCAGCTGCGACGGGTGCGTCTGGAGGTCGTTCTCGAGCCACTGGTACTCGGGGCTGCCCGGCGTCCAGTGGTAGTCGTAATCGTTCTTGTACTCATCCGCCGTCCCGACGTTCGACCCGCTCCACGCGGCATCGAGCACGTAGAAGCGCGCCACTCCCGCGTCGAACGCGTACCAGGCGCTCGGGTAGGACGCCGAGTTGGTCCCGTTGAGACAGCAGTGGGTGTCCATGGCGTAGCGGCCGGCCGAGCTCGATGTCGCCGTCGCTTGCGGCCAGATCGAGAGGAAGGTGCTGTTGAAGCCGTGGTTGCCGGGTGCGTTGAAGAACGGGATCGAGCCACCGACCTTCCCCCAGAACTGCGGCGCGAAGATGCTGCTGACGTTCGTGCCCGTCTGGCGCAGGTCGCCGTAGTTCGACTGCGTGCCCGATGGATAGGCCGTGTCTCCCGTTCCGACGGCGAAGCGGACGCCGCTGTCTGCGATCTGGGTCATAACGTCCGGCTGGCGGTTGTCGGCGCCGGCCTCCTGGTCGCCGACCGCGCCGAAGTCGCCGAGGACCGCGAACGAGTAGGGCGCCGTCGCGCCGGCGGGCAGCTGGGCACTGAACGAGAGCGACGGGTCGGTCCCAAGCAGGTCGATGATCGGCGCCGCCGACCCGAGCTCCACGCGGTAGCAGTAGCGCGCGCCCGCGGCGAGGCCGGTTAGGTTCGCGCGCCACTGGTACTGGCTCACACCGTTGACGCTGATGCTCGTCCGCGACGCGGTCGCGGTGCGCGTGTTGCAGGGCTCCACTCCTTCGCGGCCGTACTTCACACGTCCGCTGCTACGCGAGCGGTCCGTCGCCCAGTTCACGGTCGCCGTCGACTGCACGACGTCGGTGAGGTACGGGAAGCGTGTGAGCTGTGGCGCGTATGCCGCCGCCGGTGCAGCCGAGGCCAGGCCGCTCAGCAGAGCGGCCGCCGTCGCTGCGATAGCCAGCTGCCTGCGGGCCACCCGATCCCTCCTAACCGACAATCCCGCTCTTCCGACAGTACGCCCGGGGCGCGGAGGGCCACAAGCCGACGAGTGGTGACTTCTCTACCGGCGAAGGGTGACCCGCGGCCTGAGCATCAGCGCGAGGCTTGCGAGGAAGAACAGGGCCATGCCGCCGAGCAGCGGGACGCCGTAATTCACCCCGGTGGCCGCCGGCTCGCTGGAGTCGAAGTTAGCGGGTGAGGCGAAGCGCGCGTGGCGGAGGTCGGCGACCTCCTCGAGGTAGCGCGAGCCGTGCTTCACGCTCGGCTCGACGTGCGTGTTCTCGCTGAACTCGTTCCAGCTGATCAGCCCTACCGCGTCGGGATCGGACGCGGTGGCGGCGTCCAGCTCTTCGCGCAGCGTCGCGCCGCGACGGCGGCTCACCACGCTCGTGCCGCCCACGAGCCGAGCGTCGAACCCCGGCGCGGCCGAGGGGATCCAGATTCCGCCGCGCTCGTGCACAGCGGCTCCGAGCTCCTCCAGCTTGCCGCCGTGGTCGGGGTAGGTCGCGGGGTTGACGGACGCCCAGTAGTACGCGTCGCCATCCACCAGTCCTGCGAGGCGCTCGTAGCCGGGAACGTTTCGCTCCGAGGCGAGGATCAGCAACCCATCACGGCGCGCCTGCGTGACACTCGCCACCTCCCCGCGCGAGAAGCGCCAGGTCCCGGACCAGATCACGAGCGGCTCGCCGAAGGCCTGGAACGCCTTCCTGTGGGCGAGATGGGCCTTGAACCAGTCGAGGTCGCGCGCCACCCGCGCCGCGGGTAGCGGCTCGCGGTAGAAGTCGAGGCCCTGATAGATCAGGAGGAGCTTGAAGTTCTCGGCGTCGGCGACGTCCGCGAGCCGCCGAAGGCGCCTGTTCAGGACCGGCGTGCTCTTCCAGCTCACGATGAAGCCGTCGATCCCCGCCCGCTTCGCCCACGCCACGTGCTGCCTCATCACGCTTCGGTCGTCGCTCGAGTAGCGGCCGAGCAGCGGATAGTCGGTCTTGGCGCGCTCCCACGAGGTCCCGTTGAACCAGATGTAGTAGTAGGCATACAGCGAGTCGGGGCGCTCGGCAGCCCGCGCACTCGGCGCGTGAGCCAGGCCAACCGCCAAGAGGACAGCGAGCACCGAGGCCGCGGTGCGCGCGGGAGCGGGCCGGCGCGCGTACAGCAGGCCGAGCGCGATCGAGCCGAGACCCAACAGGACGATCGCGATGTCGAGCCAGCTGATCACCCGCAGCTCGACGCGCTGGTCGCCGGACAGGGCGACGGGCCGCGAGGAGGAGATCCCGAGCGCGTCGGCGCTGACCCGGTAGTCGCCTCGCGGGAGCGACCTCACCGTCAGCTCGCCGTTCGAGCCGAGCTCGTAGCTTCGGATCTCGCCGTTTGGAAACTCGATCTGCACGGCCGAGCCGATCGGGAAGCCGAGCAGCGCGTCGCGCACCTCGAAGCGCGCCGCGAACAGGAGCAACCGCAGCCGGAGCTCCGGGTTCCTCGCCGGGAAGAAGCGCTGCTGGCCGCGATGGACAACGCTCGTGCCGTCGACCACGACGCGCTCGGCTGCGTACGAGACAAGCGTCGACTCGCGACCCCCGCTCTCGGGGACGACGCGGTTCCCCTGAAGCCACTGTGGCGCGTCCCCGCTGAACACGTGCCGCCTGCCGTTGCTGCCCATCAGAGTCACGGAGCTGACCGCGTCCCGGTCCACCGCCCTGCCGCCGAGATCCACAAAGCTCACCCTCACGCGGTGATCGATCTCGACCGCGGCGACCCTGCCGCCGCGGTACCAGCGGTCGAAGCGCGCGCGTACCCCGGGGCGAAGAGGCGTCTGGAGCACGCGCACCTCGCGGCGCTTCCCAACGAGTGCGGCGGGCGGGTGCGCGCGGCCGGACAGATCGGCGGCGAACTGGAGCCCGTCGGTGGAGAAGCGCATGCCCGGCACCGGCGGGTTGGTCGATATGACCGCGGGGACCGGAGTAGCGGCCGCGGCGCCTGGCGGGCTCGGTGCGAGCACGAGCGCCAGAGCGAGGAGCGCGAGCGCGAGCGCCGCGGGACGCCGCCGTGCGGCACCCGCGATGAGGAGGGCGGCGAGCAGCACCCCCGCCCCGTACCACAGGTAGATGATCCAGCGACGCGGCTCGGCGCGCGCGTTGGCAGCGCGTGAGGGCGAGACTATGGCCGCCTGCCGAGGTGCGCTCGAGAAGTCGAAGGCCTGCGCGAAGCCGTTCGCGCGCGCGTCCAGCTGCGTGAGCGGCGCGAGGCGCCAGTTGTCCTCGATGAACCTCAGGATCGACGTGTGGTCCAGCACGGTGTCGTCGACGACACCCTTCTTCGCGTACGGGCTCACGAGGAGGGCCGGCACCCTGAAGCCGCGATCCTCGGGTGGCTTTACGTGGTCGTACCAGCCGCCCCACTCGTCGTACGTCCACAGGAAGGCCGAGTGCGGCCAGGCAGGGCTTCGCGCCAGGGCCGCCAGCAGGGTGCGCACGAGCGTCTGCCCGGTCTGGGGGCGGCGTGGCGGGTGCTCGCTGCCGCCGGCCGGCGCGATGTAAGCGACCTGCGGCAGCGTCCCGTCACGCGCATCGTCGTAGTACTCGCTGAGGTCGACGATGTGTCGGAAGAGGCGCGGCGTGCGGACGTAGCGCGGGATGTTCAGGAGCGGGACGCGAACGGCCTGGGCGCTCGTGTCGGCGCCCTCGTCGCCGACGCCGAGGCGCGGGTCGTAGTCCTCGACGTAGAACTTCCAGGACACCCCGCGCCGCTCGAGGCGGTCGAAGATCGTCGGCAGGCTGCCGAAGCCCTCCGTGGGGACGCTGTCCGAGCCGGCGCCGGTGTCGGCGCTCACCCACGACAGGCGATTGGGCACGCTCCCGCCGCGCGCCGCGGCGAACCAGCGATCGAAGAGCACGTAGTCCTCCGCCACGTTCCAGTAGAAGGGCAAGTCGCGCCCGTCGTAGTGGCCCATCACGGCGCGCTCGGGACGCGGGCGTCCGCTCGACACGGCGCGGACGAACCCGTTCATCTTCCCCTGTGCGAGCTGGGCTCTGTGGATGCCGGCGTCGTGTGGGAGATCGGCCCCCGCCCGGTTGCCGAGGCGGAACGGGCGCACGCAGTCCCGGCCCGCACCAGCCGATCCGATCGGCATGCAGGTGCCGGGCGGAATGCCGTCGGCGCCCGGGAAGGTCCCGAAGTAGTTGTCGAACGAGTGGTTCTCCTGCATCAGGACGACGAAGTGCTCGATCGGAGTCGTCGGAGAGGGAGCGGCGGCGCCGGCGGCGCCGGGCACGGCGAGGCACGCTGCCGCGACCAGCGTTGCTGCGGCCCGCCGCATCACGGCTGGACCTCGTACACCACGATCGCCGGTCGCTCGGCAGTGTGGCCGCGCGGCGTCTGCATCGGCAGCGTTTCGACGTGCACGGCGCGTCCGTCGTAGCGCTCGGCGTAGTGCAGCAGGCGGTTCGAGAAGCCGGGAGCGCGGGAGGCCGAGAACGTGTCCCAAACCACGTACTGCACGTCGTTGTCGCGCAGCGACCGGTCCGGGTTCGGCAGCGGCTCATACGACGGGTTCCGGTTGAGCGGGTTCGGGCTCACCGACAGCCCGTATGCCTCACGCCGTCCGTAGAACTGAACGATGTTCGCCATCGAGGGGCCGATCGTCATGAAGGTCGCGCCCTCGGGGACGTGCGAGTCGATCCACTCGCCCGCCTCCCGCCCCGCGGGCAGGCCGCCGGCACCGGCCAGCACGGTGCGCTCCTCGGTCGCGGCCAGGCGCACGATCGTCGGGACCAGCAGGCTGATGCAGACCACCACAACGGCGATGCGGGCCCGCGGCGCAACGAGGAGGCGCGCCGCGAGCACGACCACCGGCACGGCGATCGGCAGCAGGTACTGGAAGCCCTTCACAGGCCAGAGCTGGAAGAACACGACCGGAACGGCGATCCAGCAGAGGAGCAGGCGCTCGGGCCACGACGCGGTCCTTCTGAGCAGCACGAGGCCTACGACCGCCGCGCCGAGCACAAGCGGGCCGAGCATCTCCGGCACGTTCGAGGGATAGAAGAGCCAGTCGTGGTTCGGCCGCCTGAAGAGCTGCCAGGTGAGATAGCTCTCACCGGTGCCGGTCCGGCCGGAGAGAGCAAGACTCAGCGGGAAGGGAGCGATGACAGCGACCATCACGCCCATCGAGATGGCGAGATCTCGCAGCCGCACGCGCAGCTCGGGCGTGAGAGCGAAGAAGGCGTAGATCGCGAACAGCAGGACGATGCTCGTCTCCTTCGCCAGGAAGGTGAGACCCATGGCCGCGCCCGCCGCGTACAGCCACGTCGGCCGGCCACTCAGGACGTAGCGCACGAGCAGGAGCAGCGTGAGCGTCGCGAGCATCGTCATCGGCCCGTCGAGCAGGACCTGCCGCGAAACGATCACGTGGTACGGCATCAGCGCGAGCAGCAGCGCGGCGATCAGGCCGGCGCGGCGGCCGTACAGCTGGCGACCGAGCTCGTAGACGAGGTAGACCGTGACGACCCCGCAGGCGGCGGCGACGAATCGCTCAAACCCAACCGGGAGCTCGAGCTTCCAGCCCAGGGAGAGGAAGGTCTGGAAGAGCAGCGGGTGGGCACGAAAGACCGGGAACAGCGCGCCGAGGTCGGAGTGATTCGCGATCGCCGCCGCCTGCCCCGAGTAGACCGCCTCGTCGCTGTTGAATCCGACCCCGTTCAGGTTCCACAGCCTCAGCACGCCGGCGAGGACGAGCACCGCGCCGAGCTGGAGCTGGGGGGATGGATGGAACGCGCGCGCTACGAGCCCGAGCCCTGCGGGACGCGGTCCCGGCGACGCCCTGCTTCTAAGCGCCGACGGGTGCACGACCCGGGTGGCCGTTCCAGTCGTTCACCACGCCCGGCAGCCGGAGCCACCAGTCCATTGTCTCGCTTCGGAGCAGGGTCGCGGGCAGCCCGCCGAGCGCGAGCGCGACGATCTCCCGCTCCACGTCGCGCAGGTCCGTCCCGTTCCGGCTGCGCAGGAAGCCCTCAATCGACGCGTACGGCGGGAACCCGTAGGCGTCCTCGCAGTTGCTTAGCAGTGTGGCGAGCGCCTCGCGCTCGTCCAGCACGACCTCGCCGCTACCGCCGCGCTCGATCACGACCATCCCCGCGAGCCGCCCCTCGACAGCGACGTCGACGCCCGGCACGAGCCGCTCGACGTGGTACTTGGGGGGCGGCACTAGCAGCTGGACGATCGCGTTGATCGTCGCGGCGGGGAGATGCGTCTTCGCGAGGATGAAGGCGAAGCGCCGGCCGGAGCGCGAGTGCAGCCGGCTCTGGACGACGAGGCCGATCCGCTCGCGGCGCGAGAGCAGCGGTGTCTTTACGGCCTTCAGCGTGTGGCGGCTGATCGTGAGCGGCTTCGGGTAGGTGAGCACCCGGCCGTCGGGTGTCACCAGGGTCAGGTCGTCCGAGAGGAACGAGAACGGCGTGCTGTCGAGGATCTTCAGGCTCGTCGTCGTCTTTCCGGTGTCGGTCCGCGCGGTGAGAAGGAAGGCGTCCTCCCCATCCGCGAGACAGGCCGCGTGGACGAGCGCGTAACCGCGCTCCGCGAAGGTCCAGCGCAGGATCGGCTCGACGACGTTCGTGTACAGCACGTGCGGCGATCGGCCGACGAGCGGCGACGCCGTGGCCTCGATAGTCGTGCCCGTCTCGATAGCGAGCCCGAATCCGAGACCGCCCGGGCCCTCGCTATAGCGAATGGCTGTCCCCACCCGGCCATTGGCGTTCGCGGAGATGCGGCCCAGGCGGACCCGGATGTCCGGCTCACCAGCGAGCCCGCCCACCCGGAACCTCTCCAGCTCTGGAAGGCGAACTTCGGAGGTCACAGCCACGATGCCGTGGATGTCGTAGCTGTACGGACCGGTCGTTGCCGCCTCCCGCGACCCCGCCTTCGCCCAGATCCACGTGTCGGCGACCGCGAACCGCACGAGTGTGAGTGCGAGGAGCGAGATGATGTTCGACACCGCGTAGTGGATCCCGAGACCGGAGGTCAGGAGCACAAGCAGCGGACCGCGCAGGGCGAGCGCGGCGTTGTTCATCAGGAAGAACAGGCCCATCCGCCCCCCGCGGCTGCGCCGGTTGTCGCGCCCCGAAAACACCCATGCCTCGGTGAAGCAGAAGTTCCATAGCGTGGATCCCTGCGTGGCGATCACCGCCGACACGACGTAGAACAGGCCCACCACGTCGGTAAGGAACGCGAGCAGAAGCGTGTTCACCACGAGGCCAGAGAGCCCGACGATGCCGAAGCGAGCGAAGCGCAGGCGCGCGAGCAGCCCGAGGTAGCGCATGCCCTCGCGGATGGAGGCCTTGCTCCGGCCCGCGTATCGCTCGCCGAACTGGAAGGAGACCTCCGCGGCGCGCAGGTGCGGATGGCGGACCAGGATCTCGAGCAGGATCTTGAAGCCGCGCGGGCGCAGCCCGTCCAGTTCCAGCGCCTCGCGCCGGGCGAGGAAGAACCCGCTCATCGGGTCGCTGACGCTCTTGAGCCGGCGCGGGAACAGCATGCGCGCGGCCGTTGTCGTCGAGCGCGACGCCATCGCCCGCATCCATCCGAAGCCGTTCGAATCGCCGTCGCCCGAGTAGCGGCTCGCGACGACGATGTCGAGCTCGCGCGACTCGCCCTGCTCGAGGAGTGCGGCGATCAGCTCGGGCGGGTGCTGAAGGTCCGCGTCCATGACGCAGACCCAGGGCGCACGCGCCGCGCGGATGCCCTGGACGACCGCGGCGCCGAGGCCGCAGATCCGCCGACGCGGCTCCTGACGCAGGACGACGAGGTCACGCCCGCTCTCCTCGGCCAGCTCCTCCACGAGCTCCGCCGTGCCGTCGCTGCTGTCGTCGACGAAGATGACCTCCATCGCGACGGTCGGTAGTGCCGCCTCGAGTCGCTCGACGAGAGCGGCCACGTTGTCGCGCTCGTTCTTCGTCGGGATGACGATTGAGAGCAGCGGGGTTGTCTGCGGCTCGAAGGCATGGGTCGCCCGATGCCCGTTCTGGGTGAGATCGATAGTTGTTTGCAAAGCCAGACCAGATTCATCCGCTATCGGCGGCCGCGCATCGGGCCAAGGGGTGATTTTTCTTCCTTGAAGGGGGCATCTTCTCCCCCTCCGGAGCCGCGGAAGTAACGCGAAACGGCCTGCGAGCGGTTGTGCACGCCAAGCTTCCGGAGGATGTGCTTCACGTGGGTCTTCACCGTGTCCTCGGACACGATCAGCCTCCGCGCGATCGCCGCGTTCGTCTCGCCCTCGGCGAGCATCGACAGCACCTCGAGCTCGCGGCGCGTCAGCTCGTCCTCGAGCCCGGTGGTAGACCACGCGCGTACGCTCGGCGCGGCCGTGCGACCCTCCGGTGCGCCGAGCTCGATCTCGGGCCGGCTCAGCTCGACGACGCTCGCCTCCGTCGACCTTACGAGCGCGACGACCTGGGCCGACTGCTGGCGCAACCGCTCGGCCAGGACGCACCGCTCGAGCGCGTATCCGAAGCCCTCGGCGAAGGCCCAGACCGTCTCGCGGTCGTACTCCGTGAGCACCTGATCGCTGTCGCCGAGGTCGGCGTGGATCAGACCGACCGGCCGCTCGTGGCACACGACCGGCGCGGCCACGAACGAGCGAGTCTCGGGAAGCAGCCCTAGTGCGCGCTGGTCGGCCTGGGCGTCCTCGACCAGAACCGCCCGCTGCCGGCGGAGCACCTCCGACTCGTGGAGCCACGGTCCCAGCGGCGGAGGCGTGCCGACGAGCTCGGTGAGCTCCTTCAGTCGCTCGGGCGACGCATCGCGCTCGTGGGCGCTCTCGAGCGTGAGCGAACGGCCCTGGAGGCTGAAGACCGCCGCGCGGTCGAACCCGAGGTTGTCGCAGAGCGCCTGGGTGGCCTCCCGGAACAGCGCGTGGAGTGACGCGCCCGCCCGCAGGCGACGCAGGGCACTTCCGACTCCAGTATCGGGTACGGCGCTCACGGTAGGCGCAGCCTCTCGCCCGCCTCGATGGAGTCGGGGTCACCGGACCGGATCCGGGTTGCGATGTTCAGGTCCGTGAGCTTCTCGACGCCTTTGACCACGTTCGCGGCGGAGCTGCTGGCGCCGAGCTTGCTCTTCGCGATTCCGGAGAGGGAGTCACCCGGCTGGACGACGTAGGTCGATCGCTTCGGTCGCTTCGCCGGCACCGGGGCGGGCGCCGGCCGCGGCGCGGGGGCGGCCTTCGACGCGGCCAGTACGGTGGCAGGCGACGCGGCTATGAGCGCCGCTGGTGCTGCGTCGGGACGACGGGCGGTCGCCGCGCGGGCCGTTCGTGTGCGAGTGATGTGCTTTCGCTGAGTAGTCGACTTAGGTGATTGGGACGTCGAGTCGGCGCGGACGCTCGAGTCAGCACTGGCGAGGAGCACGCCGCTCTCGGCGTTGGCGTCGCCGGCCCCGTCGGGGGCGGCCTTGGTTGCAAAGACGGCGCCGGCAGCCGCACCGATTCCGAACATTCCGAGAAGAGCTGCACAGGCGAGCCCGACATTCACGCCGGCCTCGAGCTGGTGCCTTCGCTGCCACCAGAGGGCTCCGAGCAAGAGCGCGCCGAGCCCAACGACCGCTGCCACGAGTTCAGGTGGAACAGCCGGGGCGTCTTCAGGCCCGTCGCGGCTCGCCACCCCGATCCCCGCCGGCCGGGCCTGCTGCGGCTGGTCTGCGCTCTCGACCCCGCGGTGCGGGGTCGGCGACTTGCGCGTAAGACCGCCGGGTTGCGTGCCCGGTTGCGTGTCGTGGTGGACAGGCGCCGCGAGACGCTGCGCGCCTGAGATGAAGAGCTGCCGCTTGGTCTGGCGGCCGACGACCCCGTCGACCGCCAGGCCATGCCGCTGCTGGAAGCGCTTTACCGCTCCCTCTGTCAGCGGTCCGAAGTAGCCGTCGATCGGGCCGGGCGGAGTGCCCATCCGCCGAAGGCGGCGCTGCAGAACGCGAACGGCATCGGATCCGGCGGTTTCGTAGCCCGAGCCGCGCGCGAGCACCCCGGCCGAGGCCAGTCTGCCGCTGTCCGCGGCCTGGCCGGCTGCGGGGAGCACGAGCGCGATCGCGATGGCCGCCAGTGCGGCCAACAGGAGCTGCGAGCGGTGGATCCGTTCACAAGCCATTCACAGGTTCAGGTACCCCGCCAGGTCCCGCAGAGGGGTGATATCGCGGGTCCTGAGCGTGATATCAGGCGCGATATCCGGCTCTACAAAGCGATTTTCAGCTTGGGAGGATTCTGATCCCTCAAAAGGATGATGCTCCCCGGTGAAACGGAGCTCGCATCCGACACCCAGCAGCCGGCGTTGACGAGCTCGGTTTCCCCCTCCGTGTCCCAGCGTCCGGGCCGGTGGAGGTGGCCGAAGAGCACATAGCGCGCATCCACGCCAAGATTTCGCACGACTTGGCGCATTGCAGCGACCCCGGGGCGCAGTCGCAGGCCACGGTCCGCGCGCGGTTGCTCCCAGCGCCGGACGAGCCCCTTGGCGGTGTGCGCGGCGCTCCGGACGCCCGGCACCTGGACGCTCCAGTGGATCAGCCGGTAGATGGGGGCGAGCACGGCCTCGTAGTCGCCGGGCGACTGGTAGCCGTCGCTCGGAACCCTCAGCACACGCTCAGTGACGGCGCGGGCGCGGCACTCGAACGTCCTGGCGTCGCTGTGGCAGTCGAGATAGTGGCCGTGGATCGCGTACACATCGGGCCGCAGCCACGCGCCCGGGTACGCCAGTTCGACGCGCGCCCTGCCCATGTGCCGCAGGACGGGATGAAACGGGTCACCCGGCTCGATCGTGTAGCGCTGCTCGAGTCCGAGCGATTGCCTTGGCCCGAGGCGGCCCGCGGTGAGCCGGTGGTCGTGATTTCCCGGGATGATCGTCACGCGACCCTCGCCCACCACCGCGCCCAGCGCTTCGAAGAACGGCACGGCGCGCTCGAGCGACTCGGCGAGCGGGTCGTCCCGCAGCTCAACCGAGTCTCCCAGCAGCACGACCTCGTCCGCCTCCGCCAGCTCCTCGAGCAGACGCTCGCGGGTCTCCGGCCGCCTCAGGAGGTCCGCGCCGGTCCGGGTGCCGAGGTGGAGGTCGGAGATCACGGCTGAGACCACGCGCCCAAGTGTCGCTGAGTCACCCCAGATAGGGCTATCGTGATGTCGCCACCCCGCTCCATCCCGCCCGGAGGACTTCCACTGGCTTCACAACTGCGCGCCGATCGAGACACGGCGACCGCCCGCCTTCTGCACGCGTACCGTGACGGTGGCGACGAGCGTGCAAGGAGACGGCTCGTGGAGCTCTACATGCCGCTTGTCGAGGCGCTCGCTCACCGCCATGAGCGGCGCGGTGCCGAGCACGACGACCTCGTGCAGGCGGGCTCGATCGGCCTGCTGAACGCGATCGAGCGCTACGACCCGAAGCGCGGCGACGAGTTCGTGGCCTTCGCCGTGCCGACGGTCGCGGGTGAGATGAAGCGCCACCTGCGCGACCGCGCGGCGACGGTCCGCCTCCCCCGGCGCCTGCATGAGGCGAACACGCGCCTGCCGACCACGCGGGCGACGCTCAGCACCCGGCTCGGCAGGCCGCCGTCTGCCGACGAGCTCGCCGGCGAGCTCGGGATCACGGGCGAAGAGCTGGCACAGCTCCAGTCGAAGGTCGCGCGTGGTACTGACGACGCCACCGACGAGTCGGGCGAGAGGGACCTCGACGCGAGCGAGGCGCGTGTCGCGCTCTCGGGTGCGTTCCGCACGCTCGACGACACCGACCGCAAGATCCTCTACCTGCGCTTCGTCGAGGAGCGCAGCCGGCGCGACGTGGCATCGGAGCTCGGCATGTCGCAGGGCGCGCTGGCGCGGCGGGCCGACGCCGCACTCGCGAAGCTGCGCTCAGAGCTCGAGGGCCGCGCGTTCACGGAGGCGCCCGGCGGCTCCCGCGGCGCCCCTGCTGCGCAGGCGGCCGGCGCGCAGGAGGCGACGGCTGCCGCGAAGGCGCGGAGTGGTCACAGCGGCCGGCTGATGCTGCGCATGCCGCAGTCGCTCCACGCCGAGCTCGCCGACGCTGCCGAGCGCGAGGACGTGAGCCTCAACCAGTACATCACCAACACTCTCGCCGCCTCTCTCGGCTGGCGAACCGAGGGCAACGACCCGCCCGAGACGGCGCCGCCGTCGGATCCGCCGGAGTGGCTCCCGGCGGCGCTCGTGACCAACATCATCGTGATCGTCATCGCGGGGCTGGTTGCGCTGGCGCTGCTCGTGATCGCGCTGACACAGGGCCTGTGAGCAGGCTGCACGCCGCGAGGAGGCAGGCGAGCGTGACCAGCGGCAGCTCGTAGCCGCCGCTCGAGTCCTCGGCGATACCGGTGAAGGCCGGTCCCACGAAGCCGCCCAGGTTCCCCAGCACGGCGATCAAGGCGATCCCGGCCGCGGCGGCGGTGCCGCTGAGGAAGGCGGTCGGCCCGGCCCAGAAGCGCGGCAGCGCCGACAGGAGCCCCACCGCCGCCAGCGTGATGCCGAGCGTCAAGAGAAGCGGCGATTGCGCGTACGCAGTGATGACGGTGCCGGCGGCGCCGATCAGCATCGGAACCGCTAGGCCGCTCCCGCGCCGGGACGCATAGATCATCGCCGCCGTCGCGAAGCCGTACGGGATGGCCGCGAGCACACCGACTTCGAAGTCCGTGTAGCCCGTGCGGTCCTGGACCAGGTCCGGCACGAAGAAGGTGAGACCGAACCCGGCCGCCAGCAGCACGAAGTTGACGAGTCCGTAGAGCCACACACGGCCGCTTCCGAGCGCGTCCCGAAGGCGCTCGCTCCCGAGCCCTTCGCGCAGCCGGCGCTCGCGCTCGACCTCCGCGACAAGGAACTCGCGCTCCTCCGGCTCGAGCCAGGCTGCGTCCGTCGGGCGCTCGTCGAGGTAGCGGAGCGTCACCAGCCCGAGCGCGATCGCCGGCAGCCCCTCGATCAGGAACAACCACTGCCAGCCGTCAACGCCAGCCAGGTTGTCGAGCTCCAGCAGCCCGCCCGAGAGCGGGCCGCCGAACACGTACGCGGCCGACACCGCGGTGAGGAACAGCGCCAGCGCCGGAGTGCGCTGGCGCTCCGGAAACCACCAGGTGAGGAAGAGGATGATCCCCGGGAAGAAGCCCGCCTCGGCCGCGCCGAGCAGGAAGCGGAGCACGTAGAAGCCCGCGGCGCCCTCGATGAACATCATCGACGCCGATATCACGCCCCAAAGGATCATGATCGCGGCGAGCCAGCGGCGGGCGCCGAAGCGAGCGAGCGCGAGGTTGCTCGGCACCCCGAAGATCACGTAGCCGAGGGAGAAGATGCCGGCCCCGATGCCGAAGATGGTGTCGCTGAACCCGAGATCGTCCTCGACCTGGAGCTGCGCGAAGCTCACGTTCACGCGGTCGAGGTATGCGACCACGTAGATGAGGAAGAGGAACGGGACAAGCCGGCGCGTGGCCTTCCGGAAGGCGCGCTCCTCGAGGGTCACTCGCCGACTCTAACCCGCGTTACTTCACGACGAGCTTCAGCGCCGACTTCAGGCTGTCACCGTCGCCCGAGGTGCCTCCCACGAGCGCGCTGATCGCCTCGAGGTATGGCTTCGCCTTCTCGTATTCCGCGCTGGTGTCGACCGCGCCGGACTCGACGAGCTGAAGGATCGGCTGCATCACGAGGTAGAACGAGACCTCGTAGTCGCCCAGCGAGTCGCGCGTCGCCGTGAACTCCGGCGAGTCGCCGAGCTTGTCGGGGGCGTCGACGGCGTCCTTGGCCGCGGCGTCGCCGTACGCGAACACGACGCGTCCGTTGCGCTGGAAGACATGGATCGGCTTCGGCACTCCGCTGCCTCTCGCGGTGAAGCCCTCGCCGCCTGCGGGCGAGGTGAGCGGTCCGATCCGCACGTCGCCCTGGGCCTGGCTCTTCGCGAGACCCTCGAGCGCCGCGATGAAGCGCCCGGACGCAGCCTCGTCCGTCGTCTGGATGACGACAGCGCCGTCGAGCTGCTGGATGTTCGTACCGCGCACGAAGACCGCGACATCGCCCATCCAGTCGAGCACGTCACGCTCGAGGTCCAGCCCGGTCGCGGCCTTGAGCTGCTGGCGGATCGCGTCGCGCCCGCCCAGGGCGCCGGAGAAGCCCTCGACATAGAAGTCGAGCAGCTTGCCGAAGTCCGTCTGTGCGAGTGCGAGCCACGAGTCCGCGGGCATGTCGGTGAGGAGGTCGCTGCCCTGGCCGAAGAAGGTCAGCGCCTTGCCGAGCTCCTCGGGGATCGTGGCCTCGAACACGACGCCGTCGCTGTCGGCGTCGAGCGTTGCGACGTAGGGCTCGTCGAGGAACTGCTTGAACGACTCGGGCAGCGGCGTCCCGGCCTGCCCGATCGTCTTCGCGAGTTCGGGGGAGTTGAGATAGAGAAGCCCGAGCCGGTCGGCCGCGGCGTCGGCGACGGCGTTCTTGAAACTGTCGTCGTCGGAGAGCTTCGCGTCGCCCTTGCTCGTGTCGATCGCCGCCCTGACACCGGCGTCATTCCCGAGCACGACGAAGCCGTCGAAGACGGCGGCCGCGTTGGCCTCGCCCTGCGACTCGTCGACCATGTACTCGACGTCGTTGTAGGTCCTGCGCGTGATCTTGCCCTCAGCGGACTTCTCGAGCGCCTGCTGCGCCCGCCCCTCGTCCTCGGTGGCGATGAGCGCCGCCGACGCCCTGAACTGGCCGCTCGCTGCGAGCCCGCTCGCGAAGAAGGCCGCTTCGTCGCCGAGCCAGGGCTCGATGTCGTCCTTGAAGGTGATCCTCGCGTCCGACTCGCGCAGGCCCGTCTCGATCAGCTCCTTGAGCTTGTCGCCCGCCTGTCCGCCGCCCGGGAACTTGGCCAGGATCGCGTCGACCGCCTCCTTCTGGTCGCCCTCCGGCTTGAGCGTTGCCTCGGCGTAGAAGGCGGCGCCGGCGGGAGCGAGCTCCGAGGCGCCCGAGGCCGCCTCGTCGCCGCTGCCGCAGCCGGCCACTGGCAGGGCGGTCGCGGACAGGGCGGCGATGGTGAGAACGAGCTTGCGCATTGGACCCCGCAGTCGGAAATTCACAGCCGGACGGTGTCCGCACGCACGCGCCCGGCACGGTGCGCCTCGATCAAGGCGAGGCAGAGCGCGAGGTCCTGGATCGCCAGTCCCGTGGAGTCGAATAGCGTAGTGGCCTCCGGAGCGGAGCGCCCAGGGTGGGATCCGGTGAGCACCTCGCCGAGCTCGGCGACCTGCTCGCGCGCCACGAGCCCCGCCTCGACGGCTCCGGTGAGCTCACCACCGTGGCTTGCCTGGGTCCACTCGTCGCAGAAGAGCTGGCAGCGCGCGACCGCCTCCGGCTCGGCCTCGGCCTTGCCCGGGCCGTCCGCTCCCAGCATGTTCAGATGGATGCCGGGACGGACCTCCGCGACCCGGACGACCGGCTCGTTCCCGGGGGTCACGCAGGTCACGACGTCGCAGCCGAGGGCATCCTCGCGCGCGCCGACCTCCCAACCGAGTTCGCCGGCGAGCCGGCCGGCCGCCTCGGGGTCGGGGTCGAAGCAGATGCCCGGCCCATACTCCGCTGCCGCAAGGCAGCGCGCCGCCCAGGTGCCGTGGAGACCGCATCCGATCATGCCCACCGTGCGCGCGTCCTCGCGAGCCAGCTCTTGGGCCGCCACCGCGGCGACCGCGCCCGTGCGAAGCGCCGTGACCGCGCGGACATCGACGAGGGCGAGCGGCTCGCCGTCCGCCGCCGATGAGACGCAGATCATCCCCATCACCACCGGCAGGCCGGCCTCGGGATTGCGCGGGAACGAGGTGACCCACTTGAGGATCGCCAGGCCCGCGCCCTTGGCCGGCATCGCCCGGAAGTCGCCGTTCGGCGAGGCGTCGAGATAGACCTTCGGAGGCATCTGCCACTCGTTGCCGGCGTACTCGACGAACCCGTCCCGGACGCGCTCGATCGCCTCACTCGGCTCGATCGCGAGGAGAACAGTCTCCTGCGGGAAGACGAGGAGCTCCGGCATCGCGGACTACGCTATCCCGCCCATGGGCCGCAACGGCAGGCAAAGTCCCGCGAGGCCTCGCATCGAGGTCCGACAGCCGGCCTCACCCGAGGAGGCCGCCGCGATCGCCGCCGCAATCGAGCAGTTCATCCGCGACACGGCCCCGCCACCGGCAGCCCGGGAGCCGCACATGAGCCCGTGGCTGCGGGCCGGCCTGTACGCCGGCACCGGCCGCGACCCTGCCGGACGGACGTCCTGGGGCGAGACGGAGCGCTGGGGCAGCGCCTAGCCGCGATGCGCTCATCCGGCGCGGCGGTGCCGCCGAGCGGTCGTGCGCTGCGAGCGAACGACAGCGGTGAAGGAGGCGGTTTCCGCGAAGCGTCCTACTTAGGGCCGCGTATGGCGGCCTCAAGCAGGACGTTTGAGAAAGAATCCTGGATAGGGGTTGCTGTGCAACCCCTAGGCAGGACGCTTCGCGCGATTGGGTGGCTCAGGCCACTCCCTCAATGCCGTCGTTCGCCTGAGCCCGGAGGAGCGGCCCCGCGGTTAGGCCGACTCCCCCCGGTAGTACTCCACCCCCGAAGACCGCTCCACGATCAGGTTCTCTGTCTTGTCCTGCACCCAGACCGCGACCTTGTCGCTGTCCGGATACGCGGTCGCCGTCGGCCAGCTGACGTTCGACCACATCAGGACGCGGGCGGGCTCGTCGGTTCGGTTGCCGATCTGGTGGGCGCCCTTCTTCCCGCGCGGGAAGAAGGCGACGTCGAACGGCTTCAGCTCCTCGGTGCCGTCGGGGGTGCGCAGGAAGGGCCTGCCGTTCAGGACCAGGACCCATTCCTCCTCGCCGTACTCGTAGTGGTACGGGCACAGGAGCTGCCCCGGCGGGAGCTCGTAGACGGTCGCCCCGGTCTGCCCGGCGCCCAGGCGGGTGCCCATCCGGAACATGCCGGCCTTGAACCCTTCCGGGTCCTCGGCGTCGTAGGTGAACTCGGGATCGGAGATGTTCAGAGGGGACATGCCCGAATATTCGACGATCCGTACAGTGCGTTGGGTGGCGGAGGCAGCAATCAGGGCAGAGGGGCTGCGCAAGAGCTTCGGCGACGTTCAGGCGCTCTGCGGCATCGACCTGAGCGCACCGACCGGCACGATTCTCGGCCTGCTCGGCCCGAACGGAGCGGGCAAGACGACGGCCGTTCGCATCCTCACGACCCTGCTCCCGCCGGACGGCGGCACCGCCCGCGTGGCCGGTTTCGACGTTGTCAAAGACGCGGACGCGCTGCGCTCGCAGATCGGGCTCGCCGGCCAGTACGCGGCCGTCGACGAAAACCTCACCGGCTTCGAGAACCTCGAGATGGTCGGGCGGCTCTACCACCTCGGCCGCGGGCCGGCGCGCGAGCGCGCGGGGGAGCTGCTCGAGCGCTTCTCGCTGACCGACGCCGGCGACCGCCTAACTAAGGGCTACTCGGGCGGCATGCGCCGGCGGCTCGACCTGGCTGCGGCGCTCGTCGCGCGCCCACCGGTGCTGTTCCTGGACGAGCCCACGACGGGGCTCGACCCGGTCAGTCGGCTCCAGCTCTGGGAGACGATTGAGGCGCGCGTGGCGGCAGGCACCACGGTCCTTCTCACCACACAGTACCTCGACGAGGCCGACCGGCTCGCCGACCGCATCGCGGTGATCGACCACGGGCAGGTGATCGCCGAGGGCACGCCCGACGAGCTGAAGAGCCGCGTGGGCGGTGAGCGACTCGAGCTCACGCTCCAGGAGTACGACCAGGAGCACGCCGCGATCGAGGCGCTCGCGCCGCTCGCGGACGAGCGGCCAAAGTGCGAGCACGGGATCCTCGTCATGCCGCTGAACAAGGCGCGCGGCGACATCGCCGAGGCCGTGCGGCGGCTGGACGCCGCGGGAGTCGGCATCGCGGACATCGCGGTGCGGCGGCCGACGCTCGACGACGTCTTCATCGCCCTCACGGGCCACGCGGCCGAGCACGTGCAACAGGAGGAGGCGGAACAGCGCGAGGAGGCCGCGGCATGAGCGCGCTCGCATATGCAGTCGCGGACACCGCCGTGATCGCGAAGCGCAATCTGCTCCGGATCCCGCGCCAGCCGGACCTGTGGGCCTCCTTCACGATCCAGCCGGTCATCTTCGTGCTGCTGTTCGTGTACGTCTTCGGGGGCGCGATCCAGACGCCCGGCTACGAGGACTACGCCGACTTCCTGATGCCGGGGATCATCGTCCAGTCGATGTCGTTCGGCGGCTTCGTGACCGCAATTGGCCTCTCCGATGACCTTCGAAAGGGGCTTATCGACCGCTTTCGCTCGCTGCCGATGGCGCGTTCGGCGGTGCTCGGCGGCCGCACGCTTGCCGATGTCGCCACGAACACCGTGTCGCTCGTCGTAATGGTCGTCGTCGGCCTTCTCGTGGGTTTCAGCTTCAGCTCCAGCCCGCTCGAGGTGATCGCGGGCTTCGGCCTGCTGCTCCTGTTCGGATACGCCTTTTCCTGGATATTCGCGTTCCTCGCTCTCAGCTCGAGCTCGGCGGAGGGCGCGCAGACGCTCGGTTTCTTGGTGATCTTCCCGCTCACCTTCGCCTCGTCGGCCTTCGTGCCCCCGGAGTCGATGCCGGCGGCGGTCGAGGCCTTCGCCAACGCGAACCCGATCAGCACGATCGTGGACGCAGTCAGGGCGCTGTTCGTGAACGCCCCGGCGGGCAACGACGTGTGGGTCAGCGTGCTCTGGTGCGTCGCCCTGACAGCGGTCTTCTCGACGCTCTCCGTCCACCGATACAGGCGCGCCGTCAGCTCCTGAGCCGGTCCTGCCGATAAAAGGCAGGAATCCCGACTGGCTTTTGGTACTTTCCCATGATGGAACCGGTTTCCGCGCCGCCGGCCGGCGCTACGCGTAAGCGCAAGGGCAAGCAGGGGTCCCTGGACAACCCGGAGGTCTACGAGAACGTCCCGGGCCACATCATCCCCATCCTCGAGCGGGAGTTCGACGACTTCGACAACGAGGCCGAGAAGTTTCTCGGGGGTGAGACCCCGGAGGACCAGTTCATCGGCTTCCGGCTGAAGCAGGGCGTCTACGGGCAGCGCCAAGCGGACGTCCAGATGATCCGCACGAAGCTGCCGTTCGGCGGGATCACGCCGGAGCAGATGGAGAAGTTCGCGGACGTCGTGGAGAGATACGCGCCCCTGAACAAGGGCCACATCACGACGCGTCAGAACATCCAGCTGCACCACATCCCGCTCCGCGACGCCGCCAAGGCGATCCGCGAGCTCTCCGAGGCGGGCCTCTCGAGCCGCGAGGGCTGCGGGAACACCGTCCGCAACGTGACCGGCGACCCCTGGGCCGGTGTGTGCGAGGGCGAGCTCTTCGACCCAACCCCGTACGTGGGCGCGTACGTGCGCTACTTCGTGCGCCACCCCACCACTCAGCTCATGCCGCGCAAGGTGAAGACGGCGTTCACGGCGACCGACGAGGACCGGGCAATCACCGGCATCCACGACATCGCCTACATCCCGCGCATCCGTGACGGCGTGAAGGGCTTCGAGCTGCGCGTGGGCGGCGGGACGTCGATCATGCCGCGCGTCGCGCCGACCCTCCGCGAGTTCGTGACCGCGGACGACGGCGAGTACCTGAAGGTCGCCGAGGCCGTGTTTCGCATCTTCAACCGCCAAGAGTGGCTGCGCGCCAACCGCGCGCGGGCGCGCATCAAAGTGTTCGTCGACAAGTTCGGCATCGAGGAGCTCCAGCGGCAGGTCGACGACGAGCTGAAGGGCGACTGGGTCGCCGAGCGCGACTTCGATCCTCAGCCGCTCCTCTTCATCGACGACGAGGAGGCCGGGGCGCCGGGGACCCCGGCGACCTACTCAAGTCCGAACGGTGACGGCAGCGGGTTCGAGCGCTGGCGCGCCGTAAGCGTCCGCCCGCAGCGGCAGGCCGGCTTCTCGACCGTCCAGATCAAGGTGATCCGCGGGGACCTGACGCCGGAGCAGTTCCGCGGGCTGGCCGAGATCATGCGGCGCTACTCGGGCGGCTACGCGCGCACGACCGTGCACCAGAATCTGGTGCTCCGCTGGGTTCGCGACGAGACCGTCTACGAGGTCTGGGGCGCGCTCTCCGAGCTCGGGCTGGGCGACACCGGCGCCGACGAGATCAACGACGTGGTGAGCTGCCCGGGCACGGACTCGTGCAAGCTCGGCATCACCAGCTCGATGGGCCTGAACCACGCCGTCCGTGAGCGCGTCGAGTCGATGGCGATCGAGGATCCGCTCACGAAGCGGATCCACATCAAGATGTCCGGCTGCCCGAACGGCTGCAGCCAGCACCACATCGCGAACATCGGGTTCTACGGCGCGTCGATCAAGGTCGGCGAGCACACGATCCCCGCCTATGTCGCCCACATCGGCGGCAACTACGAGGGCGGCGAGGTGCTCTACGGCACACGCCTGAAGGTGCGCCTCCCAGCCAAGCGCATCCCCGACGCCGTCGAGCGCTGGATCCGGATGTACGAGGCGGAGCGCGAGGACGCCGAGGTGTTCAACGACTTCGCCGAGCGAGTCGGGCAGACCCGCTTCGAGGACGAGGTCCGGGATCTGTCCATGCCGGTCGAGTTCAGCCTCCAGAACCTGAACTTCTTCATGGACTGGCAGAAGAAGGAGCCGTTCGAGGTCATCCGGGGTGAGGGCGAATGCGCGGTGTGACCGTAGAGACAGCCGAAGAGACCCTCCGGACCGCACTCGAGCGGCATCACCCGTCGCTCGTCATGGCCTGCTCCTTCCAGAAGGAGGAGTCGGTCCTAATCGACCTGCTGATGCGCATCGAGCCCTCGGCGCGGGTCTTCACGATCGACACCGGCGTGC
>JBKPME010000079.1:0-12807 GCA_046731915.1 Actinomycetota bacterium
GCTTCCGGCTATGCCGGTGTTACCACTTACCGCCCGTGCCGCAGCCGGCCTTGCCGCCGGTGTCGCAGGTGTAGGGCTTCACGAACTGACCTGCGGTCTTCGTGATCGTGAAGTGGTTGCCCGACTTCGACGTACCGACGACCTGGTACGAGTCGACAGCGCCCGAGGTCACGTTGACCTCGCCGCCGGCCGTACCCAGCGGGATACCGCTGGCCTGCAGGTCCTGCGCAGCGTTCTTGCACTGCTGGTAGTCCTGCTCCTGCGTGTAACAAGACTCGACGTGCGAGACGATGTTACGCGCGTTCGACTTGGCCTCGGAGTCCTGACCCTTCTGACGCTGACCGAGGAAGGCCGGCAGCGCGATAGCGGCCAGGATGCCGATGATGAGAATCACGACGAGGAGCTCGATGAGCGTGAAGCCCTTCTCCTCGTTGTGCATACGCTCGCGGAGCATCCGCAGCATTTGTCTCCTCCTTGAGGTGACGGTTGGTTGGGTCTGACGCCAGCCGTCTCGGTCAAGAAGGACCAGGAGAGAAATGAATCCTCGGTGGTAGCCCAGCCGGCTCGTGAACGAGCCCTGTTTGGCTTTGCGCCCCCGCCTCACGACGAGTTTGCCCTTTTACACCGCGACTCTGGCTATCCGGGAACATCGGCTTGACGCCGTGCCCCCTTTAGTTGCGATGCTCAGCTGTCCTAGACCATCCGTCCACGGCCGCGGCCGCGAGGGAGGGCTCGCGGTATGCCGACATCACCGCCGCCAGCACCAGCGGGGCGATCCAGGCGAGGTAGAAGTAGAACCAGTGCGTCGCGGGGAGCTGCACGGCGATCATCACAGCGGCCGCGAGCGCGACCACTTGGCGCGCGTCTCGCCGCCGCGGGACGAAGGCGAGCGCGGCGGCGAGGCCGATCGCGCCGACTTTCAGCAGGGTCTGGAGCCATTCGAGCGATGGGTGGAGCGACCAGAGGCTGAAGGGCGACCCGCGTCCGAGCTGGAAGCCGATCGTCGTGTCGTACAGCTCGCGGAGGCCGCCGTCTGGGACGAACGGAAGCGTCACGAGCACACACACGCCCGCGAACGCGATGCCGAAGCCGAGCCAGGCACGCCCACGCCGTTCGCCGGTGCCGCTCGCAAGCAGCGGCGCCAGCGCAAGCGGTGCGAACTTCGCGGCCGCGGCGAGGCCGAGCAGCGCTCCGCGCCCCGGCGGTGAGCGGAGCGCGGCCAGCGAGAGCACGAGCAGCGCCGCGATCAGGAGGTCGTTCGTGTTCTCCTGGAGCGCGAGCAGCGAGAAGGGGTACGCGGCCCAGGCGAAGCTGAGGGCGAGCCCTAGCCGGCGGCCCTCGCGGCCGCGCCGGAGTGTGGTGCCGAGCAGCATCAGGCCCACGATCGTCAGCAGGTCGAACGCGATCGCGGTGGCGTGCGCGGCCGGCACTGAGTCCCAGCTGCCGCTCCATGGGAGCAGCGTTTCGACCGGGATGTAGGCGAGATAGTTGACCGGCCCGTAGGTGTCCCCGTGCACGTCGTTGTCGACGTACAGCTCCTCGCCGTGCACGATCCTGTCGGCCCCGACGACGCTGGCGTAACCGACGTCGATGACGGTCGAGTCCGCGAGGTTGAGGCCCACGCGGAAGGCCACGAGCAGCACGAGGCCCACGGCCATCCAGCGGACAGGGAGTCGCGGCACGAGCCGGTCGCGGCGAATGCGCGGCCTGAATCCGGCGAGCAGGGTGCGTACCAGGAGGTACCCGAGCAGCGGGTAGACCAGGGGCATCGCGACCTCGAGGCGGCCCTGGTTGAAGTAGAGCTGGCTCAAGCCGAAGCCGAGCAGCACCACGAGGTCCAGGTGGAGCAGACGCAGCGGCCTGCGCGGATCGAAGAACGGGAGCAGGAAGATGGCCGCCAGCGGAAGCCAGACGTAGGGCCGGTTAAGCGCCCTGCCGACCGACGGCTCTTCGCCCCGCGCGAGCGAGGTGGCCGCCTGCGGGCCGGTCCAGACGTCGAGCACCTCGCCGCTGAGTCCGCTGACGATGACGTCCACGCGGATGTCGCTGCCGTACTGCGACTTGACCCCGGGCGTGACGAACATGACCTCGAAGCTGGGCTCGTCGGCGGTGCTAGGGATCGCGACCATCGCGTTCAGGCCCGGATGATCGGCCCGCTCCTGGCGCACCGCCTCCACGCGGGCGGCGGCCGCCTGAGCCTGCCGCGCGCTGATGCCGAAGCCGGGCGGCGGCGTCGTCTGTGAGGGCGGCGCGACGGACTCGGGGACCAGCGCGTCCTGCTGGGCATGAGCCGACGCGGGCACGGCGACGAACGCCACGAGGACGAGGAGGACGCCGATCCTGGACCGGCGCCACGCTCTGGGGCGAGAGCAGGGGGCCATCCATTGCCCGTATCGGTCGCTGTGCCGCAAAGCTTGACCCGCCATCTGGCGTACGCGCCTGGCCCTAGCATGAGCAGAGTGCACATCCGGCGCGCGCTCCTCCTCTTCGCGATCGTCCTCGGCATGGCGGCGCTCGTGGCGTCGCTGTCGCGCCCGGCGGAGGAGCGGCGAAGCCAGACCGTCACGAGCGAGCAACCGGAGTCGGGCCGGCCGACGGCAACGCCTGGGCCCCAGGCCGAGGCGCAGTCCGTGGTCTCCTTCGACGCGACGGAGAACCAGACCAAGAAGGTCGCGGTGGGAAGCGCGGTGACGGTCGAAGTATCCGTGGGCGAACCGGGGGACGTCCAGATCCCCGACCTCGGCTTGACCGACGCGGCCGAGCCGTTCACCCCGGCGAGTTTCGAGATCCTGGCCGGCGAGCCAGGGAGCCACGAGCTGCTGTTCGCGCCGGCCGACGGGGCGGCCACCGAGCCGGCGGGGAAGCTGGTGGTCACGTCGGCCGGCTGACCACGATCGGCGTGTACGGGCTCACGCTGGATCGGTTCCTGGCAACTCTGCGCTCGGCCGATGTGCGCCTGCTCCTCGACGTCCGCCAGCGCCGCGGCGTGCGTGGGCCGGACTACGCGTGGGCTAACGCGAAGCGCCTGCAGGCGGCGCTGGCAGAAGCCGGCCTCGAGTACATCCACCATCCCGAGCTCGCGCCGACCACTGAGCTGCGGCAGCTCCAGTATGCGGAGGACGACCGCCAGGGCGTGGGGAAGCGCTCACGCAGGGAGATGGCACCCGAGTACCGCGACCGCTACATCGCAGAGATCCTCGACAGGGCAGACCTGGCGGCGCTCGTCTCGTCCCTGCCGGAGGAGGGCGCGGGAGCGCTGTTCTGCGTGGAGCGCGACCCGGAGGCATGCCACCGCTCGCTGATCGCGGAGCGCCTGGCAGCCGAACACGGCGTCGAGGTCAGCCACCTGCGGCCTTCGACCTGACCCCTCTGCGATCCCCAGCTCGTGGATCCCTGAGCTGCCTGGAGCGGGTCCCGGCGTAGCCGAGCTCAGTCGCTCTCGCCGGAGATCTCCCGCACGGCCGCATCGATGCCGGCGCCCTCCTCTTCCAGCTGCTCCACATAGAGGCGCGCCCAGCTGATCAGGCCGCCGCTCACGCCGCAGACGATCACTCCCGCCATGTCGAGCTCGGTGCCGTCCGCCTGCGTGCCGCGCCAGCGCCACTCGCTCCACTCGGTTTCGCCGTCCCTGGCCGTCGCGACCAGCTCGGCGCGAAAGTCCGGCACCCCCTCGAAGATCGCCGACCAGTTCTCGCGCACCTGACCGCGTCCAACGAACGCACGGTCCGGGTGAGCGGGCTGCTTGCTGTCGTAGTCCTCGGCGAAGCAGGCGATGAACGCGTCGATGTCATGCGCGTTCATCGCGACGAGTAGGCGTTCAACCACGAGCCCCACGACACTCGAAGGGTAGGCCAGGTGCTCCGCCACAGCGTCCGGCCGTTTCATATCCGTTTTTAGCACTTGACAGATGCCGTGCGCGGGAGATACTGCGATCGACTCACCCCCGGTTGCTCCCTGGAGGCTGCGATGAAGCACCTTCGCCATTCGGCATTGGTCATCGTCGCGCTGGCGCTGTGCGGTGCGCCCGCGGCAAACGCCAAGGAGAAGCTGAAGGGCGAGGTGGTCCCCGCCCCGCACAGGACCGCGGGGCTCACCGGCGGCGAGCTGATCGGTGAGGGTTGGGCGCAGTCCCTCTCAAATCCGGCCGGCACCTTCACCGGCGGGTGCATGCCGATCGCGCACAAGATCGTGTCGGCCGAGGTCGACGCGGAGGGGAACGCGTCATGCACGATTCGCAAGGGGACCACCTTGATGCTGTTCCTTGGCAGCGAGTGCAGCGACGTGGAGGAGCCGCCCTTCTTCGGTGAGGACGAGGAGGCTCAGCGAGAGTGCGCGATCGCGGCAGATGAGTTCTTCGTGTCAGCGCTCCTCTCGCTCGACGGCGGCGAGCCGATCGAGCAGATCAACCCCCTCTTCGAACGGGTCTCCCCACAGCGCACGGTCGAGCTGCCCGACGACAACATCCTCGGCGCGCCGCCCGGGACGGCGACGTTCGTGGCCCACGGCTGGATCGTGCTGGTACGCAAGCTGAGCGTCGGCGAGCACGTGATCTCAGGCACGGTCACCGACATCGACGGCTTCACCACGCCCTTTGAGATCACTGTCGACGTCGTCCGAGGCGGCTAGCAGGAACCCCAACATCGTCTGCACCGCAGCCTGGAGCGCGAAGCCTTCGACCGAGTCTCGCGCGCGTCCGGAGCTATTGTCATCCGGTGCTGTCTCCGGGCTTTGTCAACGCCGCCCATGATTGGACGTTGCAGCGGGCGGACGGCGCGGGGCCGTTCAGCAGCCGCCTCAAGTGGCGGCTCCCGGGAGGCAGCGAGGCGACTTGGAGCTCGAGGGCGGCGCGCAAGCAGGGTGTGATCGCCGTCCAGGCCGAGCCGGGTGGAGCGACGACGGTTCTCCCGGCCCCGCCCGCGATCGCCCGGCGACTCGGCCGCTTGAACTGGGTCGCCGCTGTGGCCTTCACCGTTGGAGGCTCACTGTTCGCGATAGGCGCGGCGGTCGCTCAGCTCGGCTCAGGAGACGCGACGACCGCCGCCTCGATCTACTTCGCCGGCGGTCTCTTCTTCAATACCGGCGGCTATGCATCATTTCTCGGCGCGATCAACGCGCCGCGCGCAATCGAACCCGGCGGAACGCTGACCGCCGAGCGCTGGCGCTGGTGGTCCTACGAGCCGGAACGGGTCGATTGGCTCTCGACCTTCGTCCTCTTCGCAGGGACGCTGGTGTTCGGGGTTAGCCTGCTCGACTCGTTTCTCGACGGGCTGACCACGCACCAGGAGAATCGCTTGATCTGGACGCCCGAGATGGTCGGCTGCGTTCTGTTTCTGATCTCCGGGCACCTCGCGATGTCCGAGATCTGTCACCGCTTTCGCCCGTGCGTGCGGCCTCGCGATTTGGGTTGGTGGATCGTCGCCGTCAACCAGTTCGGCTCGATCCTGTTCACGATCTCGGCCATCGCCGGCTTCATCCGGCCTGAGACCTCGAGCGAGGTCAACGTAGCGATCGCAAACTGGGGCACGCTGACCGGCGCCGCCTGCTTTGCCATCGGCGGCGTCATGCAGGCGTTCGACCGGCCCGCGACCTAGCTGCGCGCCACCCTCTCGTCCTCGCCGTAGACGAGGATGCCGTGCACGATGTACAGGCACAGGAAGAAGATTCCCAGCGACCACCACGGATACGAGCCGCCGATTGACAGCAGAGCCCCTATCGCGCCCAGGCTGCCACCGATGACCCCGATCACGCGGCCGTACGTGTTGCCGGCGAACAGGGAGAAACCTCCCGTGAGCTGGATCAGTCCGAGGACGATCAACACCCAGCCCATGGTGTTGAGGTTGGTGAAGATGTACCGCTTGTCGTTCGTGAAGATGTTCGCGTCGTCCAGCGCGCCGATCCCGTAGATGATGTTGAGCGTGCCGGCGATCAGCAGCAGCGTCGCTGCCAGGATGGCCCTACCCGCGCCTCGCATCCGTACCTCCTTGTTCGACCACGTTCGATTGGGGGCTCTCCGGCCGATGGTCGAGGTGCATCGTGTCATCCACATCACCCGGAACAGGTGAAACCGAGGGGCGCCGGCGATTGTCCCTTTGGACGGGTCCCGTTCGTCGTAAGGGTGAAACGGCGGAAAGCGCTCTCGGCGCTGGGAAGGAAGGAACATGCAGACCGAAGGCAAGACCCTGAAGATTGCCGTCACGGGAGCCACCGGCCGGGTCGGATCGCACCTCGTCGAGATCCTCGAGCAGCGCGGACACGACGTCGTCCCGATCGCTCGCTCGAAGGGTGTCGACGTGGTCAGCGGCGTGGGGCTCGACGCGGCGCTCGCCGGGACCGAGACCATCGTCGACACGGCCACGGGGCCCTCGCCCGAGCAGGAGGCGGCGACCGCGTTCTTCACCGCCTCGGCACGCAACCTGCAGCGCGCCGGCGCAGCAGCCGGGGCGAAGCGAATCGTCGTCGTCTCGATCATCGGCATCGACAAGGTCGAGGGCGGCTACAACGCGGCGAAGGTTGCGCAGGAACGAACACTGCTCGACGGTCCGCTGCCGGTCCGGATCGTGCGCGCGGCCCAGTTCCACGAGTTCGTCGCTCCGCTGCTCGGCTGGACGATCCAGGACGGCGTCGCCCACGTGCCCGAGTTCCGCACCCAGCTCGTGGCCGCCCGCGTCGTGGCTGAGACGCTCGCCGACGCCGCCGAAGAGGCGGAGATCGAGAACGGCAGGATCACCGAAGTCGCCGGCCCGCGGGCGGAGCGTCTCGCCGACGTCGCCGCCCTGCTGTTCGCAAGCCAAGGCGACTCGCTCGAAGTCCGCGAGAGCCGCGGCGGTCTGCTGGCGCAGCCCGGCGACCCGGACGCCACGGCGTACGCGGAGGGCGCCGCGCTGCCCAACCCTGGCGCGAAGCTCGCCGGCCCCAGCTTCGAAGAGTGGCTCGCCGCGGCCCAGGTGCAGGCGTGAACATGAGCGCGTGCGAGGGCCGGTGCCGTTGTCCTGCCCTACCCGGCTATAGGGTGCTCGAGCTTTCGCGTGAACGGGCTACGACTCCGCGAGGTCGTGATGCCGCGGGCTACTTGATCTGGTCGTAGACCTTGAACATCGGCAGGTACATCGCGATCACGATGAAACCCACGATTGCGCCGACGACCACGATCATGATCGGCTCGAGGATCGAGGTGAGGGCCTTGACCGCCGCGGCCACCTGCTCCTCGTAGAAGTCCGCGATCTTGGTCATCATCGTCTCGAGGGCGCCGGTCTCCTCGCCCACGCCGATCATCTGGGTGACCATGACCGGGAAGGCCTCGGGCACTTCCGTCATCGGCGCGGTCAGGGAGCCGCCCTTCTTGACGGACTCGCGCACCTCGAGCATCGCCTTCTCGATCACCTTGTTGCCGGAGGTCTTGCCGGTGATGTCGATGGCCTCGAGCATTGGCACGCCGGCCGCGATCAGGCCCGAGAAGGTGCGTGAGAAGCGCGCCAGCGCGACCTTCTGCACGATGTCCCCGATCTTCATCGGGAACTTCAGCTTCAGGCGGTCCCACTGCATGCGGCCCGACTCGCTGTTCTTCCAGGTCCGGAAGGCCCACACGACCGCGAACATCCCGCCGAACAGCACGTAGAAGCGCTCGGTGGCGAGGTGCGACAGGAAGACGGTGAACTTCGTGATCGCCGGGAGCTCGCCCCCGAAGTCCTTGAAGATCTTCTCGAAGACCGGGACGAGGAATGCGACGAGCGCGAACAGCACGACGAACGCGAAGCTCGCGATCATCGCCGGGTAGACCATGGCGGCTTTGATCTGGCGGCGCAGGGCTGCGTCCTTCTCGAGCTGCTCCGCCACGCGCACGAGCGTGCTGTCCAAGATGCCGCCGGTCTCACCGGCCTGCACCATCGCCACGTAGAGGTCGTTGAAGATGTCCGGGTGCTTGCGCAGCGCGTCTGAGAGCGCGAGCCCTGCCTCCACGTCCTTCCGCACCTCGACGAAGATCTCGCGGAGCTTGTCGTTCTCCGTCTGCTCCTCGATCACGTAGAGCGAGCGCAGGAGCGACATGCCCGAGTTGACCATCGTCGAGAGCTGACGGGTCGCGATGACGAGCTCGTCGGCCTTGACGCGCTTGAAGCGGGCGAGGATGTCACCGGCGTTCGCCGGTACCTGCTCCTCGATGTCGACCACGATCAGGCCCTTCGAGCGCAGCTGCGCCGCGACCGCCTGCTTGTCGCCCGCGTCCATCTCCCCCCTGGTCGAGGCGCCGGCGAGGTCGAGTGCCTTGAATGCGTAGGTGGCCATGGCTTAGGCCGCCCGTACCGTTCCCAGGAGCCGGCGCAGCTCCTCCGGCGCGGACGAGCGCGCCTCGGCGAGCTCGCGGGTGATCTTGTGCTCGCGCACCAGCTGGACCAGCGAGGCGTCCATCGTCTGCATGCCGAACTGGCCGCCGGTCTGGAGCGCCGAGTAGATCTGGTGGGTCTTGCCCTCGCGGATCAGGTTGCGCACCGCGGGGGTCGGCACGAGCACCTCGGCGGCGCAGCACCTGCCCTTCCCATCGGCCGTCGGGAGCAGCTGCTGGGTCACGATGCCCTGGAGCGCCACCGACAGCTGCACGCGCACCTGCTGCTGCTGCTGGGGTGGGAACACGTCCACGATGCGGTCCACGGTCTGGGCCGTGTCCTGCGTGTGGAGCGTCGCGAATACGAGGTGGCCGGTCTCGGCCGCGGTGAGCGCGGTCGAAATCGTCTCGAGGTCTCTCATCTCGCCGACGAGGATCACGTCGGGGTCCTGGCGCAGCGCGGCCTTCAGGCCGAGCGCGAAGCTCTGCGCATCCGCGCCCAGCTCCCGCTGGTTCACGATGCACTTCTTGTGCTTGTGCAGGAACTCGATCGGATCCTCGATACTGAGGATGTGCTCGTGGCGCGTGTCGTTGATGAGGTCGAGCATCGCCGCGAGCGAAGTCGACTTGCCGGAGCCCGTTGGGCCCGTCACGAGCACGAAGCCGCGCGGCTTCTTCGTGAACTCCTGGAGCACCGGCGGCAGCCCGAGCGAGCCGAGCTTCGGCATCTCGTGCGGGATTAGCCGGAAGGCGGCCGAGAGCGCGGCGCGCTGCATGTACGCGTTCACGCGGAAGCGGGCCTTCCCCGGGATCGAGTAGGCGAGGTCGATCTGCCAATCCGTCTCCAGGCGCTGGCGCTGCTCGTTCGTGAGGATCGAGTAGATGACCTCACGGGTGAGCTGCGGCGTCATGTGTGGGTAATCCAACGCGTGCAGCCGGCCGTGGTGCCGGATCATGGGCGGTGAGCCTGCTGTCAGATGAAGGTCGGAGGCGTTTCGCTCCATCACCTGCAGCAGGACTTCTGCGAAGTCGAAGTCCATCAGATCTCCTATCGGCTGGAGGGTTGATTTACGTGACCCTTGCCACCTCGGCAATGGACGTGATTCCGTTCTTGACCTTCTCGAAGCCGTCCGCGCGCAGCGGGCGCATGCCCTGAGCGACGGCGACCTTGCGGATTTCTTCGGACGAGGCACGCTCGACCGTGAGGTCGCGAATCTCGTCTGAGATCGACATCACCTCGTAGAGGCCCGTCCGTCCTTTGTAGCCGGAGCCGCTGCAGCGGCCGCAGCCGACGGGCTCGTAGGCCTCGAGGTCGAAAGCGACGTTGAAGCCGGCCTTCTCGAGCGACGAGACGCTCAGCATGGTCCGGCTCTTGCAGTACGTACACAGCTGCCGAACGAGCCGCTGTGCGACCACGCAGACGACCGCCGACGCGGTCAGGAACGGCTCGATGTCCATCTCCGTGAGGCGCGTGATCGCCGACGGCGCGTCATTCGTGTGGAGCGTCGACAGCACCAGGTGGCCGGTGAGCGCCGACTCGACGGCGATCTTCGCCGTCTCGCCGTCGCGGATCTCGCCGACCATGATCACGTCGGGGTCCGCGCGCAGCATCGCGCGCAGGCCGCCGGCGAACGTGAGCCCCGCCTTCAGGTTGACCTGAAGCTGATTCACGCCCGGGAGCTGGTACTCGACCGGGTCCTCGATCGTGATGATGTTGCGCTGCGGCTCGTTGATCTCGTTGAGCGCGGCGTAGAGCGTGGTCGACTTACCCGAGCCGGTCGGCCCGGTCACGAGCACGGCGCCGTACGAGCGCCGGAAGGCGTCCTCGAAGAGCTCCTCGCTGCCCTCGGACATGCCCAGGTGGTCGAGACCGATGAGCGCCTGCGACTTGTCGAGGATTCGCATGACGAGGCCCTCGCCGTCCACGCGCGGCATCGTCACGATGCGGGTGTCGATCGCGTGGCCCTCGACCGTGAGCGAGACGCGGCCGTCCTGCGGGACTCGCTTCTCGGCGATGTCCAGGTCCGCCATGATCTTCACGCGCGAGATGACGCCGGCGATCATGCGGCGCGGGATCTGGGTCGTCTCCCGCAGCACGCCGTCCACGCGGAAGCGCACGCGCATCTCGCGGCCCTCGGGCTCGAAGTGGATGTCAGACGCGCCCTCCTCGACCGCTTGGGCGATGATCGAGTTGACGAGCTTGATGACCGGTGCGTCGTCGGCGGACTCGCGGATCTCGGAGACCTCGGCCAGCTCCTCCTCGCCGATCTCGATCGCCTCGGCCACGGCGTCGTCGAAGCGGCTCATGCGTCCGATCAGGCCGGAGATGTCATCCGGCGACGCGACGACCGGCTGAACCTCGTTGCCGGTCATGAGCTTGAGGTCGTCGAGGGCGAGCACGTTCGACGGATCCGACATCGCAACCATCAGCGTGCCGTTGTCGTCCTTGCCGATCGGCACGGCGCCGAGCCGGCGCGCAGCCTGGGGTGTGATCGAGTTGAGCGCGCTGACGTCCGTCTTGTAGATCGTCAGGTCGACGTGGTCGAGCCCGAAGCGCTGCGCAACCGCGCGAGCCAGCTGGTCGCCTGTAAGCGCGCCCGCCTCGAGCAGCACCTGCTCGGGTGAGCGGCCGGAGGCCTTGCCCTCCTCGACGGCGACGTCCACGCGCTCCCGCGCGAGGAAGCCCATCTCCACGATCACGTCCGAGATGAAGCGCGAGCTCGTCTTCTTGCGGGGCGGCGTGAGGCCGTTGGAAGGGACCGCTTCCTCGCCACCCTCAGGCACGGCGCGCAGAGCGGCCGTGCCTTCGTTGTTGCTCATCGCGCGTCCGCGACTACCTGGACGAGCGAGTCCGCGTCGACGTAACCCTCGATGAGGTCGGCCTTGCCGCTCCGGCCGATCACGACGATCGCGGGGGCCTGACTCACCTGGAGGTCCTCGAGCAGCGACCCGTAGCGGCCCGAGTTCCGGACGTCGTCCGAGAGGACCACGACGTTCTTCGTCCGCCGGTCGAGCGACCGGACCGACTCAGCGACTGCCTGGTCGTCCAAGGCGCGCGGGTTCTTGAAGAAGATCACAACCTTCTTGTTGTCGGCAACGGCGCGCTCCGCCTTCACATGGGAGTTTGTGACGGGCACGCCCAGCCTCAGATCCTCGGGCGTGACGCCCACCGTGTTGCCGAGACCGCCGACGAAGCCCGTGGCGAGCTGGCCGAACACTCCGCCCGGCAGCCCGTTCCTCACCTTCGCCGGGCGCTCGATCTGCTGCGGCTTGTTCACCTGCGAGAGCTCGACGTCGAGGTTCATGTCAACGCTGCGTCCGCCGGCCGCCTTGCCGGACAGCTCCAGTGAGACGCGGCGGAGGACCTTGTCGCTGCCGACCCAGACGTCGATGTGACCCTTGTCGACTGCCTTCGATAGCAGTGACTCGGCGTTCGCCGGGATCTGACCGGCGCTGTCCATCGCCTTCGCGACGTCCGCGATGGCGCGGGCCGAGTTCACGTCGGCCGAGACGTGCGTCACCTCGACGCCGTCCACCTGCTCCGTGCCCTCGGACTTGACATTCTCGAGCCAGGCGCTGGGGTTCACGTCAAGCTTTGCCGCGTCGGCGGTCGGCGCCGCACCCTTCTCGCGACCCTCGACGATCTTCGACCAGGCCTCCTGCGGCACCGCGTAGCCGACGCTTCCGCGCATGAACCAGGCGCGATCGCCGGTCGTCACGAAGCCGCCGCGGCCGTCGAGGCCCGGCATGTCGACGCTGACCTGAACGGCTGCCTTCGGCATCTCCTTCGTCCCGGTCGACTCGAAGGCGCCTGATGCGCGGACGCTGTTCTTGTCGCCGTTCGAGGCGACGGCCAGCTCGCCCTTGAAGCTTGCGCTGTGGAGCTCGTTCGTCGTGAGCGCCGCGCTCAGCAGCTGCCGCGGGCCGGCCGGGGCCGACGGCTCAGGAGCCGGCGTTGCCTGGTCGGCGGCCTTCGCGGCAGGAGCCGCGCTGTCGCCGCCGCTGTTGCGGGCGTTGTTGACCGCGAAGACGGTCGCGCCGAGAAGCGCGAGTCCGACGAGGGCGAGGAGGAAGGGGCGGGAGATCGCCATTGCCTGGCATATCGGCAGGCGTCCGGTGGTGGTTTAGACCTGCGCGGATGTACTAGACGCGCCCTGGACGACCGCCCGCCGCATCGCATCGAGGGGCGGTTCGCGGCCCGTCCACAGGGCGAGGCTGCGCGCTCCCTGGCGGACGAGCACCTCGAGCCCGTCGACGAGCCGGACGCCGCGCTCGTCGGCCCAGCGGGCGAGCGGGGTCGGCACGTCGCCGTAGACGAGGTCGACCACGACGCGCGCCTCGACGAGCGGGAGCGCGTCGAGCGAATCGTCGGCGCGGAGGCCGACGCTGGTGGCGTTCACGAGCAGCTCCGCGGGGCCGGGCCGCTCGGCAGCCTCCGTGCCGAACTCCTGCGCCAGCGCGTGCGCTTTGCCGGGGGTCCGGTTCCAGAT
>JBKPME010000080.1:0-24147 GCA_046731915.1 Actinomycetota bacterium
CACACACGCGACGACGAAGCCTGGTACGTGCTCGAGGGGGAGCTCGCGTTTCTGCTCGATGGATCCGAGGTCCGCGTCCCCGCCGGTGGCGGCGTCGTCGTCCCGGCCGGTACCGAGCACACCTTCTGGAACCCATTGACCGGCCGGACGCGCTATCTACTCGTCATGACGGCGACCGTGCATCGCCTCGTCGAGGCGCTGCACGAGCCCGGCCCACAGGGCGATTTCGATGCGCTGTTCCGCGCTCACGACAGCGTCCTGATCGGCTGGCCCTGAGCCGCACGTCGAACCGGGCGCTCGGTCGCCCAGCGCGAATAGCACGACGACCTCGGAAGGGTCTTGTCCGACAACCGCTCCCCACGGTCTATTAGCGCGCCTTACTCAGGTGCTATGAGGTGCGCGTGGGCCAGCAGGACATCATGGTCGGTGTGCGTGGCCGGCACCACCTCCGCCCAGGGCGAGCGGAGCGCGCCGCTTCCGTACACGTGCTGGAGTCCGGGGGCCTGGTCGGCGCACCTGTCGGTGCGGCTCCAGGTGCCCTCGGGGGCACAGGAGAGGCGACGGTTGACGTCACCGCCGAAGATGACGGTACGTGCGGACCCGCGCCACGCAAGGAGCGCCGCGAGTTCGCGGCACTGCGCGTCGTTCCCGGCGACCTCGATAGTCGAGCGTGTGTTCAGGTGGGCGGTGCACACATCGACGTCGACTCGCGTGGTGACGCACAGCCACCGGCGCCGCTCGATGCCCGCTTGTGCCTTGAAGTCGTGGGCGTCCGTGCTCTCGATGGCCGACTCGGTGAGCACCGCGTTACCGAAGAGTCCGCGACCGCCCGGCCGGACGCACTGTAGGCGCCCGCCGTGGTAGAACACCCTCGAGAAGCGCAGGTGGTAACCCGTCCGCCGGGCAATCCGGGCGATATCACCCCGGCAGGCCTCGTTGAAGGTGACCGCCTCCGGGTGCGCTTCACGGATCCGGGTCACTGCCTCGTCCACCACGGCCGGATACGCCGCCTTGCCGTAGCAGTCGGCCAAACCGGACAGGCACAGATTCATCTGCATCAACGTGTAGGTCGAGCCCGCAGCCGGCGGCACGGCCGCGGGCGTACCCGCCGACGTCGATGGTTCCAGCGCCGGGGCAGCGCTTCTCCCCGAGGATCCGCCGCAGCCGCAGAGGGCGAGAACCAGCGCGCAAGCCACCACCGCGAGGATGAGGAGGACCACTGAACTCCCCGGGCGGTCGGCGCAGCGGCGGACCATGGGTTTCACGATCATCGACAGTACATCCGTCACACGGTCGACGAGTCTTAAGGCAGCCCCTGGGAAGACGGGAGCTCGTTCGTTCGAGCCGGGCACTGCCACTCCCCGATGCGGACGCCGGCAGGTGCGCGGTTGTCGCCGAATCAGCTAGGAGCAGCCTGCGTAACAGCGCCGTAACGCCGACTTCTAGCTTGGCCGCACGGTGACTCAAAGCGTTCGGCGCCTGGCTGCATCTACCGACCGCGTTGGAGACGGCGTTCCGCCGTTCGCTCTCACCGGAAGCTGGCCGCCTCCAACCCCAACCAACAAGAGAGGCCACGCCGTGCGGACTCTGATCACTACCGTCGCGATCGGTTTGGCCGCCATCGCGCCCGCCGCTGCCGCCGAGGCACGCGCCCCGGTCACTCGGGCCGACGCGTGGCATGCGGCACAGCGGCTCGCTGAACAGTCGGCCACAGGAGTCGAAGACCTCACCAACGGCGCGGCCAGCGTCGACCGCTCGCGCACGAGCATCGGCAACTATCTGCGATACGGCAGGTTCCGCATGGGCGCGTCGTTCGCCGTGTTCGGGACCAACACCGTGGGCGGGTGGCGCACACGCTCTGGTGTGTCGGCAATCTCGAGGTCGTGCGGGCGAAGAGCGGCCTCCTACGGGCGAAGAGCGGCCTCCTACGGGTCGCGGTGAACTTCGGCTGCCCGGTCAGCTGAGACGCTTCAGCGGTACGAGCATCATCGAGACGGGGCGCTAGCGCGCCCCGTCACCGCGGCGTGATGCGGGTCGCTTTCCCTAGGCGCTGATTGCGGCGGTCTCGGCGATCCCGAGCGGTTGCCGCGAGAAGGCCATGGCCGCATCGACCTCGTAGCACGTGTTCTCGCTTGAGTCCCTGAGCGTTGTGTCGACGTACTCCTGCACCGCTTCCACCGAATCTGACTCCCAGAGGCAGGTCGCCGCTGAGCGATCCTGGCTCGGGTAGAACTGCAGCCCCTTCACGCCGGGAGGCGCATCCTCGTTCTTGATCAGCTTCTCGCCGCGCGAGAGCGCCGTGTCTGGATCACTGAACCGGTGCTGAACGACCACGTACATGCCGAACCTCCTCGGGCTTCGAGTTGTATGCAGGCGCGACGGTACGGCCGCGGCCACCGGGCCGCATCGCGCGGACTGACCAACTTGACGCGCCATCGGACTGGTCATTTCTGACCACACCGCGGTCAGATCAGGTTGTGCTCGAAGGCGAACGCGCTTGCCGCCGTCCGAGACGAGACACCGAGCTTGGCGAAGATGTTCTGGAGGTGGCGCGCGACGGTGTGCTCGCTGATCACGAGCATCTCGGCGATCTCGCGGTTGCTCTTCCCGGTCGCGGCGAGTCGCAGCACCTCGAGCTCACGGACGGTCAGGCCGTGAGGCTCGATGGGAGCCACGTCATGCACGAGCGAGGCTGTGTGGGCGAGGTCGGGCGCTGCTCCGAGCTCGGCGAAGATCTCGCTGGCCGCCTCCGTCTCGAGCGCGGTGGCGTCGACATCGCCGAGCGCCTCGCACGCACGTCCGACGAGCATCCGAGCTCGCGCGACCTCATAGCGCGCCCCGAGCGCCTGCCACAGCTCCGCCGAGCGCCGTAGCTCGAGAAGCGCGCCCCGCGCGTCGCCCTCGGCGAGCATGAGCGCGCCGCGGGCATGCGCCCACATGGCGCGCAGAGCGTCGCTCCCTTGGCGCTCCGCGATCTCCTCGAGTTCATCGCAGCCGGCGCGCGCTCGGTCGTGCTCCGCGACGGCAAGCATGATCTCGACATAGGCCGGCAGGAGCGCCGCGCGCTTGAGCGGCTGGGTGGTCTCGCCTACCGCACGACGGATTCCAGCTGCCGCGGTTTCGGCCTGCCCTTGGCCCAAGCGCAGCAGCGACAGCCCCGGCTGAGGCTCGTGGCCGCAGCGGCTCGCCTTCCGGTAGGCGGCCTCGGCGGCGCTCAGTTCGCCGCGCAAGCGAAGGACCTCGCCCTCGCGGTATAACGCCTTCCCGCACGCCAGCTGATTCAAGACGCCCTCTGTGAAGCGCTCGGCCGCGCGCCGCGCCTCGTCGAGCGCAGCTGACCACGCCCCCTGCAGCTGCATGATCTCGGCACGGTGCACCAGACACAGCCCGTTGTGCGCCACCATCTCCGGCTGGCGCTCGCACCACCGCGTCAGCGCCTCCGTCCATTCACGGGCGTGCCGCAGCTCATACGCTTCTTGGCAGAACGCGATCGTGTTGCAGTAGACGATCCCCGTGGTGACTGGCGAGAGCTCGCCCTCAAGTGCGGCTACGAGTACCTCGTCCACGAGCCGCAGGCCGTCGTGCACGTCCCCCTGTCGCATCAACGCTCGGGCCTGCTCGTCCCGGGCGAGCCAGACGAGATCGGAGTCCCCGAAGCGTTCGCCGATCTCGGCCGCCTCGCCGGCCGTCCTGAACCCGGCTGCGTTGTCCCCGCCCGCGATCTGCCTAAGCCAGAGCGGGATGAGCAGGTATCCGCGCTCGACGGAGTCCTGCTTCGCGGTTTCGAGGAGGCGCTCTGCGCGGGCGAACCACCCGCTCGCCTTGACCTCCTCGCCGCGGAACAAAAGATTGTGGCCGATCCAGAAGGCACAGCGCACGGCGGCCAACGGGTTGTCGGCATCGAGATGCGCGCGATGGGCGCGCTCCAGGTTGTTCGCGTAGTCCTCGTCACGACCGAGCATGTATGCCGCTCTCGCGAGCAACTCGAGGTCCGCGGGGGCCAGCGCCGACGCGCGGTCCACACCCGACAGCGACTCGTAGGCGTCGCGCCACGCGCCCGCTGCATAGGACTCACGGCCGCGCTCCAGCTCCGCTATGGCATCCACCACGGCGTGATTATGGTCCGTGCGGCGCCGCCGCAGATTTTCCGCGGCGTCAGGCTGCGTAAACGACAACCGGCAGGCCGCCGCGCGGTGAGAGCGTCGGCATCTGCCGGATCGACGGCCGCCGTTCCGGCTCCGCCAGCTCGAGCCGGAACCGGGCCAGGATCGTCTCTGCGATCGTGCGCACCTCGAGCAGTCCGAAGCGCATTCCGATGCACGTGCGCGAGCCGCCGCCGAAGGGGACGTAGGCGCCCTTTGGGAGCGCGGCGCGTGCCTCGGGCTCGAAGCGCTCGGGCCGGAACCGGAACGGTTCGGGAAACACCTCGGGGAGGTGGTGACTCGCCCACGAGCAGTAGTTCACGAGCACGCCGCCGGGGACGCGCACGCCGTGCAGCTCGAACGGCTCGATCGAGCGCCGCGGGCCGATCCAGGCCGGCGGGTACATGCGGAGCGTCTCGTCGATCGCCAGGTCGAGGTCGTGGTTGCCCGGGTTGCGCGCCAACTCGTAGAAGAGGAAGGTGACCGTTGACGTCGTCGTGTCGTGGCCGGCGAAAAGCAGCGTCATCACCTGGTCGCGCAGCTCTTGGTCGGACAGGACCGACCCATCCTCGTCCGTCGCGTCGAGCAGGAGGCTGAGGATGTCCTCGCCCCGCTCGCCCGAGTGGCGTCGCCTGCCGATCTCCTCGAAGATGATCGCGTCGAGCCAGTCGCGCGCAGCCGCCATCGCGTGATACGGGCTTCCCGGGCCGCGCAGCATCTGCGCCGCGTAGGCACGGCCCCAGAAGCCGAGCGCCCGCTCGAACTTGTCCGCCATCTCCGTGCTCTGGGACGGATCGAAGCCGAACAGCGCGCGCATCGCCACCCGCAGCGCGAGCCGGCGTGTCCAGGTGTAGAGATCGAGCCACGCGCCCGGGCGCCACGGCTCCACCGCACGCCGGGTCTCCTCGGCCATTACCTCCTGCGCGGCCGCGATCTGCTCGCGGTGGAAGGCGGGCAGCATGATCCGGCGCGCCCGGCGGTGGTAGTCGCCGTCGGTCGTGAGCAGCCCGTCGCCCAGCAGGGGAATCAGGTCGCCCATCCCGCCGTCGCGCCAGCGGAAGTTCGACGCGGCCGTCACAGTCATGTAGTGGTTCGCCTCCGGTCCGATCGCGAACACGACCGGCGCGTACACCAGGCGGATCGAGAAGACCGGCCCGAACTCCTCGTAGAGCCGGAGCAGGAGCGGCAGCGGCTCGCGCTCGAACTCCCGCGTGCGCCGCATGCTGAAGCTGAGCTCACCCGGCGGGAACTGCCCCCGGGCGGCGCGCTGCCAGCGCATGTCCGAGCGCACGCGCTCGATCACTCCGCCGGGCACAGGTGGGGGCGGGGCCACGCCCATCGCTGGGATCCTAGAAGGCCACCGCGTGGCCCCGCGATGCGCTCCGCCACGGTAAAGTCGCCGCGACCGAGACGCTGTGATTAGGAGGACCTGTTGGACGCAACCCGGCTCAAGTCCATACCCCTCTTCGAGGACGTGCCCGACGAGGAGCTCGGGCAGATCGCCACGTTCGCCCAGGAGATCACGGTCGACGCCGGGCGTGAGCTTGTCCGCGAGGGTGACTTCTCGTATGAGTTCATGGCGATCGAGGAAGGCGAGGCGGAGGTCACGCGCAACGGCGAACACGTCGCCGACCTGGGCGCCGGCGATTTCTTCGGTGAGATGGGCCTCCTAGAGAAGACGCTTCGCAACGCCACCGTGACGGCGAAGACCCCGATGAGGCTCGTGACCCTGACGGGCTGGGATCTGAAGCGCATGGAGCGGCACCTCCCCGAGGCGATCGAGCGCGTCCGCGAGACGATCGAAGAGCGCCGGCCGAGCTGAGACGCTCATGGCGGTGCGGATAGTCCTGTTCGGCGCCACCGGCTACACCGGCCGGCTCACGGCGGAGGCGATGGTCGAGCGCGGGCTCCGGCCGGTATTGGCCGCGCGCAGTCAGAGCAAGCTGGACACACTTGCCGGCGAGCTCGGGGCCGACGGGCTCGAGACTGCAACCGCCGATGTGGCAGATCCGCCCACCGTCGCCGCGCTCGTGGAGAGCGGCGACGTGCTCGTGACGACGGTCGGCCCCTTTGTGCGCTGGGGGCAGCCAGCCGCGGCGGCAGCCACGACAGTTGGCGCGCATTACATCGACTCAACGGGCGAGCCCACCTTCATCCGCGAGGTCTTCGAGCGCTACGGACCTGCCGCCGAGCAGGCCGGCGTCGGGATGCTCACGGCCATGGGCTACGACTGGGTCCCGGGCAACTTGGCCGGCGCGCTCGCACTCGATCGCGCAGGCGAGCTGGCCACGCGGGTGGACGTGGGCTACTTCATTACTGGGAGCGGGTCGATGAGCGGCGGCACGCGCGCGTCGATCGTCGGAGCGATCAGCGCACCGGCATTCGGCTTCCGCGACGGCAGGGTTCAGACGGAGCGCGGCGCCAAGCGGGTGCGGAGCTTCAGGGTCGGCTCGAAGGACCTCGCCGCCGTCTCGGTCGGCAGCTCGGAGCACTTCGCGCTGCCGCGGCTGGCGCCGCGCCTGCGCGAGGTGAACGCCTACCTCGGCTGGTTCGGCCCGGCCTCGCGCGCGATGCAGGCGATGTCGGCCGGAACCTCGGTGGCGATGAAGGTGCCCGGCGTGGAGAAGCTCTGGAGCTCGGCGGGCAAGCGGTTCGCGCAGGGCTCAACCGGAGGCCCGGACGAGGAGGCGCGCTCGAAGGGCGGGTCCCACATCGTGGGCATCGCCTACGACGCCGTGGGCCGGCAGCTCAGTGAGGTGCACCTTAAGGGCGTCGACGGTTACACCTTCACCGGCCGGATGCTCGCCTGGGCGGCGGAGCGCACCGCGGCGGGCGCTCTGAAGGGGACCGGCGCGCTCGGTCCCGTGGATGCGTTCGGGCTCGAGGAGCTGGTGGCCGGCTGCGCGGAGGCGGGGATCGCGGAGGAGGGCGGGCCGGCCGGCGGGGCGCAGCCCACCGGCCGCGTTGCCGCCGGCGCTCCCTGAACGACGGCATTGAGGGGTGCCCGAGCCCAGGTGGGGAATCCTGGTAGCTCTATTCGCGACCGAGCTTCCCCACCTCGAAGAAAGGCCTCCCGCGCGGCCGGGCAGCGGCGGCTGGCGGCGCTGTGCGCGGCCGCCTTCGTTGCGTTCGTCGGCGGAATAAGCGTTGGAGCCGGCGACGACACGGACGAAGACCAGCGGCGGGCACCGGAGCAGACCCCTGGGCAGCGCGCGCTCGCCGCCGCACGCGCCGACGTCGACCGGCTCACGCTCCGCGAGCAGGTCGGGCAGGTCACGATCTCGACCTTTCCGGGCACCGTCCGCCCCGAGTACATCCGGCGGCGGCTGCGCGCCCGCGAGACCGCCGGCGTCATCCTGTTCGGCGCCAACGGGGGCAGCCCGGCGGTGTGGCGCAGGCTCACCCGCTCGCTGCAGCAGGCGGGCCACGGACGCGCGCTCATCATGGTCGACCAGGAGGGCGGCGAGATCCGGACCGTCGATCACGTGGGCCCGTCTCAGGGGCAGCCGCTCCAGGGATCGCCGGCGGCCGTCAGTCGAGCCGCGCGGGCCGCGGGCCGCGGGCTGAGAGCTGCAGGGATCACCGTCAACCTTGCGCCGGTGGCCGACGTCGCGCGCGCCGGCTCCGTGATGGCCACCCGCTCTTTCCCGGGCGACGAGCGCCAGGTCGCGGCTCGCACTCGGGCCTCGGTGCGCGGTCTCCGCGACGGCCGCGTCGCCGCCACGGCGAAGCACTTCCCCGGCCTCGGCGCGGCTACCGTGAACACGGACGACGGACCCTGCACCATCCGGATGCCGGTTGCCCGCGATCTCGTGCCGTTCCGCGCGGCCGTGGAGGAGGGCGTGCCGCTCGTGATGCTCTCGCACGCGAGCTATCCCGCGCTCGACTCCCGCAACATCGCCTCGCAGTCGCGAGCGATCACGACGGGCCTGCTGCGGCGAAAGCTCGGCTTTCAGGGCGTGATCGTGACCGACAGCCTCGAGGCGGCGGCCGTGGTCGCGCGGTCAGGCATCGCGGACGCCGCGGAGCGGTCGATCAGGGCCGGCGCCGACCTGATCCTTATGACCGGCTCGGCGAGCTGGAACGACGTCTACCCGCGCCTGCTCGCAGAGGCACGCAGCGATGCCGGCTTCCGGAAGCTGATCCGCGCGGCCGCCGCCCGGGTGCTGGCGCTGAAGCGCTCGCTAGTCCGCTGAGCGGGCGCGCTCGAGAGCGCGCTCCATGAGCTCGTCGTGAACCGCGCGCGTGCCGCCGTTGCGGCGGGTCCAGTTGCCGTCCGGCCCGAGCTCCCAGCCGAAGATGTCGTCAGCGAGGTAGCGCTCGAGCGTGTCCTCGAGCTCGGCGCGGAGGACCTTCTCGTGCACCGGCGCCAGCAGCTCGACGCGCGTGTCGAGGTTGCGCGGCATCAGATCGGGCGAGCCGATCCAGTACTCGCGCTCGTCGCCGCGCTGGAAGCCGTAGATCCGGGAGTGCTCCAGGAAGCGGCCGACCACCGACACCACGTTGATGTTCTCGGACACATCGGGCACACCCGGCCGCAGGCAGCAGATCCCGCGCACGGCGAGATCAACCCGCACGCCGGCCTGCGATGCCTCGTAGAGCGCGCGGATGCAGCGGGCGTCGACGAGCGCGTTCATCTTCAGCACGATGCGTGCGTCCTGGCCGGACCGCTTCGCCTCGATCGTCCGCTCGACCTCGCGGAGGAACCAGTCGCGCATGTGGTCGGGTGCGACCACGACGCTCCGGTACTCGGGCGTGCGCGCGGCGCCGGTCAGGCTGTTGAACAGCTCAGCGACGTCCGCGGCGATCTGCCGGTCGCAGGTGAAGAGGCCGTAGTCCTCGTAAAGGCGGGCGGTCTTGGCGTGGTAGTTGCCGGTGCCGATGTGCACGTAGTGCCGCACCCCGGAGCCCTCGCGGCGGACGACCAGCACAGCCTTTGCATGCGTCTTCAGGCCCGGCAGCCCGTGGACCACGTGCGCCCCCGACTCCTCGAGCGCGCGCGCCCAGCCGATGTTGCGCCGCTCGTCGAAGCGCGCCTTCAGCTCGACCAGGCATACGGCCTGTTTGCCGCGCTCGGCGGCCTCGATCAGGGCGGGTACCAAGGCAGAGTCATCCGAGGTCCGGTACACGGTGATCTTGATCGCCAGCACGTTCGGGTCTCTTGCCGCGTGGCGGATGAGGCGCTCGACGCTCCCTGCGAACGAGTCGTACGGGTGGTGGACGAGCAGGTCGCCCGCACGCATGGCGCCGAGCACGTCGACCTCGCCGTTGTCGTGCTCGGAGAAAGCCGGCGGCACCTCGGGCGTCCAGGGCGGATCGCGCAGCTCGCGGTGACCCTCGATCTCCCACAGCGACCAGAGATCGTCGAGATCGAGCAACCCGTTGACGTCCACCACCTGCGTTTCGTCGATCGCGAGCTGCTCGATGAGGTACTCGCGCATGTGGGGGTCCATCGTGGACGACGCCTCGAGGCGGACCACCTCCCCGAAGCGGCGGCGGCGCAGCTCGTCCTCGACGGCCTGGAGCAGGTCGTCCGCCTCGTCGGAGACCGTGAAGTCAGCGTCGCGGCTGACGCGGAACAAGTCGTGGCGCAGGATCTCCATGCCGGGGAACAGCTCGCCCAGGTGGCGCGCGATCACGAACTCGAGCGGGACGAAGGTGTTGTCGCCGATCGGCACGAAGCGCGGCAACACCTCCTTCGGGACCTTCACCCGAGCGAAAGTCTCGACGTTCAGGACGGGGTCGCGCACGAAAACGCCGAGCGAAAGCGACAGATTGGAGATGTACGGGAAGGGCCGCCCAGGTCCCACGGCGAGCGGCGTGAGCACCGGGAAGATCTGCTCGGCGAACACCTTGTCGACCGCCTCGAGCTCCCCATCCGAGCAGTCGCCCGTGTCCACCACCACCCGGATGCCGTGCTCGGCCAGCCGTGGCCGTACGTCGTCCTCCCACGCGGCGGAGTGACGGCGCCCGAGCTGGACGTTCTGCTCGGTGATCCGCTCGAGCGTCTCCCGGGCCGACAGCCCGTCGGGACCGCGCGCGTCGATTCCGGCGTCGACCTGGTCGTGCAGGCCCGCCACCCGGACCATGAAGAACTCGTCGAGGTTGTTGGCGTAGATGGCGAGGAACTTGACGCGCTCGAGCAGCGGCACGCGCTCGTCCTCGGCCAGCTCGAGCACGCGCTCGTTGAACTGGAGCCAGGAGACCTCGCGGTTCTCGAACAGCTCCGGCGAGTCGAGCGCCGGGGCTTCCCTCGGTGCGGTTATCGCTTCCATGCTCTCCGTATATGGTGACGCCTCGTGCTATGGCTGTTGCGCCACGGGGACGCGGCGGAGGGATCGCCGGATGCGGAGCGGCCGCTGTCCGAGAAGGGCGAGCGGCAAGCGCGTGCCGCGGGAAATGCGCTGGCGCGGCTCGGCGTGAAGGTGGACGCATGCCTCACGAGCCCTAAGGTACGCGCTGCCGACACCGCTCGCTTGACCTGTGACCCGCTGGGAATCGAGCCCCAGCACGAGCCGAAGCTGGCGGGCGGGCCGTTCGACGCGGAGGCACTGGCGGCCGGGCTCGGCGACAACGTGCTGCTGGTGGGGCATGACCCCGACTTCTCGATGGCGGTGCATGCCCTCACAGGTGCCCAGGTGCGCATGAAAAAGGGTGGGCTCGCCGGGGTCGAGAAGGGCGAGCTCATGGTGCTGCTCCGGCCGAAGGACACAGCGGCGATCGCCGGCGCGCGGTAGGGCAAGCACCGGGCGGTGCCCGGTGCGCACCCATGATCTCAGCCAAGCTTCCGACCCTCCACGAGCTCCAGCAGTAGTCCCTCGCGCAGCCCGCCGCGCGCGATTCTGAGCGGCAGGTCGAGCAGATCGGACATCGCCTCGAGGATCAGTATCCCTGCCGGCAGCAGCCGCACGCGCTCAGCAGCCAGCTCGAAGCGCTCCGCTACCTCCGCGATCGGCGTGCTCGACAGCACCCGGATGCCGCGCTCGAGCGTCTCGTGCTCCAGCTCGGCGCCGACGAGCCTCCGGAGCGAGGTAGCGGTGCCGCCCACCGCCACGGCGCTCTCGGCCGCGGGCGGGGCGAGTCCCTCGAAGGTGCCCTCAACATGGCGCCGCAGCTTCTCGAGCTCGCCCGCGGAGGGCGGGTCCGACCGCAGGTATGCGTCCGCCAGGAAGCCCGACCCGATCCTGAACGACTCCGACCAGGTCATCTTGCCGTCCGGCTTGCCGATTGCGATCTCGCTCGAGCCGCCGCCGACGTCGATCACGGCGACGGTGCCGGCGGGCCGCTCCAGCAGGGTGCGGGTGGCTCCGACGAAGGACAGCCGCGCCTCCTCTTCGCCGGTGAGGATGCTCAGCTCCATGCCGCCTGCCTCCTGCACGGCACTCACTAGGTCGTCGCGGTTTCCCGCGCTGCGGATGGCGGCGGTGGCGACCGCGACGATCTGCTCTGCGCCCACCTGGTTCGCCACGGCCGCCTGCGTGCGCACGACCTCGGCGATCTCCTCGATCTTCTCGGGGGGAATCACAGTCCCGTTGCCGAGGCTCTTCCCGATGCGGGTGAAAGCCCGCTGCGCCACGAGCTCGCGCAGCCGGCCATCACCGGCATCGGCCACCAGCAGGCGGGTCGTGTTGCTGCCGATGTCGATGCAGGCGCAGATCAAACAGTGGGGGGTGCGGCCACGGGGTGCGAGGCGTCCTCGAACTCCCTGAAGAGCCCCGTGACGACGAACGCAGTCTGCTCGCCGATGTCGACGGCATTGTCCCCGATCCGCTCGATGCAGCGCCCCACAAGCATCATGTGCATCGCCCACTCGCGCCTGTCCATAGTGTCACCGAGCTCGAGCGCGCGGCGGAAGACCTCGCGGTTCAGCTCGTCGATGATGTCGTCCTGGCGCACGAGGTCCTGTGCCATCTCCGGGTCTCGGCGTGCGAACGCCTGGCCGCACTGAATCACCTGCTGGCGAGCCTGCTCGCCCATGCGCTGGATGAGGTCGAGCAGACTCTGCTCGGCGGGCGGCTCGTGGCCGTCCAGTGGCACGAGCTTCGCCATGTTCACGCACTGGTCGCCCATCCGCTCGACGTGCTTGATCACGTGCAGCAGCGCCGCCACGACCCTGAGGTCGCCGGCAACGGGCGCCTGGAGCGCGAGCAGCGACAGGATCCCCTGGTGCACCTCGAGATAGCGGCCGTCGATCCGGTCGTCGTCCGCGATGACCATGCTCGCCAGCTCGATGTCCTGGTTGCAGACGGTCTCGAGCGCGCGGTCGAGCGCCTGGGCTACCAGGTCGAGGCCTCCGAGCGCCGAGCGCTCCAGCCCCTGGAGCTCCTCTTGGAAGTGGGTTCTGGTGGTGTCGGACACGGCGAGCTAGCCGACCTTCCCGGTGACGTATGCCTCAGTCCTGGGGTTGCTGGGGTTCGTGAAAATCTTCTCGGTGTCGTCGAACTCGACGACGCGCCCCGTGCGGTTCTTCTCTGACTCGTCGAGCTCGACCGTGAAGAACGCGGTCTTGTCCGATACACGCGCGGCCTGCTGCATGTTGTGCGTCACGATCACGATCGAGTAATCCCGCTTCAGGTCCATCATCAGGTCCTCGATCTTGCCGGTGGAGATCGGGTCCAGCGCCGAGCACGGCTCGTCCATGAGGATCACATCCGGCGAGACGGCGAGCGCTCTAGCGATGCACAGGCGCTGCTGCTGCCCGCCAGACATCCCGAAAGCGTTGGTCTTCAGCCGATCCTTGGCCTCGTCCCAGAGGGCCGCCTGGTGCAGTGCGCGCTCGACGATCTCATCCATGCCGCCTTTCATGCCCAGCACGCGTGGGCCGAAGGCGACGTTGTCGTAGATCGACTTCGGGAACGGGTTCGGCTTCTGGAACACCATGCCGATGCGCTTGCGCACTTCGACGGCGTCGACCTCGGGTCCGTACAGGTCCTGGCGGTGGTAGAGGACACTCCCGGTGACCTCGGCACCCGGGATCAGGTCGTTCATGCGGTTGAGGCAGCGGATCAGGGTCGACTTGCCGCAACCGGACGGCCCGATCAGCGCGGTGATCTCGTTCCGACCGATGTCGAACCCCACGTCGCGGATGGCGGCCTTGCCGTTGTAGGCGACCGCCACGCCGTCGAGCTGGAAGATCGCCTCCCGCGGCGGCTTCGCCCCGTCTGTCTGGGGGCGGTCCTCAGCGGGGTGTGTGCGCGGCACGTCCACTCGAATCTCAGGATGCTCGGTCACCGGCTCGGCCAATCTGGACCACCTACCACTTCTGTTCGTAACGGTTACGCAGCCAGATCGCGACGCTGTTCATAGCCAGCAGCAGGAGGATCAGCAGGAGTATCCCTGCTGCCGCGAGCGGCTTGTAGTCGTTGATGTCGTTCGATGCGCGCGAGATCCAATCGAAGATCTGGATCGGCATCGCGGTGAAGGCGGAGTCGACGCCCGTGGGGTTGAACGCGATCACGGTCGCCGCGCCCACCACGATCAGCGGAGCGGTCTCGCCGATCGCGCGCGAGAGCGCCAGGATGACGCCGGTCGCGATGCCGGGAACTGCCGCCGGGAGGACCTGCCGCCAAATCGTCTGCCACTGAGTGGCGCCCAGCGCCATCGAGCCCTCGCGGATCGAAGGCGGCACGGCTCGCAGCGCCTCGCGCCCGGCGATGATCACCATCGGCAGCACGAGCAGCCCGAGCGTCAGCCCGCCCGCCAGCACGACCTGTCCGAGGTCCAGCGGGCCGCGGACGAGGAACGCGAGGCCGAGGATTCCGTAGACGATCGACGGCACGGCGGCGAGGTTCTGGATGTTCAGCTCGATGAGCCGGTTCCACCAGCGGGTGTGATCCGCGTATTCCTCGAGGTAGATCGCGGTTGCGACCCCGACCGGAACGATGAAGAACGCGCACACGCCCATGAGCCAGATCGTGCCCCAGAGCGCGGCCTGGATCCCGGCCTTGTCGGCGCTGATCGACGTGAAGCTTGTGATGAAGTCGAGATCCAGGTGGCCGATGCCGTCGACGAACGCATCCGCGAGCAGGACCACGAGCAGGCCAATCGCGAGCACGAGGCAGGCCCATAGGGCCACCTCGAAGGCGAAGTCCTTGGCCCGGCGCCTGCCCGAGGGCCGCGCGATTGCTTCGGGCTGCGCGCTCATTCGTACACCTGCCTGTACTTCCGCACGAAGCGGATCGAGATGATGTTCATCACGAGGGTGATGACGAACAGGGTGGTGCCGACCGCGAAGAGGGTCTTGTACTCGATCGATCCTGTCGGGACGTCGCCCTTGGCAGTCGCCGCGATGAATGCTGTGAGCGTCTCCATCGACTTCCCGATGTCGGCGCCCCACTGAGGCTGGAGCCCGCCCGCGATCACTACGACCATCGTCTCGCCGACCGCGCGCGACATCGCGAGCACGATCGAGGCCACGATGCCCGACAGCGCCGCGGGGAAGACGACGCGCATCGTGACCTGGATCTTCGAGGCGCCCAGGCCGAAGGCGCCCTCGCGGAGCGCCTGCGGCACCGCACGCATCGAGTCCTCAGAGATCGACGCCACGATCGGGATGATCAGGAAGCCGATGATGATTCCGGCCGCGAGCGCATTGAAGATGCCTACGTCCAGGTGGAAGAAGCCACGCAGGATCTCCGGCGTGAAGAACGTGAGCGCGAAGTAGCCAAACACGATCGTCGGGATGCCGGCCAGAAGCTCGAGGATCGGCTTGACCGTCTTGCGCACGCGCGGGCGCGCGTACTCGCTGAGGTATATGGCCGCGCCTAGCCCGAGCGGGATCGCGACCAGCAGCCCGATGAAGGTCGTGGCAAAGGTGCCGGCGACCAGCGGCAGCACGCCGAAGCTCGCCGGCTCGAAGAGGGGCGTCCACTTCGTGCCGAAGAGGAAGTCGTGGACGCCGACCTCACCGAAGAAGACGATCGTCTCCTCGAGCAGCGCGTAGACGATGCCGAACGTCGTCAGCAGCGAGATGAGTGCAGCCAGGAGCAGGAGGCCCTTGATGACGGCCTCACCCCAACGGCGGCGGGCCGCCCGGAGGCTCGGTACCTCCGGGCGGCCGCTTGCTACCCCAGCTGAGCTCGCTGCCTCCACCTACCCCCCGAGCTCGGACTTCGACTTGTCGGCCTGCTCGGGACTCATCGCGACGATCTGCGACGCGTCGGCGATGTCCTGGTAGTTGTCGACGACGTACTGGAGGAACGCCTTTACCTCCGGCCGCTTCAGCGCCTTAGCGCTCGGATACATGAACAGCGGGCGCGAGAGGGGCTTGTACTCGCCGCTCTGGATCGTGTCCACCGTCGGCTCGATGCAGCCGTCGCCGCCGTCGACCTTGACCAGGTTCAGCTTGTCCTGGTTCTGCTCGTAGTACGAGTGGCCAAAGTAGCCGAGGCCACCGGACTCGCCGGCGACACCCTGTACCAGCACGTTGTCGTCCTCGGAGGGCTGGTAGTCCTCGCGCGACACGCCCTCCTCACCGTTGATCTGCTCCGTGAAGAAGTCGAACGTGCCCGAGTCCGTGCCTGGGCCGAACAGGCTGAGCGTCGTGTCCGGCAGCTTCGGGTCGATCTCGCTCAGCTTCTTGACCTTCGAGCCCTGGTTCCAGAGCTGCTTGAGCTGGTCGGTGGTGAGGCAGTCGACCTTCAGATCCGGGTTCGTGACCACGGCGATGCCGTCGTTCGCGACCTGAATCTCCTGGTAGCTGATCCCTGCCTTCTTGCAGACCGGGACCTCCTCGTCGGGCTTGATCGGGCGAGAGGCGTCCGAGATGTCGGTCTCGCCGGCACAGAACTTCTCGAAGCCGCCGCCGGTGCCCGAGGTGCCGACCGTGATCTTTACGTTCGGGTTCTCGCCCTGGAAGGCCTCCTGGGCGGCCTGGGCGAACGGGGCCACCGTGCTGGACCCGTCGATCTTGATGGTGCCGGAGAGATCGCCGCTGGTGCTCGCGCTCGAGTTGCCGCCGCTGTCGTCGTCGCCTCCGCACGCGGCCGCCCCCAGTGCCAGGACGCCGCAAGCAGCTATGGAAATGATGATCTTCTTCATGCCGCGGACGCTTGCATCGGCCGCGCCCGAGTCTGTTATCCGTCTGTGGCCGTCTTGTAAAAAGGATGTAAACCCAGCAGAGCTACTCGGAGGAGAGCCGGTAGCCGAAGCCGAAGTGCGTGTGGATGTAGGGCCGCCCGGGCAGAGCGTCGTCGAGCTTCTGCCGCAGGCGCGCGATGTAGACGTCCACGGACCTGTCTGTCTTCCGGTAGTGCTCTTCCCAGACGGCTTGGTAGAGCTCCTCGCGCGAGACGATGCGATCGCGGCGCTCGGCTAGCGCTGTGAGCAGGTCCAGCTCGCGAACCGTGAGCTGCAGCGGCTTTCCGCGGGCCAGCACGAGGTACTCACCGGGCCGAATCTCGAGCTCTCCCACAACCATGGAGGGCGACTGTGCCATCCAACCCCGCAAACACCGTTATTCCAGCGTTGCCGGGTTGTGAAAAGCCTGTGAACGCGCGTCACGCGACGCCGGGCACCTGCATAGACTTCGTGGCAATGCCGGATCTTCGGATCGCGATCCTTGACTCGGATTCAGGGTTCGTGCAAGTGCTCGTGAAGCGGGCAGGGGACATGGGCTGGCAGTACCGCCGCCTGGAGGCGCCCCCACCGATCGACGAATTCGTCGCCATGCGCGTGCATGCCCTGGTGGTCGACCTCAGCCTGCTCGGGCCGGGTGCCTGGGAGTTCCTCGAGCGCGTGTCCTCGATGCTGCCTGGCCTCGGGATCGTCGTCTGCACCGTTCAGTCGAGCGTCTCCCAGCGGGTGCGCGGCCTGCGCGCCGGCGCCGACGACTGGGTCACCAAGCCGTGCCATCCCGAGGAGGTGCTCGCGCGCGTCGAGGCCGTGGTCCGGCGCCGCAAGCGGGCCTCCCAGCGAGTGGAGACGGGGCCGCTCGTGGCCGGCGAGCTCGAGATCCGGGCCGATCAGTTCCAGGCGTTCGTGCGCGGCCGCAGCGTGGATCTCACCCGCCGCGAGTTCGAGCTGCTGCAGCTGCTCGCCCAGGCCGAGGGCAAGGTGCTCCAGCGCGAGGAGATCTACCAGGCGGTCTGGGGCTATGCGATGGCGCACGGCGACCGCTCGGTGGACGTGTTCGTCCGGAAGGTCCGCCTGAAGCTCGAGAGCGCGTCGCCCGACTGGAGCTACATCCACACGCACTTCGGCGTGGGCTACCGCTTCCAGCCCGAGCGGCCCGGCGGCCCGGAGGAGGCCGCCGCGTTCGAGGCCACTCTGCGCGAGGAGCGACCTGTGCCGGAGCCGGCCGCGCCCTCGGAGGAGCCGTCGCAGGACCCTGAGATCGCCCGTGGCGGGTCGCGCCCGGCTGCTGCGGCGATGCTCGGCGAGTAGCACGCCTCAGCAATACTTCGCCGCCGCCATGTCGAGGAACCAACGGATAGCGCTGCTCGCGGCGGCTGCGGTGGTGATCGTGGTGGCGGTGGTGATCGCCGCGTCGGGCGGTGACGACAACGTCAATCAGGCCGCTCAGACCACGCAGAGCACGACCCCGGATCAGACCGACGAGACGAGCGGCGGCGAGACGCCGACCGAGACGCAGGAGACCGCTCCGCCCGAGCCCGCGGTCAACCGGATCCGAATTCAGGGCGGCCAGGTCGTGGGGGGCCCGGCCGACATCAAGGTGACGAAGGGTGATGATGTGACGATCGTCGTCAGCGCGGACGCGCCCGATGACATCCACCTTCACGGCTACGACATCGAGAAGCCGGTCGAGCCCGGCAAGCCCGCCACCTTCAAGTTCACCGCGGATATAGAGGGCATCTTCGAGATCGAGAGCCACAAGGCCGAGGACGAGGGCAGGGATCCCCTGCTCGGCAAGCTGACCGTCGAGCCCAGCTGATCAGCGCGTGTTCCTGATCGCGCACGGCATCTCGGTCCGGACGGACCTGCCGGTGCCGGAGTGGCTGTTCTGGTGGGCCGCGGCGATCGTCCTTGTCGTCTCGTTCGTCGGCCTGGCGACGCTGTGGCCGGAGCCGCGCCTCCAGAAGCCGAGCTGGCGGCCGCTCCCGGGCGGCATCGGCCGTGTGCTCGCGAGCCGCCCGGTGGAGATCCTCTGCGGGGCGATCGGCGTCTTCCTGCTAGGCCTGACGCTTTACGCGGGCCTGGAGGGCACCCAGAGCACCACCGCCAACTGGACGCCGATCTTCATTTACGTGATCTTCTGGCTCGCGTTCGTCCCGCTCAGCCTGCTGTTCGGCGACGTATTCCGCGCGTTCAACCCGTGGCGGGCCATCGGGCGCGCGGTCGCGTGGATGGCGCGCACGGTCTCGCGCTCCGAGCTGCCGGATCCGCTGGCCTATCCCGCGTGGCTCGGGCGCTGGCCTGCTGCTGTCGGGATCTTCGGATTCGCCGCGATGGAGCTCGTGGTCTCCGACGGCGACAAGCCGCAAACGCTCGCAATCGCCGTGCTCGTGTACTCCGCGGTCGCGTTCATCGGGATGGCGCTCTACGGCGTCGAACGCTGGTGCGACCGTGGGGAAGCTTTCTCGGTCTACTACAACCTCTTCTCGCGGCTGTCCGTGTTCGAGACTCGCGAGCGAGAGGTCGGGCTCCGTCCTCCGCTGTCGGGGCTGCCGCGGCTCTCACAGCTCCCCGGGACGGTCCCGATGGTGATGGTGATGATCGGGACCGTCTCGTTCGACGGCTTCACGAGCAAGCGAACCTGGAACAGCAGGTCGCCGGACATCTCGCAGTTCTTCCAGGACCTCGGTATCACGCCGGAGCACGCCCTCGAGATCACCTTCCTGCTCGGCATGCTCGCCATGGTCCTGTTCATCAGCGGCTTCTACCGGCTCGGCATCCTCGGAGCGAGGAGCGTGGGCGGCGGGTTCAGCGCGAAGCGGCTGTCAAGGGAGTTCGTGCACACGCTCGTGCCGATCGCGATGGCGTACGTGGCCGCGCACTACTTCACGCTGCTGCTGTACCAGGGCCAGGCGATCGTCTATCTCGCGTCCGACCCGCTCGGCGACGGGTCGGACATCTTCGGCACCGCCGGCACGCAGGTGAAGTACGGGCTGATCGGGTCGGATGTCGAGTGGTACGTGAAAGTGGCCGTCATCGTGTGCGGCCACGTGGCGGCCCTGGTCCTCGCCCACGACCGAGCGCTCGCGCTCTACCGCGACGCGCGCCAGGCGGTGCGCTCCCAGTACTGGATGCTCGGCGTGATGCTGGGCTTCACGATGCTGGCGGTCTGGCTAGTGTCGGAATCGAACTCATGACGCCTCCGATCGCCCACACCGGTCACTGGCTCACCACCATCGCCTACTTCCTGCCGGTGGTGGTATTCCTGGTGTGGCTCGGGGTCACGCAGATTCGGGAGCGCCGCCGGAGCGACTAGCGCCCTTCTCCTGCGTCCTGACGGTGATGAAGGCGATCCCCAGCCGGCGCAGGACCTCGACGAGGATCCCGATGCCGATCAGCTGGTAGAAGCCGGTGAGGAGCTTCAGCCAGCCGTCATTGAGCACGAGATCGGGGTCGGACACGCTTGTCGTGGTCAGTGTTGAGACCGAGAAGTAGATCGAGTCGACGACGTTCCAGTCCTCGCCGAGCGTGTAGGTGAGCGTGCCTATCAGGACCAGGAGCACACCCGCGCCGAAGATCTGGACGAACTCCTCCTCGCGGGTGGCGTAGCGGAGCGCGGGAAACACGCGCCGAAGCATCATCAGCGCGGACAGCATGCCTGTGGGTTCGATTCGCCCGAACCCTGTCCTTCTGCGTATGTTCACCCCCGCGCGGTAGATCTGCACCCCCTGCGGGGGACGTTGCTGTCGTCCGCCGCTGCCAGAGTGCAGTCGGACGAGCAGGCGTGATGCCAGTGGCTCGGATACACCGCAGAAGATGCCTGTCGACGGTAATCGTGGCCGCCGTCGGGGCTTCGATGGCATTCAGCGGGGTCGCCGGCGCGCAAGATCCGGTCATCGCCGCCGCCGGTGACATCGCCTGCGCACCGGGCGACACGACCGATCCATGCCGCCAGATGCAAACGTCGGACCTGCTCTTGGGGGCCGACCTAAAGGCCGTGCTACCGCTCGGTGACATCCAGTACAACAGCGCCTCGCTCGCCAACATTCTCGCGGTGTACGACCCGAGCTGGGGGCGCGTGAAGTCGATCAGCCGCCCAGTCCTGGGCAACCACGAGAGCTCCGGCACCGGGTATTTCGATTACTTCAACGGCGTTGGTGTTTCTGACGGACGCGCCGGCCCGCGCGGGAAGGGCTGGTACAGCTTCGACGTCGGCAGCTGGCACATCGTGGCGCTGAACTCGAACTGTACGAGGCCGGCTGACATGACCGACGTTGTGGACTGTGGCGTCGGATCGGAGCAGGAGCAGTGGCTGCGCGCCGACTTGGCCGCTCATCCGGCGGAGTGCACGCTCGCCTACTGGCACCACCCGCGGTACAGCTCGGGACACGACGGCAGCAACGCGTTCATGCAGCCGTTGTGGCAGGCGCTCGAGGACGCAGGCGCCGAGATTCTCCTATCCGGCCACAGCCACGACTACGAGCGCTTCGCCCCGCTGGACGCGAACGGCGATGCCGCTCCGAACGACGACGGCATCCGCCAGTTCGTGGTGGGCACGGGTGGCGCGTTCTTCACAGGCGGCCTCAGCACGCTGATCGCGCACAGCGAGATCGCCCAGAACGACACCTTCGGCGTCCTGTTCCTGGCGCTCCACGAGACCTACTACGACTGGGAGTTCGTCCCCGAGGCGGGTGGGACCTTCACCGACTCGGGTACCACCTTGTGCCGGGGCGCGCCGCCGCCGCCTCCTCTGCCGCCGCCTCCTCCACCACCTGTCGTTCAGCAGTCCACCCCGCCGCCGGTTCCCGACGTTGTCGTTGCGCCTCCCGACAACACCGCGCCGCTGATCACGAACCTGCGGCTGAAACAAACGACCTTCCGGTACACGCTGTCCGAGGACGCAGTTACGACGTTCAAGATCCGGAGATGCCGGAGGACACTCCGAAAGGACACTGGCCGCCGGATATGCGTGCGCTACTCGCTGATCAAGATCTTCACCCAGAGCGGAAAGACAGGGAGAAACGCGCGGAGATACCGGGGGATCCGGCGGTTACGGCCCGGTCACTACCGCGCCGACGTGGCGGCGACGGACGCGTCAGGCAACCACTCGCGCACCGTGAAAGTGCGCTTCAAGCTCGTCCGCGGCTAGTTCAGCATCTGTCGGTGCGCGTCCCGAGTGCCGGCGTCCGGGCAGCTAACAGATGTCGTAAACGATCTCGACGGACCCGCTCTGAACCGGGTTGACGCTGTCCAATGTCAGCTCGGCTTCCGGGCGTAACGAATCGGTCAGGCGCATGCCGCCGCCGAACAGGACCGGCAGCACGAGGAGCCCCAGCTTGTCCAGCGCGCCCAGGGCATGATATGTCTCGATTGTGCGCGGCCCGCCGACGAGGTGGACATCGCCGCCGCGGTTGGCCGCGCGCACGTGCTCGAGAAGCCGCTCTGGGTCGCTCTCCACGACAACGTGGTCGGGCGTGCCCTCGGGCCGATGGGAGCCGAGCACGAAGACATCCAGATCCGGCCATGGCCAGCGTTCGGCCGTGATCGCGGGCTCGAAGGTGGTTCGGCCCATCAGTACGGCGTCACAAGTCCTCTGGAACTCCGGAAAGCCGTGGCTTTGTCCTGACACGAAGGCAGGATCGGCCACCAGGGACGGCCACCCATCCGGCGTGGTCACGTACCCGTCGGCGCTGATGCTGAGGCGCGTTCGAACTTGCATCTGATGAGTGGAACTGCGGGAGCTCGCGGAACTTATCGCGGCGGGCCGCTGACGCCCGCTCCCACCCGCGTGTCAGCGGGATGTCAGCGGAACCCGAGCGGGTCGTTGTCTGCTGCACGGCACAGCCACCGATCGGGCTCGCTCCTGGGCCCAGGAGAGACAGCGCCAAATGTTCATCGCGACTGCCGAAGGGCGACCCGGAAACTCCGAAGAGACAGGCCGCAGGCCGCGACGGCGCACCTCGCGGGTCGGCGCGCTGTGCGGTGGGGCCGCGGCGGCCGTGCTGGCGCTGGCGCTGCCGGCGGGAGCTTTCGGGCAGTCGAACTTCCGGCCCGCGACCAACTACGCGAACGTCGGCTCCTCGCCCTACTCGATCGCGGTGGGCGACTGGAACGGCGACAAGGATTCCGATCTGGCGGTCGCCAACTACTTCTCCGACGACGTCAAGGTGGTGCTCGGCGATCTGGGCGGCGGCTTTCTTCCGATGGGCCACCCCGACGCCGGCGCTGCGCCTTCCTCGGTGGCGGTGGGCGACTTCAACGGTGACAACGACTCCGACCTGGCGGTTACTAACCAGAGCACCAACAAGGTCTCCCTGCTGTTCGGCTCGGGCGGCTACGGGTTCCTCCCGCCCACGACCGTAGATGTTGGCGCGTCGCCCTCCTCGGTTGCGGTGGGCAACTTGAACGGCGATTCGCACCCCGACCTGGCGGTCGCCAACAAGGGCTCCGGCAACGTATCCGTGCTGCTCGGCAACGGCGACGGAAGCCATGGTTGGTTCACCGCTGCGCCCGGCGAGCAGGTCGGCGCATCGCCCCGCTCGGTTGCGGTGGGCAACTTCAACGGCGACTCGTACGCCGACCTGGTGGTCGCGAACGGCGGCGCCAACGGCGGCGGCGACAGCCTCTCGGTGCTGCTCGGCAGAGGCACCGGGGACTTCGACCCGGCCTCGACCCCGACCGTCACCACTGGCGGTATCCGGCCCTCCTCGGTAGCGGTGGGCGATTTCGACGGCGACGGGAAGGCTGACGACCTGGCGGTCACCAACGAGGGCTCCGGCAACGTCTCGGTCCGACTTGGCAGCGGCAATGGAAGTTTCGGCTCAGTGGCCAGCTATGGCGTCGGCGAGGCACCCGTGTCGGTGGCGCTGGGCGACTTCAACGGCGACAAGGACCCGGACCTCGCGGTGGCCAACAACAGCATCAACTCCAACAGCGTCTCGGTGCTGCTCGGCCTGCCCGGTGGCGGCGGCTTCGGCTCAAGGACCGACTACGCCGCCGGCAAGGGCCCCCACTCGGTGGCAGTGGGCGACTTCGACTACGACTCGGACGACGACCTGGCGGTCGCCAACCAGACGGACAACAGCGTCTCGGTGCTGCTCGACAACCGCGCCCCGACCGCGACCGGCGACGCGTACCCGACCGATCAGGACAAGCCGCTCGACGTCGGCGCCCCCGGCGTGCTGGGTAACGACAAGGACCCCGACAACAGCTGGGACGCCAACGCCGACCAGCTCACGGCCGCTCTGGCGTCCGGACCGGCGCACGGCACGCTGACGCTGAACGCCAACGGCTCCTTCCACTACACGCCCAACCTCGGCTACAGCGGCAACGACTCGTTCAGCTACACCGTCTCGGACGGCCGGGGCGGCTGGAACGTGGGCACCGTGTCGCTCACCGTCAAGGCGACCGCCGGCGGCGCCTAAGCGACGCGCTGATCCGCCCACGCCCGCAGCCGGCGTGACACGGAGGTTTGCAGCCCGCATCAGCGCGAGCGACGGGACTCGAACCCGCGACCTCCGGCGTGACAGATCCACCCTCGCCACCCCTACAGTTCCTTTGCTCAAGCGGAAGCGGGGACAGACCGTCACCTGGGCGTCACCTTTTTGGAACCTGTGGCCCCCTTACTCCTCCGTTCACGCGCACGGAGCGCTCGCGCAAGTCGATCAAAACGAGCGTCCCCGAGGAGATATCCGACGAGGTAGTACGTCGATCCCTTCGTGAACGCGAAATTGCCGCCGCCGGGGGGACGTGCGAGCCCAAGCCGTTGAGCTCGATCGGCCGTGTCGGCGGAGCTCGGGCGCGAGTACTGTCCGCCTAATGACCGACGATCCTCGCTGGGCCTCCCGGACTCTCGAGGGCGTAGAGCGCGCCGCAGCGGCGGGCGTCGTCGCCGTCCTTCCGGTCGGAGCTACCGAGCAGCATGGGCCTCACC
>JBKPME010000081.1:0-11980 GCA_046731915.1 Actinomycetota bacterium
GCCGCCGGCCGCCGCCGCGCGGCGCACGTCGCGCGCCGCGCCCTCGTCATGGCCGGCGCGATGACGGGTGTCCTTCTGGCTGTGCTCGCCCTCAAGCGGATTGGCATCGAGTCGATCGGCCGCGCGATCGTGGCCGCGACACCGGTATGGGTGCTCGTGGCCTCCGCGCTGATGTGCGCCGCGATGCTCGTGCGCGCCGAGGCCTGGCACGCGATCTTGCGCGCCGCTCTGCCGGGCACGCGCGTGCGCCGGCGCGACGCGGCGCGAGCAACGATGATCGGAGTGCTGATGTCGGCGACGCTGCCCGCTCGCCTGGGCGAGCCGTCGCGCGCCCTGATCGTCGCGCGGCGCGTGGGGCGGGTCCGCGACCGCTTCCCGATCGTGCTCGGCACGCTCGTTTCGCAGACGCTCCTCAACATCCTCGCGCTCGTCGCGCTCGGCGCGGTGATGTTCCACACGGTCGGCCTCTTCCAGGGAAACGAGGACGCACTCGTGGTCGCCACGATCGCGCCGGTGGTCCTACTCGCGCTCGTCATCTCGGCACCGTGGCTCCTGCGCCGCGGCAAGCCGAGCCGGTTCCAGCGCGTCCAACAGGCGGCAGCGCTCGTCCGGGGCGCGATGGTGCGGGTGCGGTCGGGGCTCAGTGTCTTCCGTCGTCCGAAGCTCGGAGCCTGGGCGCTCGTGATGCAGCTGAGCGCATGGGCGATCCAGTGGCTCGCGTGCTATGTGCTGCTCGTGGCGCTCGGCCTCGACGACCAGGCCGGGCTCGGCGCGGCCGCCGCGGTGCTGTTCGCGGTGAACGTGACCGCCGCGCTCCCGGCCACGCCGTCGAACCTCGGCGTCTTCCAGGCGGCGTGCGTGGCGGTGCTGTCGGCCTACGGAGTCGGCAAGACGAACGCGCTCGCCTACGGGATCATTCTGCAGGCCGTGGAGATCGCCACGGCCGTCGCGATGGGCATGCCCGCGCTGCTGCGCGAGGGCATGACCTGGCGCGATCTGCGCCTCCGGACCCTGTATGCCGCTCCGGTGCAGCTGCCGGAGGCCGCGCGGCACGGCGAGGCCGCGGAAGTAGAGGCCTAAAGCTTCAGAAACGGCTTCAGAATGACGAAAAGTCTCCTGAAAGCCCATGCAAAACGGGAATCTCGCTGACGCGCAACTGCGCGCCCTGATCGACGTGGCCGCGGCCGCCGCGGGCGCGCACCGGCTCGAGGAGGTACTGGAGCTGGGGGCGGAGCGTGCGCTCGAGGCATCCGGCGGTTCGTCGTTGTCCATCTCGCGCTGGGACATGGAGTCGGGCGTGGTCCGCACGCTCGTGAACGTCGGCCAGCTGGGGCCAGGGGAGGAGCGCTTCCCGGAGAACGAGATCTACTCCATCGACGACTATCCGAGCGTGGTCACCGTGATTCGCGAGGGCGACACCGCACTCGCGGCGGTCGACGACCCCGAAACCGACGAGGCACAGCGCGAGCTGTTGCTGCGGCTCGGCAAGGAGTCGAGCCTGTCGGTGCCTATGGTATTTCGCGGGGAGCCCTGGGGCGAGCTCTGGGTCACGACCGCGCCGGGGGCGCCGAGGCTCAGCCACGACGACGAGACCTTCCTGCGAGCGATCGCCGACCTGCTGGTCGGAGCGATCCACCGGGCCGAGCTGTTCGCTCAGGTGGAGGCGCTCGCCTACACCGACTCCCTTACGGGCGTCGCCAGCCGGCGTGCGGTCGAGCAGGCGCTCGAGGAGGCGTGCGCCGAGCCGGCCGGCGCGGGCATGCCCGCGCTGGTGCTGTGCGACATCGACAACCTGAAGCACGTGAACGACGCCGGCGGCCACGAGGCGGGCGACCGCGCCCTGTGTGCGGCGGCGGGGGCCCTGGTGGCCGCCTCGGCTCGGTACGAGGACGCCGTCGTCGGCCGTGTCGGCGGCGACGAGTTCTGTGTCCTGCTGCCGTCGGGCAGTCTCGAGGAGGCCGAGGCGCTGGCTCTCGACGCGGTGGAACGGCTCGCGGCCGCGGGCGGCGAGCAGATCTCATGCGGGGTCGCGGCCCGGACGGACGAGCTCAACGCTCCCGCGGACCTGCTGCGCGCGGCCGACGAGGCGCAATACAGGGCAAAGCGGGCGCGCGACGACGTGGATGTCCTGGCGGCGGCCGACGCGCCCGCTGACATGACCGCGCCGCAGGCGCGCGACCGCGCGTACCGGCCGAGCGACCCCGACGCGGCGCTCGCCCGCGAGTTGCTCGACCTCCTCGACGAGCTGAACGGCGCCTCCGCCGACGAGCGCCTCGCCCGGCTTCGCGCCCGGCTCGAGCGCTCTGCGTGAGCCTCCCATTCGGGGTACCTTGGGTACCAGCTTGATGGCCCGCAGGTTCATCGGGGTACTGGCGGCCGGCCTAGCGCTGTCCCTTCCCTCCATGGCGGACGCCGCCGGGTACGGCACGCGCAACCGAGATCAGCGCTTCGTGCCGGGTGAGGCGCTCGTGCGCTACGAGCGCGGGATTCAGGCGCCCGAGCGGCGCGAGCTCCGGAGCACCGCGTCGGTCGGCTTCGAGAGCTCGGTCTCGGTGCCGCGCACCCAGCTCGTGAGCTTCGAGGGCACGGTGGCGGCCGCTATCGACCGCCTCGAGGACCAGCCGGGTGTTGCAGACGCCCAGCCCAACTACGTCTACCACGCGCTCGCAGCCGCGCCCAACGACACGCAGTTCGGGCATCTGTGGGGGCTCGGCGCGACACCGGGCGCCGCGGTCCTACCGGCCTGGGACCGCTCGCGCGGGAGCGGTCAGGTGATCGCAATCGTCGACACGGGCGTCGACCTCACGCATCCCGACCTCGCCGGGAACCTCTGGACCGGCCCCGGCGGCATCCACGGGCACGACTTCGTCGACGGCGACGACACCCCCGACGACTTCAACATGCACGGCACTCACGTGGCGGGCATCGCGGCGGCGATCGCGGAGAACGGCCAGGGGGTGGCCGGCGTCGCGCCGCAGGCGCAGATCATGGCTGTGCGTGTTCTCGACGGCGACGGAGAGGGGACCACCGAGTCCATCGCCAACGGGATCTCGTTCGCCGCAGGCGGCGGCGCCGGCGTGATCAACCTGAGCCTCGGCGGCCCGCCGGAGGCAGCCGACGCGGCGATGGGGGCGGCGATATCGCAGGCCGAGCAGGCGGGCGCGGTCGTTGTGGCTGCGGCAGGGAACGACAGCAGCAACAACGACCTCGTCCCGACGAGCCCGTGCACGCTTTCGAACCCGAATCTGATCTGCGTCGCGGCCGTGACGAGGACCGGCACGCGCGCCGCGTACTCGAACTTCGGCCCGAGCTCGGTCGACCTGGGCGCCGCCGGCGGCGACGGCAGCGGCCTCGCCGACCAGGACATCCTGAGCACGAAGCCGGCGTGGACGCCGGTGTTCTCGGAGGACTTCGAGGGCGGCCTGGGTGACTGGACGGCAACCAACTCCGCGGGCGGCAACTGGGGCATCGAAAACGGCGGCGGCGTCGGCGGGTCGGACGCCGCGACGGACAGCCCGAACGGGCTGTACCAGAACAACACCCAGTCCGAGCTCCAGAAGACGACGGCCGTGAACCTGGCCGGGCGGCACGGCTGTCGCCTCGACTACGCGCTGGACCTGGCGTCCGAGGCCGGTTTCGACTTCGTGGGCATCGGCGTGCTCACCGGAGGGCCGGCCATCGGTCAGGAGCTGTCGGGCACGAGTGGCGGGTTCATTCCGTTCGAGCAGTCGATCGAGGCCGCGGACGGCAGGACGGACGTCCAGCCGACCTTCTTCTTCGACTCGGACGACCAGGTCAGGCGTGACGGGGCCTACGTCGACAACTTCAACATCGTGTGCCGCGGCCAGGCCTACGACAACGCGATCGGCGCGGACAACCCGGCCGCCGGCCACAGCTACACGGCCATTGCGGGTACCTCGATGGCGGCACCGCATGTCGCCGGCGTGGCGGCGCTTGTGCGCGCGGTCGATCCGGGCGCACCGCCCGCGCAGGTCGTGCAGGCGCTCAGGAACGGTGCGAAGCCCGTGTCGAGCATGGCCGGTGCGACGGTCAGCGGCGGGGTCGTGGATGCGGTCGGCGCGATCGACGCCGCGCTCGCGCTGCCCAACCCCCAGCCGCCGCCTCCGCCACCGCCGCAGCCGCCCGTCAAGCCGCGGGTGGGAGGAGTCAAGTGGGGCGCCCGGAGGGGCATCCTGCGCATGGTCGTGAGAGGCGGTCCAAATGTGACCGGCCTGGTGACACTGAGGGCGAACATCACGGCCGCGCGAGTGAGGGTCGTGGGACGCAAGGCCTTCGCGATCGGATCGAGCCGCCGCGCGACGGTCAGGATCAAGCTCAGGCGGGCCGCGCGGCGGCAGCTGAGGCGCAAGCGGAGGCTGCGGGTGACGGCGAGGGTGGTGGTCAAGAACTCGGCCGGGCTGCGGGCCGCGACGACGCGGCCGATCCGGCTGCGGCTGCGTCGCCGCTAACCCTGACACAGATGTGTCAAGGTTGGTACCCTTATCGACCTTGGCCGCGCGTAATTACATCGGAGCCGTTCGCAGCAGGGTTGTGGTGTTCGACGGCGGGATGGGCGCCACCCTCGAGCAGTTCGACCTGACTCATGAGGACTACGGCGGCCTGCAGGGCAAGTGCCACGAGGCGCTCGTCCTCAACAGGCCGGATGTGATCGAGGGCGTGCACGAGTCGATGCTGAACGCCGGCGCCGAGGTGGTCGAGACCGACACCTTCCAGGGCAGCCGCCTCAAGCTCGAGGAGTGGGGCCTCGGGGAGCACACGCTCGAGATCAACCGGAAGGCCGCCGAGATCGCCCGCAAGGCGGCCGGTGAGGAGCGCTTCGTCGCCGGCTCGATCGGGCCGACCGGCCACCTGCCCGCGAGCGATGACCCGACGCTCGGCAAGATCACCTTCCGCGAGCTCGTTGAGGTCTTCACCGAGCAGGCCCGGGGCCTGATCGCGGGCGGCGCCGACCTCCTCATCATCGAGACCGCGCAGGACATCCTCGAGGTCAAGGCCGCGGTGTTCGGCGCACGCGAGGCCTTCAAGCTGACCGGCCGCCAGGTGCCGATCCAGACGAGCGTGTCGCTCCTGCCGAACGGCGGCAAGATGCTGCTCGGCACCGACATTCAGGCTGTGCTCACGACGCTCACCGCGCTCGACGTGGACGTGATCGGGCTGAACTGCTCGACCGGGCCCGAGGACATGCGCGACGCGATCCGCTACCTCGGTGAGAACAGCCCGCTGCCGGTGCACTGCATCCCGAACGCCGGCCTGCCGCTCCAGGGCCCCGACGGCGAGACCATCTTCCCCGAGCAGCCCGACCCGCTCGCGAACGTCCTGCAGGAGTTCGTGGAGCGGCACGGCGTCTCGATAGTGGGCGGCTGCTGCGGCACGACGCCGGACCACATCGCGGCGATCGTGGACCGCGTTGGCGGCCGCGACGCGGAACCGCGCCCCGACACGCGCCCGGCGCTCGTCTCCTCGATGATGACCGCCACGCCGCTGGTCCAGGAACCGCGCCCGACACTTGTCGGCGAGCGCGTGAACTCGCAGGGCTCCCGCAAGGCGAAGGAGCTCCTGCTCGCGGACGACTACGACGGCATCCTCCAGATCGCCGAGGACCAGGTGAACGGCGGTGCGCACGTGCTCGACATCTGCGTCGCGCTCACCGAGCGCCAGGACGAGGCGGAGCAGATGTCGCAGATCGTGAAGCGCGTGTCGCTGACTCAGCCGGCGCCGCTCCAGATCGACTCGACGGAGCCGGACGTGATCGAGGCCGCGCTCGAGCGGATTCCGGGCCGCGCGATCGTCAACTCGATCAACCTCGAGGCCGGCCGCGACAAGCTCGACACGGTCGTGCCGCTCGCGAAGGCGCACGGCGCCGGGGTGATCGCGCTCACGATCGACGAGGAGGGGATGGCGAAGACCCCCGAGCGCAAGCTCGAGGTGGCCAAGCGCATCACCGAGCTCGCCTGCGACGAGCACGGCCTCGACCGCGAGGCGCTGATCTTCGACGCGCTCACGTTCACGCTCACCACGGGCGACGACGAGTGGAAGCCGTCGGCGATCGCGACGATCGAGGGCATCAAGGCGATCAAGAAGGAGCTGTCCGGCGTGAAGACCTCGCTGGGCGTGTCGAACGTCTCCTTCGGCGTGTCGCCGGGCGCCCGCGCGGTGCTCAACTCGGTCTTCCTCCACCACTGCGTCGAGGCGGGCCTCGACCTGGCGATGGTGAACCCGAACCACATCACGCCCTACTTCGAGATCTCGGAGGAGGAGCGCGAGCTCGCCGACGACCTCGTCTACAACCGTCGCGAGGACGCGCTCGAGCGCTTCATCGCGCACTTCGAGGAGAAGGGCGAGGAGGACGAGGACGCCGGCGGCGCGGACCCGACCGAGGGCATGGAGCCCGAGGAGGCGCTCCATTTCCAGATCCTGCGTCGAAAGAAGGAGGGCGTCGAGGACTGGATCGACCGCTCGGTCGAGAAGATCGGCGCGGTCCCGACCCTGAATGAGGTGCTGCTGCCCGCCATGAAGGAGGTAGGCGACAAGTTCGGTGCCGGTGAGCTGATCCTGCCGTTCGTACTCCAGTCGGCGGAGGTGATGAAGCGCGCCGTCGCGCAGCTCGAGAACTACCTCGACAAGATCGAGGGCCACACGAAGGGCAAGGTCGTGATCGCGACCGTCTTCGGCGACGTGCACGACATCGGCAAGTCGCTCGTGAACACCATCCTCACGAACAACGGCTACACGGTAATCGACCTCGGCAAGCAGGTCCCGATCGACACGATCATCAACGCAGCCATCGAGAACGAGGCGGATGCGATCGGGCTCTCGGCGCTGCTTGTCTCGACCTCGAAGCAGATGCCGACCTGCGTGCAGGAGCTGCATGAGCGCGGCCTCGAGTTCCCGGTGCTGATCGGGGGCGCCGCGATCAACCGCGACTTCGGCCGGCGCATCCTGTACCCGAATGGCAAGGAGTCCGACGAGGTCTACGAGCCGGGCGTGTTCTATTGCAAGGACGCGTTCGCCGGGCTCGCGACCGTCGATCAGTTGATCGACGACGACGCGCGCGACGCCATTGTCCAGAAGTTCCGCGACGAGGCTCGCCAGCTGCGCGAGAAGCCGGAGGTCGAGGACGACGCGCCGCCGCTCACGGACGACTCGGTGCGATCCTCGGTGCAGACCGATGTCCCGATACCCGAGCCGCCCTTCTTCGGCGTTCGCGACATTGAGCCGGACCTCGACGACGTCTACCCGTACCTCGACCGGCACGTGCTGTTCAAGCTCCACTGGGGCGGGCGCGGCGTGAAGGGCGAGGAGTGGGAGCGGCTCGTCTCGGAGGACTTCGAGCCGCGGCTCGAGCGCATGTGGAGCGAGCAGGACTACCTGCATCCGAAGGCACGCGTGGGCTACTTCCCCTGCAATGCAGACGGCAACGAGCTGATCGTCTACGACCCGGACAACCCGGACGTGGAGCTCGAGCGGCTCGTGTTCCCCCGCCAGCCGAAGCACGATCGCATCTGCCTGACTGACTTCTTCCGCCCGGTGGATAACGGTTCCCACCCGCCCCAGCGCGATGTGGTCGCGCTCCAGGGCGTCACGGTCGGCCCGGAGGTCACCGAGCTGATCCAAAAGCTCGAGCGCGACGGCGAGTTCGCCGAGCAGCTGTTCACCCACGGCCTCGGCGTGCAGGCGGCCGAGGGGCTCGCCGAGTGGCTGCACTCAGAGGTGCGCCGCTCGTACGGGATCGACCTCGACCAGGGCCGCCGCTATTCCTGGGGCTACCCCGCCTGCCCGGAGCAGTCGGAGCACGAGAAGGTCTGGCGCCTGCTGGGCCTCGAGAGCATTGGGATGACGCTGTCCGACGGCTATGCGGTGATGCCCGAGCAGTCGACGGTGGCGATCATCGCCCACCACCCGCAGGCCGTCTACTTCGGCATGAAGTCCGGCTTCGTGCCGAAGGAGAAGTCACCGGACGAGCTGATCGCGGGCACAGAGCGCGGCGGCGAGCTGCGGGCGGGCGAGCCGGCTTAATCCCCGTCGTCGCCGTTCCTGCGCTCGCGCTCGGCTATCGCCTCCATCCGCTCCAGCCGATCCACGCCGAGGGCCGAGCGCGACGACGGAGCCACGCGCGCCAGCGAGTAGCGGCGCTTCACCGGGCCGGCCGACGGCGGCGCGGGCGGCGTGTCGTCCGGGACGAGCTTGTAGCGGCGCGGCTCCATTGGCGGAATATCGCTGGATGCGGGCATTTTTCGTACCGCCCTATGTCGAAAGATCAGCCCCGGCCTTTGGCCGTGGTGTCCAGCGCTCCGAGGACGGCGTCGAGCATCCGGTCGCCCCCGAAGCGCACCACATCGTCGCTCACGAGGCCGGTCTCGCGCTCGGCGTCGGCGATTGCCGCGCGTGCTCCGTCCTCGTCGAGGTCGGACGTGTTGAGGGCGACTGCGGCCATCCGCGTCGGGCGTACCGGCGCGGCCGCGTTCTCGTAAGCGGCGACCAGCTCGTTGAGCGAGGGGATCGGCAGGTCGGGGTAGTTGCGGTTGTGCGTCGCGCCCGCCTTGTGCACGAGCACCAGCACGTCGGGCGCCGACCCGTGCAGGAGGCCCAGCGTGACGCCCGAGTACGCGGGGTGGTAGAGCGCGCCCTGGCCCTCGACGAACAGGAGGTCGCCGCGTTCAGCGCCCTCGAGCACGAGCCGCTCGCCGGCGCCGGCCACGTAGTCCGAGATCACGTGGTCCACGGCGATCCCCCAACCCGCGATGGCGACGCCGGTCTGGCCGGTCGGCACATACACCGAGCGCAGCCCGCGCTCGCGCGCGCTGCGATCGAGCTCGAGTGTGACCACCTTCTTCCCGATGACCGTGTCCGAGCCGACGCTGTGCACAACCTGCACCGAGTCGGGGCGGCTGTACGGGCCCTCGGGCACGGTCAAGTCGGGCGGCGCTTCACGCAGGTCGCGCAGCTCGACGCCGCGCCGCGCCGCCGCCTCGCGTAGCTCGGGGTCCGCATTCAGCTGCGTGTGAAGCCCTGCCTCGAGTGAGAGGCCGGCGTCGATCGCGCTCAGGAGGGTCGGGCGCCAGGCCGGGTCCAGCTTCCCTCCGGGCGGCGCCGCGCCGATCAGGAGGCTGTCCGCCCCGCGCTCGAGCGCCTCCTGGAGCGTCGCAACGATCGGCACCGGGCGCAGGCAGAACGGCTCGACCTCGCTGGCGGTGCGGCCCGCGCAGCTCGAGTCGATCACGGCGACCACATCGCGCGTGCCGTAGCGGATCACGCCGTGTGCGGTCTTGCCTGTGTGCTTCGCGAAGAGGCCCTCCGCGAAGATCGCGAGCCGATCGCTCACGCGGGCGCTACCCCGAGGCCGGGCTGGTCGCTCGGCAGCACCCGTCCGTCCTCGAAGCGCAGTCCGGTGAAGGGCTCGTCGGCGAGGAGCAGGGGCCCGTCCAGGTCGACCCAGTCCGCCAGCGAGGCGATCGCCGCCGCCGGCGCCACGCCGAGCTGCGACTCGACCATGCAGCCGAGCATCACGCGGAGATCCAGAGCACGCGCTGCGTGAATCATCCGCACAGCCTCGCGCACGCCGCCGGACTTCGCGAGCTTCACGTTGATCCCGTCGGCGTACCGGGCGGCCGGGGCCACGTCGCTCAGGTCGTGGCAGCCCTCGTCGACGATGATCGGTAGGCACGGGTGGAGCTCCTTCAGGGCATTGAAGGCGTCGACATCAGCGGCGGGGAAAGGCTGCTCGACGAACTCGACCTCCAGACGGATCAGCTCGGGCATGAGCTCACGCGCGCCTTCGACCGTCCAGCCCTCGTTCGCGTCCACGCGGAGCGGCGCGTCCGACTCCGCACGCACGGCCTCCACGCGCTCGAGGTCATCGGTGCCGCCAACCTTGACCTTCAGCGCGCGGAACTCGCGCGCCCTGCGCGCGCGGTCGCGCGTGCCCTCCACCGAGTCGATGCCGATCGTGTACGAGGTCGGCGGCGCCGTGGGCGATAGGCCGAGCAGGCGCCAGAGCGGCATACCCAGCCGCCGGCCGATCCAGTCGTGGAGCGCCGCGTCGAGTGCCGCCTTGCCTGCGGCCTCGCCGTCAACGTCTTCGAGCCGCTCCTCGATCTCCTCGAGGGCGAAGGGATCGTCGCCGACGAGCGGCGGCGCGGCGGTGGCGAGGAAGTCGAGGGCCGAGGCGATCGTCTCGCCCCGGTAGTAGATCGGCGCGGCCTCGCCGCGGCCGACGATGCCCTCGTGCTCCACCTCCGCGCGCACGACCGACTGGGTGGTGCGCGAGCCACGCGCGATGCCGAACTCCTCGGCGAGGGCGAGCGATGCGGTTGTGGCGCGCAGCTCCACGGGGCGGACAGCATGACGGCTGGGCGCGTGCCGACCTCGGCGGCACGGTACTGCCCACGAACTACGGCATTGAAGGGTGGGCTCAGGGGGGTCCTATCCGCCCTAACCGCGTATAGCACGGTTAAGCCGGAGAACACCCTCGGCGCCTGGACTCAACCCCTTCTTGCAGCCGTTCGATCGCCCGACACGGCGGCCAGGACTCAGCCCGTCGACACCATCCCCTGCCGGTGCGCCACCGCCGCCGCCTCCGTCCGTGAGCGCACGTTCAGCTTCGCGAGGATGCGCGACACGTGGACGCTGGCGGTCTTCTCCGCCATGTGGAGCTGCTCGCCGATCTCGCGGTTCGTGGCGCCCGCCGCCACCAGCGCCAGCACCTCGCGCTCCCGTGCGGTCAGGCCGAACGGGTCGTCGTCGGCGTCCCGGCGTGCGGCCCGGGCGGCTGCCGCGCCGTCCTCGCCGAGGTGCAGCCGAGCCCGTGCCGCCAGCGACTCGACCTCCTCGGCGAGCCATGCGCTGCCGAGCCGTCTCGCGGTGGAGAGCGCCTCCGATGCGGCTCGTGTCGCCCCCACGCGGTCGCGCGCGGCCATCAGCGCTTCCGCCTCGCGCCAGCGCGCATACGCGACCGGGTAGGGGCGCGCCAGCGACCCCCAGCGCGCCGCGGCGTCCGCCCAGAGCTCCGCGGCTGAGGCGAGTGGCCCGCCGCCGCCGTCTTCGTCTCCGTCTCCGCTTCCGACGACACGCGCGTACTCGGCCTCGGCTGTCGCGGCCTGCGCCTGCTCGACCAGCCCGCCGGCTGCCGAAGCCAGCCGCACGCGCTCGATCAGGCCCTTCGCGCGTTCGCGCGCGTGCTGCTCCGCCTCCTGGTCGCGACGGTCGTGCGCCAGCTGCGCGGCATCGCCCTCAACGCGCAGCGCGGTGGTGGACACGGAGGTGATCCGCACCATGTCGTCCGAGCAGTACTCGATCCGATCGATCGCGTCGTCCAAGGCGGCCCGCGCGCCATCGATGTCCCCCCTGCGCCGCGCCAGCTCGGACCGTAGGGCGCCGTAATTGCCGACGAACTGGGGCTCGGTCATGCCGGCCAGCGCACGGTCGAGCGCCGTCAGCGCCTCGTCGGCGAGCGCCAGGTCGCCGCGGCCGAGCGCGAGCATCGCCCGCGTGAGCTGCCAGAAGAGAATGGTGCCGCCGGTATGGCGACGGCTCGCGCCGGGTATGGCTGCCTCCGCCTCGTCCCAGTTGCCGAGATGGAAGCTGAAGTCGGCGATGGACAACTGCAACCAGTCCACGGTGCGCCACGGGGTGTCAAGCTCCGCGTCGAGGCCCTCGCGTGCCACCTCGATAGCCTCCCGCGTGCGCCCGGCGAGGTGCAGCACGTCCGCGATGTTGACCCAGGCGCCGCCCTCGTCCATCGCCAGGCCGAGCTCATGCGCGATCGCAAGTGACTCGCGCAGCAGCCTCACACCGGTCTCGGTGTCTCCGCTCATGCCGATCACGGTGCCGAGCCCGTTCAGCGCCCTGCCCTCAGCTTCGCGGTTACCAGATGCACGCGCCACGGCGATCGCCTCCTCGGCGTCCGCCTTCGCCTCGGTGTAGCGGGACTGGAGCATGCGCTTCTTGGCCAGCTGCGAGA
>JBKPME010000082.1:0-8441 GCA_046731915.1 Actinomycetota bacterium
GGTACGTGTCCGAGGTCCGCACGAGCTTCTGGAAGGACGCCCTGATCGGCTTCGGCGGCGTCGGGCTTCTCTACCTGCCTTGGGTGCCGACGCTGCTGCATCAGGTGCAGCACACCGGGGCGCCGTGGCTGAACCCACCGAACTTCGGCGCGCCCGTGCAGATCACGAGGTCGCTGCTCGGCGGCGGTACCCCGACCGTGGCGCTCGTGCTCGCGGCGGGCTCAGGCATCGCCGCCATCCTCGCGCGGCGCGTGGATGACAAGGAGCGGACCGCACTCCTCTCGGGCGCGACGATCGTGCTCGGCACGCTCGCCGTCGCCTGGATCGTGTCGCAGGTGTCGCCGGCGTGGACGACGCGCTACCTCGGCGTGCTGCTCGGGCCGATGCTCCTGCTCGGCGCACTTGGGCTCGCGCGGGCGGGAACGCTCGGCCTGGTTGCGCTCGTGATCATCGTCGGCATCTGGGCGATCCCGAAGAGCTACGGGCTCGAGAACAAGTCGAACGCTTCCGACCTGCGCAACGACTCCGTCCCGGAGCTGCGTAAGGGCGATCTCGTCCTGTCGATGCAGCCCGAGCAGGGCCCGCTGCTCGCGTACCACTTGGAACGGCTCGGGGGCGCGCCCGAGCTGCGCTTCGGCAGCCCGCTCGGCTCGGTGAAGAACGACCAGATCATGGACTGGACGGACGGCTACGACAAGCTGAAGGCGGCCACTCCATCGGCGAATCTGGACCCGCTCATTGCTAGCCTCCCGCGCGGCGGGCGGGTCCTCATCGTCTATCCCGTGACCTCACGTGCGGATGACTGGGACGCGCCCTGGACGGAGTTGGTCAGGCGCCGCGGCGCCCAGTGGGGCGCGGCGCTTGCGAGCGACCCACGGATGAAGGTCGTCAAGGCCGTGCCTCTGCACTACCGCCGCGCGACGCGCATCGGAGTCCGCGGCGTGATCTACGAGAAGACCGGATGAGCGACAACACCACGAAGCCGCAGCCTCAGGAGAATCTCGCCCGGCCGGACATGGCCCAGAAGCCGACGGTGATCGTCGGCGGCGGCCCGGCCGGCCTGACCGCCGGCTATGTGCTCGCCAAGAAGGGGCTGCCGGTGGTGGTGCTGGAGGCCGAGGACCAGGTGGGTGGGATCGCCAAGACGGCGGTGCGCGACGGCTACCGCTTCGACCTCGGCGGCCACCGCTTCTTCACGAAGGTGAAGGAGGTGGACGACCTATGGCACGAGATCATGCGCGAGGAGTTCCTCGAGCGCCCGCGCATGTCGCGGATCTACTGGCGCGACCGCAAGGGGCGCGCGAAGTTCCTCGACTACCCGCTGCGCGGCCCGGACGTGATGAAGAAGCTCGGCCCCGTCGACCTCACCAAGGCGCTCTTCTCGTATCTGTGGGCGGCGATCAAGCCGAAGGGCAAGGAGACTACCTATGAGGAGTGGGTGGCGAACCGCTTCGGCCGCTGGCTCTTCAACCAGTTCTTCAAGTCGTACACGGAGAAGGTATGGGGCGTGCCCACCTCCGAGATCCGAGCCGACTGGGCCGCCCAGCGGATCAAGAACCTGTCCTTCTTCCGCGCCGCCTGGTCGGCGTTCTTCGGGAACAAGGACAACAAGGTCACGAGCCTGATCTCGAAGTTCAACTACCCGCGTTACGGCCCGGGCCAGATGTGGGAGACGATGACCGACGACATCCAGAAGCTCGGCGGCCAGGTGCTCCTGAACCACAGGGTCACCCAGCTCGACTTCGAGGCCGACCGCTGCGTGCGCGTGCACGTGGGCGACAAGCTGTTCGAGCCCTCGGCCGTGATCTCGTCGCTGCCGCTGCGGAACGCGGTCGGGATGGCCGAGCCGCACCCGAAGCCCGAGGTGCTCGCCGCGGCGAAGGGGATGCGCTACCGCGATTTCCTTACGGTGGCCGTGGTGCTCGACGGCGAGGACCTGTTCCCGGACAACTGGATCTACATCCACGATCCGAACGTCAACGTCGGCCGGATCCAGAACTTCCGCTCGTGGAGCCCTTGGATGGTGCCGGACGCCTCCAAGGCCTGCGTCGGCCTCGAGTTCTTCTGCTTCGCCGGCGACGAGCTCTGGGAGATGGACGACGAGGACCTCGTTCAGCTCGGCATGCGCGAGCTGGAGAAGCTGGGCCTCGCGAGGCGCGACCAGCTCGAGTTCGGCTTCGTGGAGCGCGTGCCGAAGGCGTACCCGATGTACGACGCCGAATACGACAAGCGCGTCTCGACGATCCGCTCATGGCTCGACGGCCTCGACAACTACATCCAGGTCGGCCGCAACGGGCTGCACAGGTACAACAACTCGGACCACTCGATGCTCACGGCCATGCGCGCCGTGGACAACCTCCTCGACGGCGCCGATCACGACATCTGGGCCGTGAACGCCGAGTCGGTGTACCACGAGGAGGGCAAGGACAACGAGGACAAGCAGCCCTACATCGAGGCCCCGGAGACCGAGGCGATGAAGGAGCCGCTGCACTCCTAGGGTGCCGCTTTCGGCCGTCGCTCTCGCGCTCGGGGCCGCGTTCCTCCATGCGGGGTGGAACGTGCTGTTGGCTGGGGCGCGGGATACCGCGGCGTCGACCGCCGGCTTGCTCGTCTGGGGCGTGGCCCTACTCGCCTTACCCGCTGCTCTGACCGGCGGGGTCTCCGCTGACGCCGTTCCCTACATCGCCACCTCTGCCGTTTTGGAGCTCGCCTATTTCGTGTTGCTGGCGCGGGCGTACGCCGGCGGTGAGGTGTCGGTTGTGTATCCGGTTGCGCGTGGTTCGGCCCCGGTCGTGGTCCTGGTTTTCGGCGCCCTGGCATTGAAGGAAGACGTGTCCGCCGGGGCGGTCGTCGGCGTTCTCGCGGTCGCTCTCGGCGTCCTCCTGGTTGGGTTGGGCGCTTTTCGTACCGAGTTCGGTACAGAAAGCGCCCCACCCCTCAGGGATGTGTGGTTTGGGCTGGCGATCGGCCTTGTGATTGCCGGCTACACGCTCGTCGACTCCGAGGGTGTCGAGCGGGCCGATCCGATTGCGTACCTCGCGCTTGTGGTTCTTCCGTGCGCGCTCGTATACCCGTTCGTTGCGAAGACGCGGCCGGACCTCGGAGTGAGGACCGCGGTGACGGCCGCGGCGACCTTCGGTGCGTTCCTGATGGTGCTCGCCGCGTTCCGGCTGGCACCGCCGGCGCCGGTGGCAGCGGTGAGGGAGAGCAGCGTCGTGATCGCCGCTCTCCTCGCTGCCGTCTTTCTCAACGAGCGGGTGGACGCGCGGAGGCTTGGGGGCGCGGTCGCGGTGGCCGCCGGCGTGGCCGCGATCGCGCTCAGCGGCTAGGTGTAATAGGGCAGCGGGCCGCCCGCCGCCTCGAGGATCGTGTCGTACAGCTCCTTGCTGACCTTCGGGTTGCCGGTCACGACGTTGTCGAACTCGTGGGGGTCGTTGCGGAGGTCGCAGAGCGTTCGCTCGTTGCCCTCGTTGTCGCCGATCAGGACCCAGTCGTCGGTACGGATGTAGAAGCGGTTGTACATGCCGCCGTAGTGGAAGTCGCGCTTCTCGGCGGGCTCCTTGCCGTCGAGGGTGACCGAGAGGTCCGTGCCGGTCATCCAGTCGGGTGCGTCGATGCCGACCATCGACAGGACGGTCGGACCGACGTCATGGGTCGAGGCGAAGTACTGGTTCACGCTGCCGGCCGCGCGGTTGTCCGGGTGGACGATCACGAACGGCACCTGTGCGAGCTCGGGGTGGAGCTGCGAGGGCACCTTGCCGGTGTAGCCGCGCTCGCCGAGCAGGAAGCCGTGGTCGGCCAACAGCACTATCACCGTGTTCTTGTCGAGCCCCAGCTCGTAGAAGCGCTCCATGAAGTGGCCGAGCCAGTGGTCCATCATCGTGACCTCGCCGGCGTATGCGGCGTGCAGGCGCCGCAGCAGCGCGGGGGTGAAGTTGCGCGCGAAGCCGTACGGGGTCACGCCGACCTCCTGACCCTCGTAACCGGGGTCGCCGTACATGTCGAGGTACTTCTTCGGCGTGCTCCAAGGCTCGTGGGGATCGAAGCAGTCGACCGTCAGCGCGAACGGCTGACGCCGGCGTGCGTCGTCGAGCAGGTCGCGCGCGGACATGAAGACGCGCGCCGCGCATGTCTCCTCCTCGTCCTTGCCCTCGCCCGTGTTGGCCAGGTACTTGCGCATGCCCGGGATGTAGCGGTCGTCGCGCAGGAAGGGCGGCAGCCAGTGGTCGACCTCAGACATCGGCACGTTCCGCGGGCTCTGACGGAAGCCGGACTGCCCCACGATCGTCTCCCAGCGGTGGAAGGTGTCGCGGAACGGCTCGAACGGGCCCATGAAGGCAATGAACGGGTTGTCGCTCACCTGGGCCGTCCAGAAGCCGTTCTGCTTCAGCGTGGTGGTGAACGTCTTCTGCGGGTCGTCGATCGGGAGCCACCCCGGGCTCGTGCCGATCACCGGGTTCGGCTTCCAGTTCCGGAACGGGAATATCCGGCGGCTGCCGAAGATCGAGCGGCGCGCGGGCACCGTGACCATCGCCTCCGGGAACGCGCGGTTGAAGCGCACGCCGCGGCTCGCGAGGTCGTCGATGGTGGGCGTCTGGATCTGCGGCGAGCCGTAGCAGCCGACGTGGTCCGGACGCAGGCTGTCGATGATCAGGACGAGGACGTTGAGGTCGCTGTCCTGAGCGGAGGCGTCGTCGTCCGAGCTGCACCCCGCGGCGGGCAGCAGGGCGGCTCCGGCGGCGCCCGCGGCGCCGGCCTGCAGCAGTCGCCGGCGGCTCAGGCGTGTATCCACGCGGGGGGAGAGTAGCGAGCTAGAACACCCGTCCAGAGGGGCTGTCAGGCGGACGGAGGAGTGCCGATGAGAACGTGGGATGCGTCGTATTCCCATCGTGCTCTTCACGGCGGCGCTCGTCGTGGCTTGTCCTGCGGTCGCGCGAGCCCAGGTCTACACGCCGGGACGTCTCGTCGATCCCGCGATGGTCGAGCCGCCCGCGGGCGTCCCGGGGCCGCCCAGGGGCGAGTACCCCGAGGACTGGGCGGAGTGCGTAGCCGAGACCCATCCCACCTGGCCCACGATGCCTCCCGGCCTCGACCCGAAGGCGAGCGATCCGACGGCGACCAACCCGCTGCTCGGGCAGCGCTTCTTCGTCGACCGCATGGAGCCGGCCTACATCCAGTGGGCACACTGGCGGCGGAGCGGCGAGACGACGAAGGCGAACACGATCTGGAAGCTCGCGCGTGAACCGCGCTTCCGCTGGTTCGGCAAGTTCACGCGCCCCCGGATGCAGAAGAAGGTGCGCGGCTATCTCGACCGCGTGCAGTGTGACCAGCCGGGCAGCGTGCCGCTGATGGTCGTTATGCGCCACCAGGGCAAGGGCTGCAACGCGCACTACCGCGCGGGCGGCAGGGCCGAGGACCGGCGCACGATGAAGTGGTACGACGATTTCGCCGACGCGGTCGGCGACGCCCGCGTCGTGATCGGCTTCGAGCCAGACTCGCTCGGCACGATCGACTGTCTCGCGCGCGACCGCCGCCACGACCGCCTGAACGTTCTCCGCTACGGCGTCGACAGGCTCTCGCAGCTCCCCAACGCGACCATCTACCTCGAGGGCGGCGCCTCCGACTGGGAGCCCGCCGCGCGCACCGCCAAGCAGCTGCGCTACATCGGCATCCACAAGGTGCGCGGCTTCATGCTCAACGTGACCCACCACGACTGGACCCGCGCGAACATCCAGCACGGCCTCCAGCTCTCCCGGATGGTGGGCGGCAAGCACTTCATCATCAACACCTCCTACAACGGCCGCGGCCCGATCCACTACAAGCGCTGGCTCAACAAGGCGCAGCACAAGTGGCGCCGCATCAACGTCTGGTGCAACCCCGGGCTCCGGGGTCTCGGGCCGGCTCCGACCACGGCTACGGCGCACCCGCTGGTGGACGCGTACATGTACATCAACCGCCCGGGCTACTCGGCCGGATCGTGCAACGGCGGTCCGTTGCCGGTCGGCACCTGGTGGCCGTCGCGCGGGCTGATGTACGCCACCTACGCGACCGACTGGGAGGCGCCCCCAAAGGGCACCCACTACGGGCACTTCAAGCGCTACTCGCTCAAGGCGCTGGGCGCCTTCAGAGGGCGCTAGAAAGGCGCCGGCTCCCGCGCCCGCGGGATGCGGATGATCGGCGGCCCGGTCGCCTGGCGACAGTCGCTCAGCCTGTGGATCCGGAGCGTGGGGCCCGGGCGGTGGTACTCCGGCGGGTAGTAGTTGTAGGAGAGGTCGAAGCTGAACGGCACCGAGTCGGCGCCCTGGTCGTACGGGCTGAAGGTCTTGACGACGCGTGACTCCCGCGCGAGCCGGTCGTAGTAGGCACGGGCGCCCGGGTCGCCCGTCTGGAGCGCGCGGTCCTCGACCACGTCGGCCGTGACGATGAGGCAGTAGCCGTAGAGGCGGTAGTCGTCGATCACCTCCGGGTCGAGCACCGCGTGGTACGAGGAGGCGCGCACGCCGCCGTCCGGCCGCGCGACGAGGCCGGGTTTGTACTGCGCGCAGACGCGCCCGCCCCCGCCAGCGACATAGGACCAGCCCGCCTCCGTCCAGCCGGCTCGGCGAGGACAGCGGGACAGCCAGCTCGGCGAGTCGCCCTCCGGGTTCGATCTGAACCAGCGCCCCGGCACGGTGGGCTCGACTGACGCGCGTAGCTCGGGCGGATAGTGCGCCTCGAGCCAGTCGCGCGCCTGCTGGCGCGTGTCGTCGCGGCCGAGCACCTGCGCGCTGCGGACGTCGGCGGCGATGGACTGCGCGACCACCACCAGCGTGATCACTGCCGCCGCCACGCCCGCCACGCGCGCCGCCTGCCTACCGCGTGGCGCGAACCCGCGCTGCCGCCTCCGCCAGCGCTCCGCGACGAGGTCCGCCAGCTGGCCGATCGCGGCGGCCGCAAGCATCGCCAGGGCCGGATAGGCCGGCAGGAGCCAGCGGCCGAAGTAGCGCGACTGCGCGCTCAGGTAGACGAACAGCGCGAGCGGCGCCGCGATCAGCATCAGGCCGCGCACGAAGTCGCGGCGCAGCTCGAGCGCAGCCCCCATGAGCGCAGCGAGGGCGCCGGCCCAGCCGAGCCCCCAGGTGAGGCTGTCCAGGTAATACGAGACGCCGCCCGACTCCTGCCCGGGCTTGGGCAGGTCCCTCGCCACCTCGGCCTGGTCGCGAAGATCGCTCCACCAGGCGTCGAGCGAGTCGAACAGGTACGGGTTGAGGAAAACGAACACGAGCGCCGCGAACAGGCAGCCGAGCGCGAGCCCACCGAGCGCGCGAATGCCGTCCATTCGTACGCGGGCCAGCGCGGCGATCGCCACCGGCAGCAGAGCGAGGCCGGCTGTGTACTTGAAGGACACCGCAAGGCCGGCGGCGGCCCCGGCCAGCGCGAAATGAACAAGTCGTCCTCGTTCGTAAGCCAACACCGCGAAGCCGAGAGAGAGCGCCACTCCGATCAGCGCTCCAACGTCGGTCACCGCAACGCGTGAGTAGGCCACGGGCAGGAACGCGAATGCGAGGACGGCCGCGGCCACCAGGCCCTCGCGGACGCCCCAGAGCCGGCGGGCCGCCCAGTAGGTGGCGGCGACGCCCACCATGCAGAGCCCGGCGGCCAGGGTGCGCGCAGCTACCCACATCTCGGTCGGGTTCTTGTCGAATTGCTCCGTGACGTTGGCGAACCGGAGGTCGAACAGGAACCCCAGCGGCCCGTACATCGCCCTCAGCAGCGCGTAGACCAGATACGTGTACGCGGCGGGGTTCTGGTAGTAGCCGGGATCGAAGTCCTGCCAGAACATCTCGACCGCCCGCGACGTGAAGTGCGACCCCTCGTCGATCGAGTAGACGAACGGGAGCCCGTAGTCGATGTTCCACACGCGCAGCGCGAAGCCGGCCACCAGTATCAGCGCGAGCACGAGGCGGTGCACGTGGCCGCACGTTAGTCACCGCCCAGCCCTCCGGACCGCGGACTGGCCGCTGGTACGGTGTTTTCAGGATGCCGGAGACGACCGCCACGGAGCGCGATGCGCACCATCTCCTGAGGGCCATCGAGCTCGCAGGGCGGGCGCGCGGGCAGACGAGCCCGAACCCCATGGTGGGCGCCGTCGTGGTGAAGGACGGGCGCGTGATCGGCGAGGGCATCACCCAGCCGCCGGGGGAGAGTCACGCCGAGGTGATGGCGCTCGAGGCGGCCGCCGGGCACACCGCCGGGGCGACGATGTACGTGTCGCTCGAGCCGTGCTGCCACCACGGCCGCACACCGCCCTGCACCGACGCGATCGTGTCCGCCGGCATCGCGCGCGTCGTGATCGCATCGGACGACCCGACGCCCAAGGCGGCCGGTCGCGGTCCCGGCATTCTGCGCGACGAGGGCGTGAAGGTCGACTTCGTGGACGGCCAGATCGGCGAGGCCGCGCG
>JBKPME010000083.1:0-8524 GCA_046731915.1 Actinomycetota bacterium
CCCTCGACGATCATGCCGGGCGGCTGCAGCGCGGACATCACGCACCAGACCTGCACGGACTACTACGTGCGCCTGATGCGCTACTTCGACTACGTGAAGAGAAGCGTGCCGATGCACGACGATCTGTACGACTTCTTCCTCACGGAGCTGCCCGGCTACGACATGGTCGGCTACCGGGACACGAACCTCGTGAACTGGGGCTCGTTCGACGACCCGGACTACGTCGACTACCGCTACGAGAACATGACCGAGTGGGGGCGGAAGCGCTACATCACCCCCGGGATCGCGATCAACGGAGAGCTGATCACGACCGACTTGGTCGAGATCAATCTGGCGATCAGGATCCTCCTCGGGAGCTCGTACTTCGACAGCTGGGAGAACGAGCGGACGTTCGTGACGAAGGACCCGCTCGGCAACCCGGTCGACAAGAACCACCCGTGGAACAAGGTCACGCTGCCGAAGCCGCAGAAGCGCGACTTCACGGACAAGTACACATGGGTCGTGTCGCCGCGGATCTACGACAAGCGGACCGACACACATGTGTGCTGCGACACCGGCGGCGGCCCGTTCGCGCGCCAGTGGTGCACGGCCAAGGCCGGGATCGTGGACTTCGGCTACGCCAAGGCGACCGGCGACAGCATCCAGATGGTGCTGCCGCGCTCCGCGAGCTTCCCGGAGATGGAGATGGAGTGGAAGGTCCCGGAGAAGTCGAACGCGGTCGAGCGTGACCGCGCGCGGACCTACCACCAGGCCTACTCGGCGCTGATCGCGCTCCACAACCTGGAGCGGGCGATGAAGGAGGTCCAGGCCGGCCGCACCAAGAGCTGGAACGACTTCACCGTTCCGGAGCACGCGGTGAGCGTGGGCTTCCACGAGGCGGCGCGCGGCGTCCTGTCGCACCACATGGTGATCGAGGAGGGCAAGATCGCGAACTACCAGCCCTATCCGCCGACGCCGTGGAACGCGAGCCCGCGCGACGTTTACGGGACTCCGGGCCCCTACGAGGACGCGGTGCAGAACACGCCGATCTTCGAGGAGAACGGCCCGGAGAACTTCAAGGGCATCGACATCATGCGGGCGGTCCGCTCGTTCGACCCGTGCCTGCCGTGCGGGGTGCACATGTACAAGGGCAAGGGGCCGGTCAGGAAGGTGGTCCACACCCCGACGGCGCTTTGCTAGGCGATGGAGCCGGAGCAGCTCATAGCCCGTGTGCAGGAGCTCACGGGACGGCTGGAGGACCTCGACGACCCGGCCTGCCGTGAGCTGGCCGAGGAGCTCACCGGCGCAGTCGTGCAGATGTACGGCGCCGGCCTCGAGCGGATCGTGGATCTGATCGACGAGGAGACGCACGAGCGGCTCGCGGCGGACGAGCTGGTCGCCGGCCTCCTCATGATTCACGACCTCTATCCGGTGGCGCTGGAGGAGCGGGTGACGCAGGCGCTCGACTCCGTGCGGCCCTATCTGGAGTCCCACGGCGGCAACATCGAGCTGCTCGGTTTCGAGGACGGTGTGGTGAAGCTGCGCCTCGAGGGAAGCTGCAAGTCGTGCCGGGCTTCGTCGTCGACGCTCGAGCTCGCGGTGCGCCAGGCCCTCCAGGAGGCGGCGCCGGACCTGCTGGGGATGGACGTGGAGGGAGTGGTCGAGGAGGACGGCGCGGCCGGAGCGGGCCCCGGCATCACCGGGATCCCGCTCCCGCTGGCCTCGGCCAACGGCCGTGAAACGGGGTCAGACCCCGTTTCACGCGTTTCACGCTGGCACGTCCTCGACATCACGCCACCCGACGTCCTCGCGACCACCGACGTCCTCGCAACCACCGACGTCGCCGGAATGTCGCTGTTTGTCGCAAACGTGGACGGGACGTTGCTCGCCTACCGCAATTCGTGCGCGAGTTGTGGCGGCGACCTTGCGGACGGCGAGCTCGACGGCGGCGCGCTCTCATGTCCGGCCTGCGGCCGCACCTACTTCCTGCCGCAGGCGGGGCGCTCGATGGACGACGACCGCCTGCAGCTCCAGCCCATACCGCTCCTGCGGGAAGCGGAAGAGATCAGGATCGCCTTGTGAAGCCGATCGACGAGGCGGTCGCCAATCGGCGGCGAGCATTGATGGTGTCCGGCCTTCGTGGCCTTGCTCAGCCCAGGCCGCCCACGCAGGCCGGTCCGGAGGAGCGCTGCGACCTCTGCAACACGACCGTGCCGGCCGACCACCGGCACATGCTCAACCTCTACGAGCGCCAGATCGTGTGCGTGTGCGAGAGCTGCTGGGCGCTGCGCTCGGGTGACGCCGACTTCCGGCTGGTCGGCAGCCGGACGCTCTGGCTGGAGGGGTTCGAGCTACCCGAGGAGCTCTGGGCGCAGTTCCGCATCCCGATCGGGCTCGCCTTCTTCATGCACTCGACGGTCACGAACTGCATCGTCGCGATGTACCCGAGCCCGGCGGGAGCGACGGAGAGCGAGCTGCACTTCGAGACCTGGAGCCGGCTCGTGGAGATGAACCCGGTGCTGCGCGAGCTCGAGCCCGACGCCGAGGGCCTGATCGTGAACCGCACCTCCGACCCGCCCCAGTTCGCGATAGCCCCGATCGACCGCTGCTACATGCTGGTCGGATTGATCAAGGCCTCCTGGCAGGGCATCTCGGGCGGCGCCGGTGTGGAGCAGGCGATCGCTCGCTTCTTCGACGAGCTGCGCAGGGTGGCGGCGTGAGCCATCCCGAGGTGGTGGAGATCCCGGTCGCGCCCGAGCCCGAGTTCCAGGTGCTCGGCGCGACCGCGCGCCGGCACGCAGCGGTGCCCGCGATTGACTTCGACGTCCACGTGTCCGAGCCGAGCGGGCGCCGGGTCTACGCGATCGCGCTGACGGCCCAGGTGATGATCGAGCCCGCCCGGCGCAGGTACGACCCGGAGACGCGCGAGAAGCTCGTCGAGCTGTTCGGTCCCCCGGAGCGCTGGGCCACCACCACGCGCAGCCTCGTCTGGCACCAGGCCGAGGCGCTCGTCCCGGGGTTCACCGGCTCGACGACCTTCCGGGTCGCGCTGCCTGCGACGTTCGACGTCGAGGTCGCGTCGTCGAAGTACCTCTACGGCCTACCCGACGGCGAGGTCCCGCTCGCGTTCAACTTCAACGGCACCGTCCACTACCGGGGTGATGACGGCGGCCTCCAGCTGTCGCTCGTCCCGTGGTCGTGCTCGGCCGAGTTCCGTCTCCCGGTCGCCACCTGGCGCGAGCTGATCGAGCACTACTACCCGCGCACCGGTTGGATCGCGCTGCGCGAGGAGACGCTGCTCGCGCTCCAGCGGGAGAAGGCGACCCGCGCGCTGCCCACCTTGGACGCCTGCGTGGCCGAGTTGCTCGAGGAGGAGCGCGGGTGAGCGCCGGCGAGCTGGTCGACTCGCTCCTATACGAGGGCTACGCGCTCTACCCGTACACCCCTGGCGCGACCAAGAACGCGACACCGACTCCCTTCGGGATCGTCTACCCGCGGGCGTACGCGCGGGCGCTACCGAGCACGCACGACCACCTCGAGCTCCACTGCGTGGTCGAGGGCGAGGGCGAGATCAACGCGGAGGTGCGCTTCCTCTTGCCGAGCGGGGAGCGTCACGTTGCCGAGCCGCAGCGAATCGAGGGCGAGGGCGAGTTCGAGCTGGGCGAGGTGGCCGTCCGAACCAACCTTGAGTCCCACAGACTCAAGGGGTCAGACCCCTTGAGTCGTGGGGACTTAGATCTGCGCACCGTGTCATTCCGTGTCGAGAACGCCACCGAGGTGCCGGATGGCCTGACGCGCGGCGATGCGCTTCGGTTTTCGCTCCTCTCCACACATCCGATCTTGAGCGTTACCGGCGGCGCGCGGTTCGTCTCGCAATTGGAGGCCCCGTGCGACAGCGTGAACACCTGGCCGGTGCTCGCCTCGCCGGACGACGACGTGATGATCGGGGCCGCGATCGTCCTGCCCGACCACCCACAGATCGCTCCGGAGAGCCGCGGGAACCTGTTCGACAACACCGAGATCGAGGAAGCGCTCCTGCTACACGTGCACGCGCTCAGCGATGCCGAGCGCGCCGAGATCGAGCAACAGGACGAGGCCGTCCGCGAGATGGTCGATCGGGCGCTCGCCGCGGGGCCGGAGGACGTGCTGAAGCTGCACGGGCGCGTGGAGCTGCGCGACCCGGTCACGCGCGAGCCGCCGCGCCCCTCGGCCGCGGTGCGCGACCCCACGCGTGGGCTCCCCGAGGTCGAGGTCGACGGCGTGCTGTTTCGACGCGGCGGGCGCGTCGTCGTGCGTCCCGGCATCGAGGCGGACCTCCAGGCCCGCATGCTCGAGGGCCGGACGGTGACGGTCGAGCGGATTCACCGCGACTACGACGGCCGGGTCCACCTCGGCGTGAGCGTCGACGAGCCGGGCCACGAGGTCATGAGGGAGACGGGGCGCTTTCTGTGGTTCTTCCCGCCCGAGCTGGAGGTGCTGGAATGAAACGGATCCTGGTTGCCGGGATCGGCAACGCCTGGCTGAGCGACGATGGCTTCGGCGGCGAGGTCGTGAAGCGGCTCGAGGCGCGCGACCTGCCGGAAGGCGCCGCCGTGTTCGACTTCGGCACCGGCGGGCTGGACCTGGCCTACGAGGTGATGCGCGGCTACGACGCACTCGTTCTGATCGACGTGAGCCGCCAGGGCGGCGAGCCCGGCACGCTCTACGTGATGGAGGCGCGCGAGGAGGACGTCGAGGCCGGGATCGAGGACGGCCAGCTCGTCAACCCGCACGCGATGGACCCGCAGACCGTCCTGCGCTTCGTGAAGACGCTCGGCGCCTGGCCGGGCAAGGTGGTCGTAGTGGCCTGCGAGCCCGCGCGCGTGGAGGCGATGGGGATCGGCCTGAGCGAGGGCGTGGCGGCGGCGGTGGAGGGCGCCGTGAAGCTCGTGGTCCAGACGATCGAGGAGCTCCAGGCCGACGCCGCCTACGCGGTGGACTGAGCATGCACGAGCTGTCGCTCTCCGGCGCCATCGTCAACACCGTCGAGAAGCACGCGGCGGGACGGCCGGTGAGCGTCGTAAGCATGCGGATCGGAGCGCTCAGGCAGGTCGTGCCCGACACGCTCGAGTTCTACTTCGGGTTCGTCTCGAAGGGCACGGTGTGCGAGCGCGCGCGCATCGAGCAGGAGCTGGTCCCGGCGCGACTGCGCTGCACGTCGTGCGAACGCGAATGGGCGATCGAGCTGCCGGTCTTCATGTGCCCGTCCTGCGGCAGCGGGGGCGAGGTCGAGGTGGCAAGCGGAGACGAGTTCGAGGTCGAGTCGATCGAGGTCGAGGAGGCGGAATGCATCGCACGAAGGTGAAGATCGTCGAGGAGGCGCTCGACGCCAACAATACGATCGCCCAGGCGAACAGGGCCGACTTCGACCGCGCCGGCGTGCGCGTCGTGAACTTCATGAGCGCGCCGGGCGCGGGCAAGACCGCGCTGCTCGAGCATGTCGTGCGCGACCTGCCCGGCGTGCGCGTCGGGGTCCTCGAGGGCGACGTTCAGGGATCGATGGATGCGGACCGGCTGGCGTCGCTCCACGTGCCCGTCACGCAGCTGAACACCGACGCGGGCTTCGGCGGCGAGTGCCACCTCGACGCGAACATGGTGCGCTCCGCGCTGCCAGAGCTGCCGCTCGACGAGATCGACCTGCTCGTGATCGAGAACGTGGGCAACCTCGTCTGCCCCGCGGAGTTCAGGGTTGGCGAGGACGCGCGCATCATGGTGTCCGCGGTCACTGAGGGCGAGGAGAAGCCGCTCAAGTACCCGCTCATGTTCCGCGCCTGCGAGCTGGTCCTGATCAACAAGCTCGACCTGCTCCCGCACCTGGACTTCGACCTCGGCAAGTTCATGCACAACCTCGACTGCGTGCATCCCGGCGTGGAGCGCATCCTGGTGAGCGCGAAGAGCGGCGACGGGATCGAGGAGTGGCGCGACTGGCTCGTCAGGATCGCCTCTCCTGTCGAGGAGATGGTGTGACGCAGGCGCTGCGAGCCGACGTCGTCGAGCGCGCTCTCGCCGACCGGACGCGAGCGAATCGCGACTTCTTCGAAGCCGAGGCCGAGCCGCTCGCGCGCCTCTGTCACCGCATGGCCGAGCGGTTCGCCCGCGGCGGACGCCTGATCGCGTTCGGGCGCTCGCCGGCGGCCCGCTCGGACGCCCGGCATGTGGCGGTCGAGTTCGTGCACCCGGTGATCGTGGGCAAGCGCGCGCTGCCCGCGATCGGGCTGGCGGGGGAGGGCGGAAACCTCGCGGAGCAGGTGGCGCTCGTGGCCGAGCCGGACGACATCGCCATCGGCTTCGGGGCCGACGAGGATGGCGGCGAGGCGGGCGCCGCCATCGCCCTCGCCCGTGAGCGCGGCTGCCTGACGCTCGCATTCGCCCCCGCCGGCGCCGAGTGGCAGTTCGAGCCACCGGGACCAGACGCGCCGGTGCGGCAGGAGCTCGTCGAGACGCTCTATCACGTGCTCTGGGAGCTCGTGCACGTCTTCTTCGAGCACCGCGGCCTGCTCGAGGGTCGGAGCGCGCGGCCCACGCACGACACCGGGGCCTCGAGCTTCCTCTATCCCTTCCTCGGGGAGAGCGAGCACGACCTCGACTCGATCGTCGACGACGTGCGGCGCTCGCTGATGGCCAAGTCCGAGGAGGTCGGCGAGCTGCGTGCGCAGACGCTGACCGACAACCGCGACACGCTGATCGAGGCCGCGACGGGGCTGCGCCGCGACCTCGACGGCGCCGGCTGCCTGCTGGCGCTCGGGAACGGCGGGTCCGCCACGGACGCGATGGACGTCGTGGCTGACTTCCGCCGGCCGCCGGACCCGCGCTGGCGCGCGCGGCGCGCGCTCGACCTCACCGAGGACGCGGCGATCCTGACGGCGATCGCGAACGACATCGGCACCGAGGCGATCTTCACGCGACAGGTGATCGCGCACGGCCGCGAGGGCGACGTCCTGCTCGCCATCTCGACCAGCGGGAACTCAGCCAACGTGATCTCCGCCCTCGCCGAGGCGCGCGCGCGCGGGCTGCGCACAATCGCAATGGTCGGCTACGACGGCGGGCGCGTGGCCGCCGACGGCCTTGCCGACCACGTCGTGGTGACGCGCTCGGAGCACATTCCGCGCATCCAGGAGGCTCAGGCGAGCGCGTACCACGTCCTGCGGGAGCTGGTCGAGTGACGGAGATCCTCCACGCGGCCGTCCGCGGCGCGGTGGCCGCCATGGCAATGACCGGAATGCGAGCGCTGACGGTCAGCCTCGGCATCGTCGAGCAGACGCCGCCTCACGCGATCTTCAAGCAGAAGGCGCGCGGGGTGATGGCGATGGTGCCGCGCAAGAGGCGCCGCGCCGTCGTCGAGCTGTTCCACTGGGGCTACGGCGCCGGCGGCGGGGCGGCGTTCGCGCTGCTTCCGGACCGCGTCCGGAGGCGCCCGTGGGCCGGTCCGATCTACGGGCTCGCCATCTGGCTCGGCTTCGAGCTCGGGATCGCGCCCGCACTCGGCCTCAATCAGTCGAAGACGCTGCGCCCGGTCGACCGCGCCGGGCTCGCGGCCGACCACCTGCTCTACGGGCTCGTGTTGAACGAGGGCCGCGAGCGGCCGCAGGAGCGATCCGCGACCGGAGCGGGGCCGGGGCCGTGAGCCGCGTCAGGGCACGGGTCGAGGGCACCGTTCAGGGCGTGGGCTTCCGTCCGTACGTGTACCGGCTCGCCGGCGAGCTGGGAGTGGCCGGGCACGTGCTGAACGATTCGCGCGGCGTAGTCGTGGAGGTGGAGGCGCCGGCGGAGACGGTCGAGCGCTTCCTCGCCCGGCTGCCGGCTGAGGCGCCGCCGCTGGCCACTGTCGAGCGGGTGACCGCGGAGCAGCTGGAGGAGCTGGGGGAGAAGGGCTTCTCGATCCGCGCGAGCCCGAGCGGAGGCGAACCGCGAGCGGCGGTGGCGCCCGACGGCGCGACCTGCGCCGACTGCCTGGCCGAGCTGTTCGACCCGGCAAACCGCCGCTTCCGCTACCCGTTCACGAACTGCACCAACTGCGGGCCCCGCTTCACGATCGTGCGCGACGTCCCGTACGACCGTCCCAGGACGACGATGGCCGGATTCGCCATGTGCATGCCCTGCCGAGCCGAGTACGAGGACCCGGCCAACCGCCGCTTCCATGCGCAGCCGAACGCCTGCCCGGTCTGCGGGCCGAGGCTGCGGCTCACCTACGCGGGCGGCGGTGAGTTGGCGGATTCGGTCGCTCACGACGTCATCGAGGCGACCGCACGGGCGCTCCGAGATGGCGCGATCATCGCGGTCAAGGGCATCGGCGGCTTCCACCTCGCCTGCCTGGCGCGCGACGAGGACACGGTTGCCGAGCTCAGGGGCCGCAAGCACCGCGAGGACAAGCCGTTCGCGCTGATGGCGCCCGATCTGCTCAGCGCGCACGGGCTCGTGAGCCTGAGCGCCGCGGAGGAGCTGCTGCTGCTCGGGCGCGCGCGGCCGATCGTGCTGGCGCCGCGCCGCCGCGACGCGGCGGTCGCCC
>JBKPME010000084.1:0-10806 GCA_046731915.1 Actinomycetota bacterium
GTCGCAGCCTGCCGCGAGGACGAGGAGAGCCGTGGCGGCGGCTGCCGCCGCTGGCCTCACGCGCCGTCCGAGTCTGCGGGCAGCTCGAGCGTGAACGCGGTGCTTCCGCGCTCCGACGAGAGCACCAGGCGGCCGTCCATCCGCTCCGCCAGCTCACGTGCGATGGCGAGCCCCAGGCCGGCCCCGCGCGCGGCGTCACCCGTAAAGAAGCGCTCGAAGACCTTGGCGCGGGCTCCCGCCGGTAGGCCCGGGCCGGTGTCCGCCACCGTGAGCTCGGCGGCGCCGTTGTAGCGAGTTGCGCTCACGGTCACGTCCGTGCCCTCCGGGGTGTGACGGAGGGCGTTGTCGAGCAGGATACGCATGATCTGAGCCACCCGTTCCCGGTCGCAGGCGGCGCTCGGCCCCTCGTCTGGGACGTCTAGGACGAGGTCTGTGCCGTGCTCGCTGAGCCGGGGGCGGAACTCGCCCGCGACCGAGCGCGTGAGCTCGGCCAGGTCCACGGGCTCCCTGTGGAGCTCGACGGAGCCGGAGTCCAGCCGCGAGAGGTCGAGCAGGTCCACCGAGAGCTTCTGGAGACGCTCCACCTGCTCGCCCATCGTCTCGAGGAACTCGCGCCGGGTCTCCTCGTCGAGGTCCTCGTCCTGAAGCAGCTCGACGAAACCGCCCAGCGAGAAGATCGGCGTGCGCAACTCGTGAGACGCGGTGGCAATGAACTCCTTGCGCGCGACGTCAACCTGGCGCAGCTGCTCCTGCATCCGGTTGAACGTGTCGGTGAGCTGTCCGATCTCGTCCTTCGAGGTCACGGGCAGCGGGTCCATGAAGCGGCCCTGGGCGACGTGGCGCGCGCCCCGCTCGAGCCGTCCCAAGCGGCGTCCCAGCCGCATCGCGACGAAGAACCCGCCGAGCAGAGCGATCACGAATGCGCCGGCGGTGGCGATCAGCACCCGCTCGCGGACGAAGGTGACATTGGCCTGCACGTCCTCGAACCCGATCGAATAGAACGCCACGCGCGCGCGGCGGCCGGGGCTCTTGATCCTCTGCGCGACCATGCCGATCTCCTCGCCGCCAAAGGTGCCGTAGGCGCGCTGGATGTGGTGGCTCTGGATCGCGCGGCGGGCCATGCCCACATCGAACGGCACCACCTCGCGCGAGCCGACCACGGGGTAGAAGCCCGGGTTCCGCTTCTTGGTCCCCTGGCGCTGCCAGTACTGCACAGTCACGCGCGAATCGGTCGCGTCCTCGGCGACGCTGATGCGGTCGGCGTAGTCCCTCGGGGCAAACTGCCTGCCGCCCAGCGGGAGTTGAAGCGCCGGCCGAGTGGCGTTCGCCTCATCGACGAGGTTGTCGAGCCGCTGCTGCTTGAGGTTTTGCTCGAGCTGCGGCACCACCACGAACCAGATGACCGTGAACGCCGCGGCCGTGATCAGGAAGAAGATGAATGCGAGCTTGTACCGGAGCGAGCGAAGGCTGCTCATGAGTCCCGGAACCGGTACCCGACGCCGCGCACGGTGAGAATCAGCTCGGGCGTCTTCGGCTCCGCCTCCAGCTTTTCGCGGAGGTGGCGGATGTGCACGTCGATCGTGCGCGGGTCGCGGTAGGCGGCGTCACCCCAGACGCGCTCCAGCAGCATGGTGCGGCTGAACACACGACCGGGCGCGCGCGCCAGCGCGGCCAGGATCTCGAACTCGACATATGTGAGCTGCGCAGTGTCGTCGCGGACGACGACACTGCGCTTCTCGAAGTCGATGTACAGCTCGCCGGCGTCGATCGGCTCCTCGAACTGGGCCTCTGGCTGCGCCAGCTCCGCGCGTCGCAGCACCGCCTTCACGCGGCTGCGGAACTCGCGGACCGAGAATGGCTTCGTGATGTAGTCGTCCGCGCCGAGCTCGAGGCCGAGCACCTTGTCGGTCTCCTCGGTCTTGGCGGTGAGCATGATGATCGGGACTGTGCTGCGCGAGCGGATCGCCCGGCACACGTCGAAGCCGTCCATCCGCGGAAGCATCACGTCGAGCACGACGAGATCGAAGCTGTCGTCGCGCAGCCGGTCGAGTGCCTCCCTGCCGTCGAGCGCGGGAATGACGTCGTACCCCTCCTTGCGCAGCGGGTAGGTCAGCAGCTTTTGGACGGACAGTTCGTCGTCCACGAGCAGGATGCGGGGTGCCGTGGCGCTCAACCCTGCGGAATTGTAGGAAGTGCAAACCTCCGCACGCGGCACTTCCCCTGCTTTTGCCGAACATTTAGGTTGCGGCCTTCGTGATCGAGCCGCGGATATACCGCGCCGCGTTCGTGCCGGCGCTTCTGGCCGTCGTCCTGACGATGTTCTCCTTCCAGAGTCGTCCGCGCGCCGTTCCGCAGGGGCTGGCTGCCGACGTGCTGTTCGACGGGGCCCAAGCTGCCGACCTCGCCGCCCGCATCGCGGCCGACGCACCAGACCGGGCCGCAGGCTCGCCGGGCAACCGCGCGACGGCGAGGCTCGTGGCCGACGCGTTCGCCGCAAGGGGCTTCGGCGGCGGGGGCGGCACGCGCGCGGTCGTGCAGAGGTTCAGCCACGCCGGCGACCAGCTTGTGAATGTGATCGGGCGCCGGGCGGGCGCCACCCGGCGCCAGATCGTGATTGTCGCGGCGCGCGACGCCGCGACCGTTCCGGACGCACCCGGCAGTGCCGCTGACACCGCGGCGCTCATGCAGCTCGCCCGCGTCTTCCAGGGCCGACCGTCCGAGAAGACGCTCGTGCTCGCGTCCGTCGACGGCTCGAATCTGGGCGAGGTCGGCGCAAGCGAGCTGGTGGATGAGCTGCCTGCGCCCGACCTCGTCGATGCCGTGCTCGTGATCTCCGATCTGGGCGCGGGCACCGCTGACAGCCGGCCCCTGCAGGCATGGTCGAACAACTCCACACGCGCCGGCATCGGCCTCCAGCGCACGGTCGCCGAGTCGATCCGCCAGGAGCTCGGCAGCTCGGCCGGGGGCACCGGTGTGCTTGGGCAGCTTGCCCGGCTCTCGTTCCCGATCGGGATTGGCTCGCAGGGCGTACTCCTGGAGCGCGGCTACGACGCGGTGCGCATCTCGGGTAGCGGCGAGTTGCCGCCCGAGGGGAACGGGCCCGCCGAGGCGATCGATCCCGACCGCCTCGGCAGCTTGGGCCGGGCCACGCTCCGGACCATCACTGCGCTCGACGAGGGCCCGCGCCCGGAGCACGGCCCCAAGAGCTACGTCCAGGCGGTGAGCCAGGTGCTGCCCGGCTGGGTCCTGTCGCTGCTGGCGGGCTCGCTTCTGCTTCCGGTGTGGGTGGCCTCGGTCGACGCCTTCGCGCGCGCTCGCCGGCGTCACGTCGATGTGCGGAGGTGGACGCGCTGGCTCGGCGCGTGGGTGGCGCCGTTTCTTGGCGCGCTCGCGTTGGCGCAGTTCCTCGCGCTGGTGGACGCCACGCCGTCGCCGCCGCCCGCGCCGGTTCCGCCAAACGTCCTGCCTCTCGACGGGCCGGCGCTGGCCGTCCTCGCCGGGGTGCTCGTGGCGATGTGCCTCGCGTTCGTGCTTGCCCGCTGGCTGGCCTTCCGCCCGGACCCGGAGGCCGAGCGTGAGCCCGACGTCGGCGCCGGGGTGGCGCTGGGTCTCACGATCGCTGCCGGGTCGCTGCTGCTCTGGCTCGTGAACCCGTTTGCGGGCCTGCTCGTGGTGCCGGCAGCACACCTGTGGATGCTCTTGGCGCTGACGCGGCCGCTGCCCGTTCGGCGAGTTCGCATCGCCCTGATTGCCGTGGGCCTTGTCCCCGCGCTCCTGGTCGCGATCTATTACATGTTCGCGCTGTCGATAGACCCGCTGTCAGGCGTCTGGTACCTGCTGATGCTCGTCACCGGCCACAGCGTGGGCCTGCTCACGTCCCTGATCGCCTGCGTGATGCTGGCGACGGCATGCGCCACCGTGGAGACCGCGCTGAGGTGGCCGGACGTCAGGGTCTCAGGCTGAGCGCTTTATGGATGCTCGTAGCCGCGCAGCCCGGACACAGGCCCGGCGGTGCCGAGGAGGACGAGCCCCTCTCCCGCTGATACCTCGCCGATCCAGCTGAGCGTCACGGCCGCCTCGGCCGCCCCGCGCCGGTCGGCCGGCACCGTCACGAGGAGCTCGTAGTCGTCGCCACCGGTCGCGGCCTGCTCCGGGCTCACGCCGGCCGCTCGGGGAAGGTCGTCGAGTCGGACGCGCAGCTCCACGCCGCTCCGCTCTGCGACATGGCGCGCGTCCGTGGCGAGCCCGTCGCTCAGGTCGATCATCGCGTGGGCCCCGGCGTCGGCTAGCGCCCGCCCCTCCTCGAGGCGAGGCAGCGGCCGCAGGTGGCGGCGGAGCAACCCGGCCGGCTCGGTGGCGCCCGCCTCGAGCAGCAGACGCCCGGCCTCCGACCCGCCGAGCTCGCCGGTAACCCCCACGAAGTCGCCCGGCTCGGCCCCGTCGCGGCCCACCAGCTCCTCCTCGGTCTCCGCCCAGCCCGTGACCGCTGCCGTGAGGACGAGCACCGGGCCGTGGACGACGTCGCCGCCCGCGATCGTCACGCCGCAGCCGGCGGCGAGTTCCTCCATCCCGCGAACGAGCTCGAGCGGCTCCACCACGTCGTCGGGGAGCACCACCGAGACGTACGCCTCGCCGGGCTCGGCACCCATGGCGGCGAGGTCCGACAGCGCGGTCGCGAGCCCCTTCCAGCCGACGTCGCGCAGAGTGTGCGTCGCGCGCCTGAAGTGCACGCCGTCCACCAGCGTGTCGATCGACGTGACGGCATAGGGCCTCGCCTTCGTGACTGCCGCGTCGTCGCCCGTCCAGCGAACGAGGCGCCCGCTTCGGTCGGCGAGCGCGGTTTCGATTGCTGCGATCAGCGCCAGCTCGCCCACGGCCTCAGCCCGCCGGCGATGGCGTCACTGGGGCGCGCCGGTCCCGCCCCCGTTGCTGTTTCCGTTCCCATTGCCGTTTCCGTTGCCGGGTGCGGGCTGCGGGGCCACCTGCTCGGGCGTCTGCTGCGGAGGCGCGTTGAGCGGGGCCTGCTCGTAGAAGCGCGGGTCGTACTGCTGGCTCGTGTCCGGCGCCGTGCCGGTGCTCGGGGCGTAGTAGGTGCTCGAGGGCGCGCCGGTCGCCGCGTACTTGCCGAAGAACGGCGAGAAGTGAGCGGGCTCCTTCGGTGGCGGGAAGTCGTCGCAGTAGTCCCCGTGAGCCGGGAGCATGAAGGCGTGCCAGACGGGCGCCGCGTAGGTGCCGCCCTGGGCACCCGGCATCGCGATGCCCGCGTCCGGATAGCCGACCCACACGGCGGCCGAGAGCTCGGGCGTGTAGCCCACGAACCAGGCGTCCTTGGCCTCGTCGGTCGTGCCGGTTTTGCCTGCCGCGGGGCAGCCGTAGTTGGCGGCGGTGCCGGTGCCGGCCTGGACATTCATCTTGAGCACCTTCGTGACCTCGTAGGCCTGGCCGTCCGTCAGCACGCGCTTGCCCTTCGAGTTCGCCAGGTTCTCGCTCTTGCCGTCGGGGAACACGACCTTCTCGATCCCGGTCGGCCGGTGGCGGATGCCTCCGCTAGCCAGCGTCGCGTACGCGCCCGCCATCTCCAGCGGTGTGACGCCGCGCGTGAGACCGCCGAGGCCCTCGGCGGGGTAGCAGTCGAGCTTCGTCGTGATCCCGAGCAGCTTGGCCGTCTCGCAGACCTTCTTCGGCCCCAGGTCGAGGATCAGCTGCGCATAGACGGTGTTGTCCGACGAGAGGGTCGCGCGCGTGAGGCTGACGGTCCCGATGTACGAATTCCCGAAGGTCTTGACCTCCCAGTGCCCGAATTTGGGGTCGTTGATGTTGAGCGGCTTGGAGGTGTACGAGGTCGAGTCGGGATCAACCCCGGAGCGAATCGCCGCGGTGAGCACGAAGGTCTTGAAGGCGGAGCCGGGCTGGCGGTGTCCCTGCGCGGCGAGGTTGAAGTTGCGCTCCGTGTAGGTCCCGCTCGAGGCCATCGCCCTGATCTTCCCGGTGCCCGGATCGACCGCGACGATCGCCGAGCTCGGCCCGCTGGGGTCGGCGTAGTACGCGTTGATCGCGTCGCGCGCCTCGTCCTGAAGGCTCGGGTTGATCGTCGTGTGGATGCGCAGGCCGCCGCGGCGCACCACGCCCACCCCGTAGCGCTCGATCAGCTTCTCCTGCACGTAGTCGAAGAAGTAGGGCTCGCGGCGCTGGATGTAGCGGGTGCCGTGGCGAAGGCCCAGCCCCCTGTGCGAGGCCCTCTCGAACTTGGCCTGCGTGATGTACCCGTTGTCGAGCATCGACTTGAGCACCTCGTTGCGGCGCTCGAGGGCTGCGGCAGGGTTGCGGAAAGGGTTGTACTGGGATGGCGCCTGCGGCAGGCCCGCCAAGAGCGCTGCCTGGTAGAGCCGCAGGCCCTTGACGTGCTTGTCGAAGAACGTGACCGCCGCAGCCTCCGCGCCGATCGCCGTGCGGCCGCCTACCGTTCCGTACGGAACCGCGTTCAGGTAGTTGTGCAGCACCCAGGTCTTGGAGTGCTTCTCCTCGAGCTCGGAGGCGAGCTTGGCCTCGCGGATCTTGCGGGCGAAGTCGCGCTTCGGGTCCCTGATGTAGAGCGCGCGGACCAGCTGCTGCGTGATCGTCGAGCCGCCCTGGACCGTCTTGCCGGACTCGAGGTTCTTGATGCCCGCGCGGACGATCGCGTTGAGATCCACGCCGCCGTGCTCGTAAAAGCGCTCGTCCTCGATGGCGACGGTCGCGCGGCGCAAATTCACCGGGATGTCGCCCCAGGGCACGACGCGGCGCAGCACGTCGGACTGGATGAAGCCGAGCCGCGACCCGTCGGCCGCGTAGACCACCGAGAGCTGACCCTTGTCGTCCGGCTTCAGCTCGGACAGGTCGGGCGCCGAGGACGCGATCGCGAGCACGTAGCCGACGGCCGAGAGCATCGCGATGACCGCCACGGTTGCGAGCACCGCGAGGCCGAGCAGGATCGAGCTACGCCCTGTGTGGCGCCTCCGTCGCTTCTGCTTTCGCTGCCTCTGGGTCATGTCATGGCCGCGCCGCGGTCACCGCCCGCGGCTTGCCCACTGCAAGAACGTCTGGGGGCGGACCACGTCTAGGCCTCGGCTGAGGATAGTGAGTGCTCCCGCAGCAGACGCAGCCAGCGGGCGCGCAGCTCCGCCGCCGCCTTTCCGCGCTCGGCCGGGCTCGTTGCCCAGGTCGTCGCGATCAGGCGCACCCCGTCCTTGTCGGCCTCCGCGACGCTTGCGGAGATCCCGCCTTCCTCGTCGGCGATCAGCTCGATCGCCCTGTCTAGGTCGGCGTCCACCGGAAGCCAGACGGACACCTCCACCTGGACGCGCGCTTCCATGATCGTGTGGTTCACGACAGAGCTCTGGGCGAGACGCTCGTTCGGCACGATCAGCCGCGGGCCCTCGGCGAGCCGGATGTATGTGTAGGTGAGCTTCATGTCCTCGACCTCACCGGTCTGTTCCTCAAAGGTCACGAGGTCGCCGATCCGGATCGGCTGCGTGATGGCGAGCAGGATCCCCGCGATGGCGTTAGCGAGCGTCTGGCGAGCCGCGAAGCCCACGACGAGCCCGACCACGGCCGACGAGGCCAGGATCCCCTTGGCGACGCTCGACAGCTCGGGAAAGTTCGACGCGGCCACGGCGGCGCCGATCAGCAGGATCACCGCGGTCACGAGCCGCCGGATGACGCGCAGGCGCGTCCGGGCGGACGGGGACAGCTCTCCGCGGGTGACCAGCTCGCCAACCGTCTGGCCGCGCTTCGCGATGACGTAATCGACGAGCTTCGCGATCACCGCGGCGACGAGCATCGCGATGCCGGCGTTGATCCACTCGCTGGCACTCGCTGCCGCCGTGTAGAAATGGACTTCCGGCATGACGGTTGAGGCTACCCCCGCGCAGGGACCAATCACCCGGCTGCGCGACTCCGAGGCGCTCCGAGCCGCTGTTCGGATCGGAGTCTCGACCCGCTTGGCGGTGCTCCTCGTGGCGATCTTCGCCGCGCTCTCCTTCGGTCCTGCGAATGGCGGCCTAGCGCGCGAAAACGCGGACAAGTTCGACGAGCCCGCGCTGACGCAGGCACTGGCAGATCCGGTGCTCGCTCCGCTCGCGCGCTGGGACTCGGTCTGGTACCTCCGGATCGCCGATTCCGGCTACGGGGGAAATGCATCGCTGCGCAGCGGACACCGCCCGCCGCTTGCGCAAGACAGCACACCGCGCGCGGCCTTCTTCCCGCTCTATCCGGTCCTGGTCCGCAGCGTCGGCACGCTGTTCGGCGGCTCGCATGGCGCCCTGCTGGCCGCCGCGTATCTGGTCTCGCTGGCGGCCTTCGTCGCGGCGCTGGCGCTGCTGTACCGGCTCACCGAGCTCGAGCTGGGCCGCCCGCTCGCGAGGCCGACGCTCCTACTGCTCGCCGTCTTCCCCGCCGCGGTCTACTTCGGCGCCCCCTACGCGGAGAGCCTGTTCCTGCTGCTGGCCGTGGGCGCCTTCTACGCGGCGCGGACGGATCGCTGGGCGTGGGCGGGGATCTGCGCCGGCCTCGCCTCGGCCACCCGCAGCGCCGGGCTGCTGCTCCTGATCCCACTCACCCTGGTCTGGTGGAGCTCGCGGCCGCGGCGGCCGCGGCGCCCGCGCGACGCGGCGTGGCTCCTTCTCGCCCCGGCCGGCCTCGTGGCCTACGCCGCCTGGCTCGGCCTCGTCGAGGGCGACGCGCTGCGCTTCCTCGACGTTCAGGATGCGTGGTCGCGCGAGCTCGCGGTCCCGTTGGCCGGCGCCTGGGACGGCCTCGTCGCGGCCTTCGACGGGGTTCGCCAGCTCGCGTCGGGTTCGCGCTCGCCGGTGTACTTCGAGGCCGCCGCGGGCGATCCGTTCCGCATCGCGGCCATCAACGTGATGCTGTTTGGGACGCTCGTCTTCGCGGTGGCCGCCTGCGTCGGCGTGCTGCGGCGGCTGCCGAGGCCGTACGGGGTCTGGGTGGCCACGTCGCTCGTCCTCCCGCTGAGCTTTCCGGTCACTCCGCAGCCGCTGATGTCGCTGCCGCGCTTCGTGAGCGTGCTGTTCCCGGTCTTCATGTGGCTCGCGCTCGTCTGCGAGGAGCGGCGCGCGACCGACATCGTTGTCGCCGCCTCAGCGATCGGGCTCGGTCTGTTCACGGCGCAGTACGCCAGCTGGCACTGGATCTCGTGAGCGATACCCGCGCGATGCTTCTCGACGCCCTCGGCACCCTGGTCGAGCTCCGGGCGCCAGCGCCGCGGTTGCGGCGCCTGCTGAGGGAGTCGGGCTTCGAGGTGTCCGAGGAGCAGGCGGCGAGCGGCTTCGCCGCGGAGATCGCGTACTACCTCGACCATCATCTCGAGGGCTCGGATCGGCAGCGGCTCGAGCGGCTGAGGGACCGCTGCGCGGAGGAGATGCGGAAGGCGCTCGCGGTTCCAGGTCTCGACCACGTCACGGCACGGCGGGCAATGCTCGGCTCGCTCGAGTTCGCGGCCTACCCGGACGTGCTGCCGGCGCTCCGCGAGCTGCGTGGCCTGGAACTCACCCTGGTGGTGGCAAGCAACTGGGATTGCTCGCTGCCCGACTGGCTCGCCCGGGCGAGCATCCTCGAGCTCGTCGACGGAGTGGTGACCTCCGCGGAGGTCGGCGCCGCGAAGCCGAGCCCGCGCGTATTCGAGCGCGCGCTCGCCGTGGCGGGGGTCGGGGCGGCGGAGGCGCTGCATGTCGGCGACACGGTCGACAACGACGTGGAGGGAGCCGCCTTGGCCGGCGTCCGGGGCGTGCTCCTCCAGCGAGAGGGCGATCCGCCGCCCGGGATCGAGGCCATTCGCTCACTCCGCGAGCTCGCCGCCCTACTCTGACTGGCGTGCAGCAGCCGGCACTGGACCCGCCACCCTCTCCTCCGCCAACCCGGCCGGAGCTCCCCGAGGGCACCATCCCGCGCTGGCCGGCGTGGTACGCGGGGGTCGGCTTCCTCGTGGCGCTCATCGCCACGCTGATCGTGGTCGGCATCCTCGCGGCCGCGCTGGGCGTGACCTCGGAGGACGAGGACCCGGCCTTCACGGTGATCGCGACCTTCCTGCAGGGGGTGATCTTCATCGGCACCGCGGTCGTGTTCGCGTCGTTCGTGCGGAAGCCGCGGCCCGACCACTTCGGCCTGCGCCCCACGCGCTTCTGGCCGGCGGTCGGCTGGGCCGCGCTCGCGATCTCGGTCTTCTACGTCGGCATCGCGATCTACACGGCGGTCCTCCAGCCCGACGCCGAGCAGACCGTCGCGCAGGACCTCGGTGCCGAGCAGGGAACAGTCGGCATGATCGCGGCCGGCTTCATGGTCGTGTGCGTGGCACCGGTCGCAGAGGAGTTCTTCTTCCGCGGCTTCTTCTATCGCGCTCTACGCAGCCGCTACTCCGTCTTGGCGGCTGCCGCGATCGACGGTCTCCTGTTCGGGATCATCCACTACGACTTCTCGGGTGCGGACGCGCTGCTGTTCGTACCCCCGCTGGCCACGCTCGGCTTCCTGTTCTGTCTCGTCTACGAGCGAACAGGGTCGCTCTATCCAGTGATTGCCCTGCACGCGTTGAACAACGCGATCGCGTTCGGAGTGACTGTGGAGGACGCCTGGCCGTCGATCGTGTTCGGCACGATCGTGCTGCTGGGCTGCGCCCTGGTCCCGCGTGCACAGCGGGCAGCCATGGCATAGTGAGCGGAATATGAGCAATCGCCGCCGTTTCCTGCCGGTCCCGCTCGTCGTGCTCGCGATTGCCCCTGCCGCGCAGGCCCAGACCCCGATCACCCCGGTTAAGCC
>JBKPME010000085.1:0-29597 GCA_046731915.1 Actinomycetota bacterium
TCCTCCAGCCCGGCCAGTTCGCGCACCAGGCGCTCCTCGCGGCCGGCGTCGAGCGCCGCCAGCTCCTCCTCGATCGCTCCGATCCGGTCCTGGGGCCGCTCCTCCTCGCCCGCGAGCTGGGCGTCGGCCGCGGCCTGCTGCTCGAGCACCTCTGCCTGGCGCAGGCGGCGCTCGCGGCGCTCGGCCGCGGCCACGGCCTGCTCGCGGACGCGCTCCAGGCGCATCGCGATCCGCTCGCTCGCCGTCCGGGCCGCGTACAGGCGTGCCTGGAGGCGCTCGCGGTCGCGCGTCTGCGCGGCGAAGGCCTCCTCGGCCTGCTCGCGGCGGTGCGCCACCTCGCCCAGGAGTCGCTCGGCCTCGTCGCGCTCCGAGCGTGCCACCCGCGCGCGCTCCTCTGCCTCACTCAATGCAAGCCGTGCGCCCCGCGCCCTGTCGCGCGCCAGGGCATACCGCGCCTCGAGCGTCTGGCGCTCGAGCCGTTCGTGCAGCTCCGCCGCCTCGGCCTGGCGCTTCAGCGGCCGCAGCCGCGAGCGCGCTTCGCGCTCCACGTCGAGCGCCCGCGAGAGGTTCTCCTCCGTCCGCTCGAGCTTCAGCTGCGCCCGGCGGCGGCGCTTGCGGTGCTTTCCGAGCCCGGCTGCCTCCTCGATCATGAGCCTCCGGTCGCGCGGGCGCGAGAGCACGATCTGCTCGACCTTGCCCTGCGACACGACCGAATGCATCTCCTTGCCGAGCCCGGAGTCGGAGAGCACCTCGACCACATCCACGAGCCGGCAGCGGGCGCCGTTGAGGCGGTACTCGCCCTCGCCGTCGCGCCCGAGCCTGCGCACGATCGAGATCTCCGAGAAGTCGAGGTCGAGCGCGCCGTCGTGGTTGTCGATCACAACCTCCACCTCGGCGGCGTTCGAGCTCTTTACCCCGTGCGCACCCGCAAAGATCACATCCTTCATCGACTGCCCGCGCACGGCGAGCGGCGACTGCTCGCCGAGCGCCCACAGCACGGCGTCCGTGATGTTCGACTTGCCCGACCCGTTCGGGCCCACCACGACGGACACGCCTGGGCCGAACTCGAGCTTGGTCCGGTCTGGGAAGGACTTGAAGCCCCTCATCGAGATCGAGCGCAGGTGCATTAAGGGGCCGCCACCTCATCGAGTGCGTCAAGGGCGTGCAGGGCCGCCTCCTGCTCGGCGGCCTTCTTCGTCTTTCCCGCCCCACGGCCGAGCTCCTCCCCGCCCACCTCCGCGACCGCGATGAAGCTTCGGTTGTGGGCCGGGCCCTCCTCAGCGACGGTGCGGTATGCCACCAGCTCGGCGCGCCGCGCGAGCCGTTCCTGGAGCACCGACTTGTAGTCGACCGGGTTCTCGAGCGCCTGCTCGATCTCCCCCCGGAACGACTCCACGACCGCCGGCGCGGTGCGCGCGAGGCCGAACGCGAGATAGGCCGCCCCGATGATCGCCTCACAAACGGAGGCCAGTACGCGCTCCGAATCCACCAGCATCTCGGCGGTGCGACCAGTTCCCTCCGGCGCTCCCTGGCGCAGCTCGTCCGGCACACCGAGCGCCCGCGCCACGCGCGCGCACGATGGGCCGCTCACCGCCTGGGCCCTCACCTTCGTGAGCCGGCCGGCACCGTAGCGCTCGAAGCGCGGGTAGAGGTGGTCGGAGACGGCGAGGCTCAGGACCACGTCCCCCAGGAACGCCAGCCGCTCGTACGCCTCGGCGCGATGCTCGACCCACGACGAGTGCGTGAACGCCTGCCGCCGCAGGCCCTCGGGGAGCTCGGCGAGCAGCTCCTCAAGGGACTCAGGTCTCGATCCCGCCGGCATGGGCAGCGACGAAGTCGGCGGCCTGGCCGACCGTGACGATCTTGACCGCCTCCTCATCGGGGATGCGGACGCCGTAGCTGTCCTCGAGCTCCACGACCAGCTCCACGAGGTCGAGCGAGTCCGCCTCCAGGTCCTCCCGAAAGCGAGTGGACTCCCCGATGCGGTCCTGGTCCACCTCCAACTCGGTGGCCAAGTGCTCCCGGATGCGGTCGAGAACCTCTTCGCGGGTCATCGCGGGGCGACGCTAGCAGCGCTCGCGGACCGCAAGGCCCCGGCTGCTTCGAGTGCCACAGTCGTGCGGCCGACCATGTCCTCGTCCACCGCTCGGCGGGCCAGCTTCACCGCGTGCTCGATGCCCGTGGGGCCGAAGCTGCCGTGCGCCACGACGACCGGCTTCCGGAGCCCGAGCAGGATGGCGCCGCCCACCTTCTCGGGGTCGAGGTCGTCGCGCAGCCTGCCCAGCTTCCCGCGAATCAGGAGCCCGCCCAGGGTCGAGACCGGGCCGGAGCGGATCCGCGAGCGAATCTCGGTCCCGACGGCCTTCAGCGTGCTCTCCAGCACCTTCAGCGCGACATTGCCGGTGAACCCGTCGGCCACAACCACGTCGGCCCCCGCCGTCGGGATGTCGAACCCCTCCACATTGCCCACGAAGTTGAGCGCGCCCGCCTCGGCGATGCGGTCGTGCGCGGCGAGCACGCCCGGCGTTCCCTTGCCCGATTCCTCGCCCACAGACAGCAGCCCGACCGACGGGCGCTCGATGCCCACCACCGCTTCCATGAAGCCGGCGCCCATATAGGCGAACTGGACGAGATGCTCGGGACGCACCTCGACGCTGGCCCCCGCATCCAGCAGCAGGACGGGCCCGCCGGGGATCGGCATCAGCACCGCGAGCGCGGGCCGGTAGACGCCCTTGATTCGCTTCACCGCCAGCGTGGCCGCGGCGAGAGTGGGCCCCGTGCTGCCGGCGGAGACGAGCGCATCCGCGCGCCCGGCCCCGACCGCAAACGCGGCCTGGACGATCGACGCGTCGCGCTTCGACCGGACGGCTGCCACGGCCTCCTCGCCTGCCTTCACGGTCTCGGGCGCGTCGACTATCTCGGCATGCGGGCCGGCGACATCGGCGATTTCAGCGGCGGGCCCGAACAGGAGAACGGGCAGGCCCGAGCGGGCCACTCCCTCTGCGACTGCGCCCGGCCCCTGGTCGGCGCCGTTCGCGTCGACCGCGATCACTCGTCGTCTGAGTCGACCCCGGACTGCTGCACGACAACCTCGCGACCGGCGTAGGTGCCGCAGTTGGGGCAGACGCGGTGCGGACGCCGCGGCGCGCCGCAGCGCGGGCAGTGCCGGAGACCCGGCGCCTCGATCTTGTGCTGCGAGCGGCGCTTGTTCGTCCGCGAATGGGACTGTCTCTGCTTGGGGACGGCCATGAGGGCGGGAAGGTTAGCGGGCGAATCAGGCGCGCCCTTACTTGAAGCGGGTTGCGGCGGGGGTTAGCGTCGCCCCATGTACGACTACGTGATCGTCGGGGCCGGCTCGGCCGGCTGCGTGCTTGCCAACCGTCTCAGCGAGGATCCGGACGTCTCGGTCCTCCTGCTGGAGGCGGGCGGCCCGGACACGAACGAGCTCGTCCACCTGCCCGCGGCGTTCTCCGCGCTCTACCGGACGGCGCAGGACTGGGACCACTCGACGATCTACGAGCCGTATGCGGACGACCGCCGCATCTATCTCCCGCGCGGGAAGGTGCTCGGCGGGTCCTCCTCGATCAACGCGATGATCTACATGCGCGGGAACCCGCTCGACTACGACGAGTGGGGACCCGGCTGGACCTGGGAGGAGATGCTCCCGTACTTCAAGCGCGCGGAGGACAACGAGCGCGGCGAGGACGAGTTCCACGGGGCGGGCGGCCCGCTGCCGGTGTCCGAGGGACGCTCGCGCAACGAGCTCGCCCAGTGCTTCCTCGATGCCGCCGAAGCGGTCGGCCTGCCCGCGAACCGCGACTTCAACGGCGCGGAGCAGGACGGTGTCGGCTGGTACCAGGTGACCCACCGCAACGGCGCGCGGGCGAGCACGGCCGTCGCATATCTGCACCCGGTGATGAGCCGCCCCAACCTGACGGTCGAGACGCACGTGCACGCGCTCTCGATCCTGTTTGAGGGCGAGCGCGCGGTCGGCGTGGTCGGCGCCCGGCTCAGCGAGATGATCGTCCACCGCGCCGAGCGCGAGGTGATCGTGTGCGGCGGCGCGTACAACTCGCCGCAGCTCCTCATGCTCTCCGGGCTGGGACGTCCGGAGGAGCTCGAGCAGCTTCAGATCGAGGTGGTGGCCGAGTCGCCCGAGATCGGCCTGAACCTCCAGGACCACCCGAACTCGGGCGCCGTGTACGCGATCGAGGAGGAGATCTCGCTGTTCGGCGCGCTGAACGAGGAGAACCTGGCCCTGTTCGAGGGCGAGGGCCGCGGCCCGCTTACCTCGAACCTGGCGGAAGCGGGCGGGTTCATGCGCACCCGCGACGGCCTCGACGCACCGGACGTCCAGTTCCACTTCGTGCCCGGGCGCTTCCAAACCGAGGGTCTCGTACCGGGCGACGGGCACGGCTTTTCGATCGGCGCGTGCGTGCTGAAGCCGAAGAGCCGCGGGTTCGTGGCGCTCGGGTCACCCGATCCGACCGCGAAGCCGCTGATCGTCCACAACTACCTGCAGCACCCCGACGACGTGGCGTCGATCGTCGCGGGCGTGCGGACAGCGCTCGAGATCTGCGAGACCGGTCGTCTCGGCGAGCTCGTGACCGAGACGCTGATGGGCCCGGAGTCGAGGTCCGACGAGGACATCGAGGCGCACAGCCGCAAGCGGATGCAGACCCTCTACCACCCGGTCGGGACCTGTCGCATGGGCGACGAGCCGACCTCGGTGGTCGACCGGGAGCTGAAGGTGCGCGGCGTCGAGGGTCTCCGCGTGGTGGACGCCTCGGTCATGCCGACGGTCCCGCGCGGGAACACCAATGCGCCCGTGATCGCCCTCGCCGAGCGCGCGGCCGACCTGATCAGGGGCGAGGTGCCCGTGGGCGCGCAGACGGAGCTGTCACAGATCCAGTCGTAGCCTCGTCAAGGGGGTAGACCCCAAGACAGGAGGCTGGAAATGAAGATCCTGCTGGCAGGCGCAACAGGCGCCCTCGGCAAGCAGCTCGTCCCACGTCTAGTGGCCGAGGGCCACGAGGTGGTCGGGACCACGCGCACCGAGTCGAAGCTCGACATGCTGCGCGAGCTGGGAGCGAGCGGAGTGGTCGCGGACCTGCTCGATCCCGACCAGGTCGCGCGCGTGGTCGCCGAGGCGGAGCCCGAGGTGATAATCCATCAGCTCACCGCGCTCAACCGCCCATTCGACGTCCGGCACTTCGACCGCACGTTCGAGGAGACGAACCGGCTGCGCACCGAGGCGACGGACCACCTGCTCGCGGCCGGGCACGCCGCCGGTGTTAAGCAGTTCATCGCGCAGAGCTATGCCGGTTGGCCGTTCGCCCGCACCGGCACGCTGGTCAAGTCTGAGGATGACCCGCTCGACCCGTCACCGCCGGCGGGCATCCGCCAGACGCACGACGCGATCCGCCACGTCGAGGAGGCCGTGACCGGGGCCGACTGGACCGAGGGGATCGTGCTGCGCTACGGCGGCTTCTACGGGCCGGGCACGTCGCTCAGCGCCGAGGGCGGCGCGCAGACCGAGCAAATCCGCGAGCGCAAGTTCCCGGTTGTCGGCAACGGCGCCGGCGTCTGGTGCTTCGTTCACATCGAGGACGCCGCCGAGGCGACGGTGTTGGCGGTCACCCGCGGCCGGCGAGGCCTCTACAACATCGTGGACGACGATCCGGCGCCCGTCTCGGAGTGGCTGCCCGCGGCCGCGAGCGCCATCGGCGCGCCGCCGCCGCGTCACGTGCCGCGCTGGCTCGGCCGCCTGGTCGCCGGCGAGGTCGGGGCGGTCATGATGACCGAGGTGCGCGGAGCGTCGAACGACAAGGCGAAGCGAGAGCTCGGCTGGCAGCCGCGCCACGCCAGCTGGCGCGAGGGCTTCGCCGAGGCGGTTGCGTGAGCGACTCGCACGACGAGCTGCTCGAGGAGCTGCGTCCTGCCGCCTTCGCCATCAGCTACCGGATGCTCGGCAGCGTGGCGGAGGCGGAGGACGTGGTGCAGGAGGCGCTCCTGCGGCTACACCGCGCGCTGGAAGGCGGCGAGCGAATCGAGTCGCCGCGCGCCTACGTGGCCACGGTCACCTCGCGGCTGTCGATCGACGTGCTGCGCTCGGCGCGGGTGCGCCGCGAGAGCTATGTGGGCGAGTGGCTGCCCGAGCCGCTCGTGACCGACAGCTCGGCCGACCCCGCCCGCCATGCGGAGATGGCGGACTCGCTGTCGCTCGCGTTCCTCGTGCTGCTGGAAAGCCTCTCGCCCGAGCAGCGCGCCGTCTTCCTCTTGCACGACGTCTTCGACTACGGGTACGGCGAGGTCGCCGAGATCGTCGGAAAGAGCGAGGACAACGCGCGCCAGCTGGCCGCGCGCGCGCGGCGGCACGTCGAGGAGCAGAAGCCTCGCTTCGAGGCGTCGCGCGAGGAGCGCGACGAGCTGGCCCACCGCTTCTTCGCGGCCGCCCAGGAGGGCGACGTGAATGCGCTGGAGGCCCTCCTCGCCGAGGACGTGGTGCTGCACGGCGACGGCGGCGGCAAGGTGCCGGCGCTCGCGCGGGCCCTGTTCGGCAGCCGCCGGGTGGCGCGGACGCTCCGCGCCTGGTTCCGTCAGGCCGAGAAGGTCCCGTCGCCCGAGCTACGCGAGGTCGAGGTGAACGGACAGCCGGGCGCCGTCCTGATGGCGGACGGCGGTGTGGCCGCGGTGATGGCGCTCGACATCGCCGACGGCCGCGTCCAGGGCATCCGCTCGATCGTGAACCCGGACAAGCTGGGCCACATCGGCCCGCTGGCCGACGTGGCCGCCCTGCTGAAGGGCGGCCGCTAGCGAAGCTGCCGGAAGAAGGTCCGGAGCTCGTCGACGAAGAGGTCCGGCTGCTCGAAGGCGGCGAAGTGCCCGCCTCGGTCGAGCTCGTTCCAGTGCCGGATGTCGAGGAAGCGCCGCTCGGCCCAGCGGTGTGACGGGCGCTGGATCTCCTTGGGGAAGATCGAGCAGCCCGTGGGCACGTCGACGGTGTCCGTCGCGGTGCCGCGGATCCACTCATTCACCTGCCGGATGCTCTCCCAGTAGAGGCGCGCGGACGAGGCGCCGGACCGCGGGAGCCAGTAGAGCATCAGGTTGTCGAGGAGCTCGTCGCGGGACAGGACATTCTCTGGATGGCCGTCGCAGTCGGTCCAGGCCCAGAACTTCTCGATGATCCACGCGCACAGGCCGGCCGGCGAGTCGGTCAGCGAGTAGCCGATTGTCTGAGGGCGAGTGGCGTGCTCCTGGGAGTAGCCAGACTCCCATTCGGCGGTGCGCTCCAGATCCGCCAGGGCTGCGCGCTCCGACTCGGTCAGGTTGTCGAGGGTGTCCGGATCCGGCGGCGCCAGCGGCGGCGTGAGGTGAATCCCGAGCACGTGCTCGCGGTCACGCTGCCCGAGCAGCGCGCTGATGCTCGTCCCCCAGTCGCTTCCCTGGGCGCCGTAACGATCGTAGCCGAGCCGCGACATGAGCTCGGCCCACGCGTCGGCGATCCGCTCGACGCCCCACCCCGGGGCCGCCGGCTTGTCACTGAAGCCATAGCCCGGCAGTGACGGAAGCACCAGGTGGAATTCGTCGGCGAGCGGCCCGATCACCTTCAAGAACTCGACGATGGAACCCGGCCACCCGTGCGTCATCACGAGCGGGATCGCCTGCGGGTGGTTGGAGCGCAAGTGGACGAAGTGGATCCCAAGCCCGTCGATCTCGGTGCGGAACTGCGGCAGCGCATTCAGGCGGACCTCCGTGGCGCGCCAGTCGTACTCCTCGGCCCAGTACTCGCACAGCTCCCGCAGGTACACGAGTGGAACGCCCTGCGACCAGTCCCCCACCGTCTCGGGCTCCGGCCAGCGCGTCCGCCGCAGCCGCTCCCGCAGGTCGTCGAGTTCGGTCTCGGCGACCTCGATGCGGAAGCTCTCCACGCGCGTCAGTCGAACTTGAGCTCGCGCAGCGCCGCCCAGCGCGGGTCGGGCTCGCGCTCGTGCGCGTGGTCGGGCGCGCGGTTCAGGTTCTCGCCGCAGACGCTGCAGAGTCCGGCGCAGTCCTCACGGCAGACGATCTGAGCGGGGAGCGCGAGCGCAAGGGCATCGCGTGTCCATGCGCGCATGTCGAGCTGGCCCTCGTCGAAGTACGGCGAGTTGAGCTCCTCGCCACCGCCGGGCTGGTCGATCTCGCGCGCGTCGACCTCCACCTCGTGGTCGGCGGCCTCCAGGCAGCGAACGCAGGGTCCGTCGAGCTCGGCGCCGAAGCGAAGCCGGAATGCGTACCCGCTCACGGTGTGCGATACGTCGAGCCGCGTCTCCACCGCGCCACCCTCGACCTCGTAGCGCTGGCCGCCGAAGTCGAACGCATCGACGGGCACCTCGAGGTCGAGGCTTCGCGCCTCGCCGGACGAGAGCCCGAGCTGTCCTACGTCGAAGATATCCGTGCGGTGCGCCATGCCATCGAGGCTAGCGCCGCGGTCGCGCTGTGCGGCTCGCTAGCGCACCTGGACGTTTCCGCGCACGAGGGCCTCCTCCTTCGCCGGTGTCCTCGACCGCGAAGTGGACATGCCGCCCACCGCCATGCCGGCCAGCCCGCCGACAACGAGTGATTGCTGGCCAGGCGTCAACGACGGCGGTGAAGGGTGGCTGCGCCAACGCCGGCGATCTCCGCGGAGGTCCGTGTCGACTTAACCGTGTAATACGCGGGTAACTCGACAAGGCCCCCCCTCAATGCCGTCATTCGCCCCGCTACGCGCTTCATTCAACCCCTTTCGCTGGAACGCAGGTTTCCGACCCGCGGCGAGCGCTGCTCAGCCGCGACCGATCAGCTCGATCCGGTAGCCGTCCGGGTCGCGCACGAACGCGATGAAAGGCCCCTCGGTCCTGCCGCCGGGGCGGTAGGGCGGCTTCTCGGGCTCTATGCCTTCCTCAGCAAGCCCTGAGAGCGTGCCCTCAAGGTCGTCGACCGCGACCGCGATGTGGTTGTAGCCCGTGCCGAGTTCGTAGGAGTCGACCCCGTGGTTGTAGGTCAGCTCCAGCACCGGATCCTCGCCCGGCAGGCCCATGAAGACGTTGATGGCCTCGTCGCCGATGTTCATCCGGCGCCGCTCCTGGAAGCCGAGCTTCTCGTAGAAGGACACCGAGCGATCGATGTCGCCAATCCGGTAACAGGTGTGGAGGTAGCTCGCCATTCCAAGAGCCTATGCGGCCCGCGGGAGCCGACGTTGCCGGCAACCGTTGATCGTATGGAGGAAAACCGAAGGCTTGGGCCGCCAATCCTATGCTCTCACCCTTTACAGGCTGACCGACATAACCCAGACTGGGGACCACACAGGAGGTGTGCTGAGGTCCTTACCGAACAAACGGAATCCGAACTGGGCGCCTCACTGCTCGAGCGCGAGCCCGACCTGGCCGAGATCTGCCGGTGCATCGAACTGGCCGGAGACGGCGAAGGCTGCACGCTGGTGCTCGAGGGTCCCGCGGGAATCGGCAAGACGGCGCTCCTCCGGGCCACGCTCGAGGAGGCCGAGCGGGCGGGAATTGCGATTGTCACCACCCGCTGCGGTGAGCTCGAGAGCAACCTTCCCTGGGGGGTCGTGCGGGGCCTCTTCGAGCCAGTGCTCGCGACGGCCTCCAAGGCAGAGCGGGGGGACCTGCTCTCCGATGCGGCCGGCCTGGCCACCATCGCTCTCCGGCCTGACGCTGCGCATAGCGCTCCGCGACGGGCCGATGCCTTGGGCGCGGCGCTCCACGGCCTGTACTGGCTGACCGCGAACCTTGCCGCGGCGCGACCCGTCCTGCTGGCGGTCGACGACAGCCACTGGGCCGACAAGCCGTCGCTGCGCTGGCTCGCCTATCTGGCAGCGCGGCTGGAAGGACTTCCCGTGCTGCTGGTTACGACCATCCGGCCCGGGGAGCCCGGCGCGCCGTCGGGTGCGCTGTCGGCGATCGCGCGCGGGGCGCGGGTGATCCAACCCTCCCCGCTCAGCCGCGAAGCCGCCGGGATGCTTGTGCGTGCGACGCTGGGCAAGGAGGCGAGCGCGGACCTCTGCGACTCCTGTCACCTGGCGACCGGCGGCAACCCCTTCCTGTTGCGGTGCCTGCTCGAGGAGCTCCACGACCATGGGGAGCTCTGGGAGCGAGCGACAACCGAATCGGTCACGGAGATCCATTCGGAAGCGATCTCGCGCGCGACCTTGGCGCGGCTGGCACGGCTGCCGGCGACCGCGCGCGAGCTCGCATCGGCCATCGCCGTGTTCGGGTCGTCCTGCTCGCTCGGCGACGCCGCGGCCATTGCCGGTCTGGACGACGATGCGGCGATCGTGGCGGCCGACGCGCTTGCCGCGCAGGGCGTCATCGGCGAGAGCGAGCCCTTGGAGTTCGTGCACCCGATCGTCCGCACAGCCGTCTATGACGAGATACCGAACCATCGACGCGTCCGCTGGCACGCACGGGCGGCTCAGCTCCTCGACGAGGCGGAGGCGCCCGTCGCTGAGATCGCGGTCCATCTGCTCCCGCTGGCGCCAAACGGCGATTGGGCGGTCGTAGGCATCCTCCGCTCGGCTGCTGCCGTCGCGCTGGACGCGGGCGCACCGGAGGCAGCGGTCCAATATCTCACCCGCGCGCTCGCGGAGCCGCCTCCGGCGCGAGCTCGCGTGGCGCTCCTGCGCGAACTCGGGACCGCCGAGGCGTCGCTTGAGAGGCCGCCCGCCGTAACCCATCTGCGGGAGGCACTCAGCCTGAGTTCGCGGCCGAGCGAGCGCGCGGAGATCGCGCGGGAGCTGTCGGTCCCACTGATCCACAGCGGACACATGACGGAGGCCGTGGATTTGCTCGAGCGAGCGAGCGGCGAGCTCGTGGACGTGGATCGCGAGCTGCGGCTGGAGCTCGAGGCCGACATCATCGGCGCCGGGCGCCTGCACCCTGCGCTGCGCGGAGCGGCGCTGGAGCGCATCCAGGCTCTGCGAGCGGCACACCTCGCGGGGCGGACCTTCGGCGAACGCGTGGCGCTGTCGGCAGTCGCACTCGAGCCCGGATTGCCTGACGGCACGGCTTCTGAGTCGATCGAGTGCAGCAATCGGGCGCTCGGCGACGGACGGCTCTTGGCGGAGGCGGGCGTGGAGTCACCTGCATTCTGGTACGCCGCGAGCGCGCTGATACTCGCCGACGCGTTTGACCTGGCCGACCGGGTACTCGACTCGGCTTTCTGCGAGGCCCGCGCTCAGGGCTCGACCGTGGGTCTGACGTTGGGCTTTGCGTTCCGCGCGCTGCTCCGATACCGCACCGGACAGCTCGCCCACGCGGAGGCGGATGCACGTCAGGCGCTCGACATCTCGCGGAGCGCGCGGTGGGCGGCCAGCGTCTACGCGCTCCTGTTCCTGATCGAGATCCTGCTGGAGCGAGGTCGGCCCGAGGACGCCGACAGAGCCGTTGAGGAGAGCGGCCTCGACACCGACGAGGGTTCGCTCTTGCCGCTCCTGCTCGTACGACACGGCCGTGGTCGCGTGAAGCTCGCGCTTGGCGCCGCTGACGCGGGGCTCGCCGACATGCGTTCCGCCGCCGCCGGGCTAGAGGCCGGAGCGTTCCCGCCGCAGCTATGGCCATGGCGAGCGATCCACGCCCTCGCCCTCGCCGCCGCGGGCGAGGGCGAAGAGGCCCGCCGGCTCGCGGACCAAGAGCTCCGGTTGACCCGCGCGTTCGAGGCTCCTGGCCCGCTCGGCATCTCGCTGCGCGTTCGGGGGCTCGTCGAGCCCGGGGCGGCCGACCTCGTCCTTCTCCAAGAGTCGGTCGCCGTGCTGCGCGGCTCGGGTGCAGCCCTGGAGCACGCCCGTGCCCTGGTTGACCTCGGCGCCGCGCTTCGGCGAGCCGGCCGGCGATCGGACAGCATCGTATCGTTGCGCGAGGGCTTGGATCTGGCGCACGGGTTCGGCGCGAACGCGCTCGCCGCTCGAGCTCGCGAGGAGCTCATCACAGCCGGGGCGAGGCCGAGGCGCGACGCCCTACACGGCCGTGACGCGCTCACGGCGAGCGAGCTGCGGACCGCGCAATTGGCAGCGGAGGGGCGAACCAACCGTGAGATCGCCCAAGCGCTCTTTGTCAGCCTGCGCACGGTCGAGACACACCTCACGCACACCTACCAGAAGCTCGCTATCGATTCGCGAGACGAACTTCCCGGTGCCCTCGCCGCACAGTAGGGCGGCGGCTCGTAGGGGGCGGGTTTGGGGCGGTCGATCTCGGCCATGACCTCAGCGCCGCGTAGACCGCGACCACCCGGGACCAAGCGGTCGCGGTCAACGGCAGCATCGTCAGTTGCCCGTGCTGGCCCCTGGCGTACGTCCGCCGCAGCACGTCTCGGACGCCTTCGAGCCACGGCTAGCGGTGGCGTTGTCCAGCGTCCGGTACTGCGACGTGCCGTACTGCTTGCCCGCCGCCACGCTCGACAGCGTGGTGACCGACGTTGCGACGCCGCTCTCCTCGGGGCCGCCGTCCGTGCGGAGCGCCTGCTCGGGCGCGGGCTGCGTGACGACGACCGTGTTGGTCGCGTCCTCGTCCACGAGCAGGAACACGCCTGCCGTGATGGCCGCGCCGATGAGCAGCGCGACGATGGCCGCGATCAGCGGCACCTTCCACGGCGCGCGAATGGCCACCGTTCCGTCTGGGTAGATGCGATCCTGCATGGGAGTCCACAACCTCTCGTGTCTGGCCCCGGAAAGTCACGGCCCTCCGGGGCCTTTTATCTAGTGCCCGGGACCCAGCGGGCGCCGAGGGGACGGCGCCCGCCGAGTGGTTGGAGGGGCTGGTCGGCTAGGTCTAGGGCGCCGTCCAGCGGGGCCGCGGTCGCCGCGTCACAGCGACGAAGCCGACGGCCAGTAGCGCGATGACGAGGGCGATCGCGGAAAACACGATCGGGAGTGTGTTGCTTCCACTGTCCTCGACCGCGATCACGGTGCGGGTTTCGACGGGAACCGCCGCGGGTTCCGGCTGGGAGCCCGTCGCGGTCCCTGTTGCGGCGTCCCGCGCATCCGGCGAGCGCAGGTCGCGATACGCGACCTCCGACTGGGCCTGCTGCTGCGACGCCAGGGCGGCATCGCGGGCATCCGGCGAGCGCAGGTCAGCGCTCGACTGGGCCTGCTGGAGCGACGCCGCAGCGGCGTCGCGCGCGTCAGGGGAGCGCATGTCCTCCCATGTCCCAGCGACCGCCGTCGGGGCCGCGATCCCGAGTACTCCCGCGGAGAGGGCGAGGATAATCGCGCGCCGCCGCCTGAGCCTGAACCGAGTCACTGCGAGCCTCCTTGCTCGATGCCCCGCCACTCGCGGGGGCTTGGCCAGTTCGAGGGGCCAGCTTGCCGCCACGAGGCCCGCCTCGCCTCGTGGCAGTGACCACGATCTTTTCTAGTCGCCGCCGCCGCGCCGGTGGCTGGGCACGCGCTCGTCGAGGTCGTAGTAGTCGCCGACGCTCTGCACCCAGACCTGATGCGTCGTCCGCACGCCGGTGGGCGCGTCGAGGCAGCCCGCGGCAATCGAGAGACCATCGCTCCCGGGGACCTGCCAGAACAGCGATGACCCGCATTCCGCGCAGAACCCGCGCCGCGCGTTCCAGACGCTGTCGGGACTGTCGATCCAGCGAAGCCCGCGGTCCTCAATGAAGTTCACATCATCGAAGAGTGCCTCCGAAGCGGCCCAGGCATGCCCGGCCCAGCGCCGGCACTCGGTGCAGTGACACAGCACCACATCCCGCAGCGGCCCATTGACCTCAAACGCAACAGCACCGCAGATGCAACGCCCGGAACCCATACGGAAACGCTAACGCTCCGCGAACGGCGGGCCATCGAGGGCCTCCCAAACGGGGGTTAGGCGTTTTCCCTTGCGATATGGAAAGGAAAAACGCCTCACCCGACCGGACGTGTTTGGCGCGACGCGGCGGCGGGCTAGCCGACTTCTGCTTCTTCGCGGCCCTGGAGCCGGTCGCGGCCTCGCTGCACCGCCGCGATGAACTTCGTCAGGTTCACCTCGAGGGTGTTGAGGATGTCGTCGGCGTAGTCCTCGGCGCCCAGGCGGATCTCGCGCTCGCGCGCGCGCGCGTCCTCGATGATCTCGTCGGCCTGGCGCTCGGCCTGCTTGACGACCTCTTCCTCGCCGATCAGGCGGATCTGCTCCTCGCGCGCCTCGCGGATGATGCGCTCGGACTCGCGCTTCGCCTCGGCCAGCATCTCCTGGCGCTCCTTGACGATCCAGCGCGCCTGCTTGATCTCCTCGGGGATCGTCGCACGCATCTGGTCGAGGATGTCGTAGATCTCCTCCTTGTCGACACGCACCTGGTCCGTCAGCGGCACGGGCTTAGCGTTGTGAATCGTGTCGTCAAGCTTGTCGATCAGGACCAGTACGTCCATCCGCGCCTCAGTTCTTCACCGCTTCAGTTCTTCCTGCAACCGCGCCGCTACAGCATCCGGCACGAGCCCACTCAAATCGCCACCGAACATCGCCAGCTCCTTCGCTCCACTGGAGCTTAGGAAGCTGAACTCTGGCGCCGCCATCATGTACATGCTCTCGATGTCGGGCGCCATTTTCCGGTTCAGCTGGTTCATCTCGAACTCGTACTCGAAGTCCGAGATCGCCCGGAGGCCTTTGACGATTGCTTTGGCGCCGTGCTCCCGGGCGAAATCGACGAGCAGAGTATCAAAGGGTTTTACCTGCACATTGCCATATTCCGCCACCTCTGGCTCGATAAATGCAACGCGCACCTCGGCGCTGAACACGGTCTTCTGCTTGCGCACCGGCTGGTTCACCACAGCCACTATGACGTTGTCGAACACGTTCGCGGTGCGGCCGATGATGTCCAGGTGCCCATAGGTGACCGGGTCGTAGGAACCCGGGACCACCGCCGTCCCCCCGTTCCTGGACGCGTTCACCGCGCCGCGTGGATCGCGATCCGCGTGTCGCCGTAGGCGCGCTCGACCATGAGCGGCAGCGCCAGCACGAGCGGATTGCGCTTGTCTGATTCGGTCACGATGCGTGCGTTGTCTTCGGTGATCTTCGGCAGCGCGTCCGTCAGGGCGAGCGCCGCACGGGGCGCAACATCATATGGCGGGTCGCAGAACACGAGATCGTATGTCCCCGCTGGACGGGCGAGGAAACGCAAAACGTCCTGCCGCCTCACCTCGGCGCTCGCGCCGACCGCGTCGAGGTTCCGCCGAAGCGCGTCCAGCGCCCGCTGGTCACGCTCCACGAACAGCGCCGACTCGGCCCCGCGCGACAGCGCCTCAATCCCGAGCGCGCCCGAGCCGGCGTAGAGGTCGAGCACACGCGCGCCGGACACGTCGCCGAGCATCGAGAAGATCGCCTCGCGCACCTTGTCGGCGGTGGGCCGCGTGCGGCTCCCGCCCGGCGCCTGCAGCCGCCGCCCCTTGAACTCCCCGGCGACGACCCTCACGACGGATCGAGGCCCGCGTCGCGACGCGCCTCGTCCACGTCGTAGTACATGACCATCCGAACGAAGCGCCCGTCGCGGTACGTCCAGAGTTGGGCGAAGGTCATGTCGGCAGGCACCCCGCTCTCTCGTCCCACGCCGCGCATATCGATGGTCGCGAGCACACGGCCAGGCGCGACCTCCTCGAGCTCCCAGTCCAGATGGAAGTCCTCCCACGGCTCGATCCACTCGTGGAAGAACTCGATCACGCCAGCGGCGCCGCGACGAACGCCTCCCTCAGGGTGGCGGGGAACGATCCACTCGAAGTCGTCGCCCAGGCCGATGAGCGCCTCATCCACGCGGCCCTCGCGCCACATCAGCGTGTAGCCGCGGTCCAGTAGCCGGAGCACCCTGCTCATGCCGGAATCGGGTCGAGCTCCGACCCGAAGCGCTCCACGACCGCCTCGCGGAGGAGAGCGTGCTCCGGGTGCTCGAGACGCGGGTCTTCGACGAGGATCTCGTCGGCGCGGTCGCGCGCGCGGACGAGCAGCTCGACATCCTCGGGAAGCCGCGCCACCTTGAACTCCGGCAGGCCGTGCTGGCGCGTGCCGAGCACGTCGCCGGCGCCGCGGAGCTGGAGGTCGACCTCGGCGAGGCGGAAGCCGTCGCGCTCGTTCGCGATCGCCTCCAGTCGAGGCAGCGTCGGGTCGCCGAAGAGGATGCAGAGCGACGAGTGCTCGCCGCGGCCCACGCGTCCGCGCAGCTGATGGAGCTGAGACAGTCCATAGCGCTCCGCTGCCTCGATCAGCATGACCGTGGCGTTCGGCACGTCGATGCCCACCTCGATCACGCTGGTGGCCACCAGTACGTCGGCCTCGCCCGCCGCGAACCTCTCCATAGCGGCCGCCTTCTGCTTCGACGGCAGCTGACCGTGGATCAGCTCCACGCGCTGGCCCGCGAACTCGGTCGTGCGGAGGCGCTCGAACTCCGCGGTCGCCGCCTTGGCCTGCAGCGCCTCCGACTCCTCCACAAGCGGGCAGACGACGAAGCACTGCCGCCCCGCCGCGATCTCCTCGCGGATGCGCTCGTACGCGCGCGCCCGCGCGCGCTGGCCGTCGACCACGTACGTCTCCACCGGGTGCCGGCCACGCGGCAGCTCGCGCAGCGCTGTGGCGTCGAGGTCCCCGTACGCAGTGAGCGAGAGCGTGCGCGGGATCGGCGTCGCGGTCATGTGGAGCGCGTGCGGCGCGAGCCCCTCGGGTGCCTTCGCGTCGAGCGCTGCGCGCTGGCGGACGCCGAAGCGGTGCTGCTCGTCGACCACGACCACAGCGAGGTCGCGAAACTCGACCGCATCCTCGATCAGCGCGTGGGTTCCAACCACCAGCTGCAACTGCCCGTTCGCCAGCCGGTCCAGCAGCTCGCGCCGGCGCGCCTGGCTCGTCGAGCCGGTAAGCAGCTCGATCGGAAGCTGACCCCCGAGCAGCTCGTCGAGCGTCCGGTGATGCTGCTCGGCGAGCGTCTCGGTGGGCGCCATCAGCGCCGCCTGGGAGCCGTGCTCGACGGCGCGGAGCATCGCGGCCAGCGCGCAGACGGTCTTTCCGCTGCCTACCTCCCCCATGAGCAGCCGCTGCATGGGCCGCTCCTGCGCGAGGTCCGCATCGATCTCGGCGATGGCGTTCACCTGGTCCACCGTGAGTTCGAACGGCAGCGACCAGCGCCATCGGTCGACCACCACGCCACGCGCCGCCAGCGCCCGCGCGCGACGTCCCTCGCGCCGGGCTCGGCGCCGCCCCGCCACCGCGAGCTGAAGCAGGAACAGCTCCTCGAAGGCGAGCCGACGCCGCGCGCCGCGCTCGTCTTCCTCGCTGACGGGGAAGTGCGCCGCCTCCACCGCCGCCGGCCGCTCGGGCAGCTGCTCGTCGATCCGGAGCCGCGCGGGCAGCGGCTCCGGCACGGCAAGCATGAGCGGCCGCACCTTGCTCACCAGATCGCGCAGCCGAGCGGGCGTGATCCCCTGCGTGGCGGGATGCACCGGCACGAGCCCGAGGGTGTGGACGGGCGCGTCGCCGTTCCCGATCAGCTCGTGCTCGGTGACCCAGAACTGGTTGCGCCTGCGGAGCTTGCCGTGCAACAGAACCAGCGCGCCCTCGCCGAGCTGGCGAGCGACCCAGGGCTGGTTGAACCAAACCGCGACGAGCGGGCCGCTCTCGTCGAACACGCGCGCCTCCACGCGCTTCTGGCGGCGGTTCCGCATCGGCCTGACGGCGGTGCTCTTGACGGCGACCGCAACGGTTGCCTCCTCACCGACCATGAGGTCCGCGACCTGCCGGACCTCCCGCCGGTCGCGGTGCGAGTGCGGGAAGTGCTCGATCAGTTCACCGAGCGTCTCGATGCCGAGGGCGTCGAGTCCCTGGACCGGCTCGGCCAGCATCGCGGGGCGCGGATAGGACCGAATCGGTGCGGAGGCGGCCTCGGCCGTTGTCAGCTCGTCGCTGGATGCGAAGCGCGAGGGGGTCACTCCGCGCAGAGCAGCCACCACCAGGCGGGCTGGCCGCCCTCGTGGTATTCCAGCTCGACGCCGTTCGGCACACGGGCCCGGACGTCGTCCTGGCCAAGCGGGGGCGCCTCGCCGGCGATGCAGGTGAGCAGCTCGGCGCCGTCCACCAGCTGGTCGAGCGTCGCCGCGAGCGTCGCGGCCGGGTCGCCCCAAGCCACCAGCTCGCCGCCGGCGTAGCCCACGGCATCGCCGGCCGCGAAGCGGCCCTGCACGTCGTCCCGCGCGGCGGGTGCAACGCCGCCGATGCGGAGCGCCTCCGCAGCGCTCGCCACCGCCGCCGCGTTCTGCCGCGCCGTCCGGGCGGCGTCGAACGCGAGCAGCGCCGCGAGCCCCTCCTGCGGCGCCGTGGTGGGCACCACCGCGGCCGGCTTCTCGGACAGCTCACAGGCGCGCTCCGAGGCGAGGATCACGTTGGGGCTGTTCGGCAGCACGACCACCTCGGTGCCCTCGGCCGCGTGGATCCCCGCCAGCAGCTCGTAGGTCGAGGGGTTCATTGTCGGGCCGCCGTCCACCACCAGCACGCCAAGCTCCTCGAAGAGGCGCTTCACCCCCTCCCCGCTCGCGACGGCCACGACCGCGCAGCTGGACTGCTCGACCAGCGGCGACTCGCCCGCCAGGCGCGCGCTCCGCTCCGCCATCTGCTCGTGCATGTCGGCGACGTCGAAGCGCGACACCTCGCCGGCGCGCTCGAACAGCGCCACCGCGGCGTCAGGGTCGTCGGTGTGCACGTGCACGCGGAGCGTGCGGTCGTCGCCCACGACAAGGACCGAGTCGCCGAGCTTCTCGAGCGCGGGCGTGAAGCGGTGGGCGTCGAGGCTCTCGCCCGTGACGGCGAAGTTCGTGCAGTAGCGGAAGCTCGACGACTCGTGCTCCGGGCGGTGAAGGGCCGCCGGCGCGTACTGGTGCTCGAGCTGCGGCGCGGCCTGTCCGCGCAGAGCGGCCAGGCAGCCCGCGATGATCACGGTGAGCCCGTAGGCGCCGGCGTCCACGACCCCGGACTCGCGCAGCACCGCCAGCTGGTCGGGACCGCGCGCCACCGCTTCCTTGCCGGCCTCGAGCGCGCGCTCGAGCACCTCGGCGAGCAGCTCGTCCTGCTCCTTCGCAGTCGCCTCCGGCCCGAGCCGCTGCGTGTCCATGTGCGCGAGGTCGTGCGCCACGCGGCTCGCCATCGCGCGCACGGCGGTGAGCATCGTTCCCTCGGCCGGGTCGCGCACGGACGCGTACGCGGCGTCGGCCGCACGCGCGAAGGCGGCGGACACGAGCACCGGGTCGACGAGCTCGCCCGGCCGCGACGCGAGCTCCTCCGCCGCGCCGCGCACCACCTGGGAGAGGATCACACCGCTGTTCCCGCGGGCGCCGAGCAGCGCGGCGCGCGCCACCGCGCTCACGATCTCGTCCCGCCCGATCACATCGATCGCGCCGTCGTCGAGCTTGTTCAGCTCGTCTACTACCGCGCGCATGGTCAGCGCCATGTTGTCGCCGGTGTCGCCATCCGCCACCGGGAACACGTTGAGGTCATTGACCTCCTGGCGGCGGTTCTCGAGCTCACCCAGCGCAGCCGCCACGACCCGCTTGAAGCGGATCAGGCTTTCGTCAGTGGGCATCCGGCGTCTTTTTTACACCAACGGGCGGTCTAAGCCGCCTTGGTGATCTTGCCGGCCTTGAGGCAGCGCGTGCAAACGTACTCACGCCGGGGAGTTCCCCCGACGTCAATGCGGACCTTCTGGAGGTTCGGGTTGAAGCGCCGCTTCGTCGCCACCATCGAGTGGCTGCGGCTGTGCCCGAACGCAGGGCCCTTTCCACACGAGTAACAGACCTTTGCCACGGCGCGTCAGGGTAGCAGCGAGTCCCGTGCCGCCTGGAGCGCCGCGTCGATGCCGTCGCGGTCCACGTCCAGGTGCGTCACGGCGCGGACGCGGCCGTCCGGCGTGCCGCTGAGCTCGACTCCGCGTTCGGCCATCCGCTGGACGAACCCGTCCGGTGCGCTGAAGATGACGATGTTCGTCTCGGGCGCGACGACGTCGCAGCCCAGCCCGCGCAACCCCTCCGCCAGTTCGCGCGCGTTCTCGTGGTCCTCCGCGAGCCGCTCGACGTGATGGTCGAGCGCATGCAGGCAACCCGCCGCGACGATCCCGGATTGGCGGAACGACCCACCCCACTGCTGCTTCCAGCGCCACGCCTCGTCGATCAGGTTGCGCGAGGCGGCGAGCACCGCGCCTACCGGTGCCCCGAGACCCTTCGTGAAGTCGACCCACGCGGTGTCGAAGCCACCGGCGAACTCTGCGGCGCTCGTGCCGGAGGCGACGACGGCGTTCATCAGCCGCGCGCCGTCCAGGTGCGCGCGCAGCCCGTGTGCCCGCGCCGCCTGGAGCACCTCCTTGACCTGCCCGAGCGGCCAGACACGGCCGCCGCCCATGTTCGTGGTCTGCTCGACCGAGACGATCCGCGAGCGAGGCAGGTAGCGGTTGCCCGGGTCGCGGATCGCGGCCTCGACCTGCTGCGCGGAGAAGATCCCGCCGTCGCCGTCGAGCGCGTGGATCATCAGCTGGGAGTTCTGCGCCGGCCCGCCCGCCTCGGCGATGATCGGGTGCGCCGTGCGGTCGAGGATCAGCTCGTCGCCGCCCGCGCGCGCGTGCAGGCGGAAGGAGATCTGGTTGCACATCGTCCCGCTGGGAAGGAAGAGCGCCGCCTCCTGCCCAAGCAGTTCGGCCACGCGCTCCTGCAGCCGGTTCGTCGTCGGATCCGCAAGGCGCTGCTCGTCGGCGACCTCCGCCGAGGCGATCGCCTTGCGCATGCCCTCGGTGGGACGGGTCTGCGTGTCCGAGTAGAGGTTGACCACGGGGCGCCGCAGCCTAGCGCCGCGCGGCGCCCCGCAATTTGCGGCCCACGCGTTGATTCCAGCCGACGCGGTGCGCATAGTTCGGTGGGCGTCGGGGAATCACCTGACTGTCTGGGGAGGACCCAGGCAGGGAACCCATAGGAGTTCGAACAGCAAGCCGTGCTGCTCGATTGCCGTGCCAACTTGCCGTGGTTGGCGAGCACGCTGGTCTGCGCCTTCTTGTCGATCTTGTCGGCAGGCGCGGCTGTGCCCGCCTCCGCACAGGAGCTTCCGGATATCTATCCGGGCGCCGTGCCGAGCGTGCCGCAACCGCCGCGCTTCGGCCCCGTCCCGGACCTTGGCGCGGTCCGGGGCCAGGACCGCACGCCGCGCAGAGCGAAGGGTTGCGTCAGGGGCCGGCGGCCACAGGGGGTACCGGGCATCGATCCGCGCGGCGTCGACCCCGCCGCCCCTAACCCGCTCCGCGGGCTGCGGTGGTACGTGGACCCGCTCGAACCGGCTTACCGCTCCTACAGGACGTACCTGAAACGAGGCCGGCCTCAAAAGGCCGCACTGATGTGGAAGGTGGCGAGCGAACCACGCTTCCGCTGGTTCGGGCGCTGGGACCGCCCCGTCCGGAAACGCGTTCGCAACTATCTGCGCTGCGCCGCGGCCGTTCAGCCGGGCACCGTCCCGCTGATGGTGGTGATGCGCCACCAGGGCAAGAACTGCGGCGGCGGCTACACGGCCGGCGGCCCTGCCGAGGACAGGCGTGCCCGTGCCTGGTACCGCAACTTCGCGCGGGCGGTCGGCGGCGCACGCGTGGTCATCGGCTTCGAGCCCGACTCGCTCGGCACGCTCGAGTGCCTCGCACCGCGCCGTCGCGGCGCGCGCCTAAAGCTCCTCCGCTACGGCGTCAACGTGCTCTCGCGGCTGCCGCGCGCGACGATCTACCTCGAGGCCGGGGCCTCGGACTGGGAGCGCGCGCGGCGCACTGCCAAGCAGCTCCGCTTCATTGGGATCAACAAGGTGCGCGGCTTCATGCTGAACGTGACCCATCACGGCTGGACGAGCGCGAACATCCGCCACGGCCTCGCCATCTCGCGGCGCGTGGGAGGCAAGCACTTCATCGTCAACACCTCCTTCAACGGCCGCGGGCCGATCCACATCCGGGTGGGCCACCGGAGGCGCAACATGTGGTGCAACCCGCCGAGTCGCGGGCTCGGGCCGGCGCCGACGACGGCAACCGGCCAGCCGCTCGTCGATGCCTACATGTGGGTGAACCGCCCCGGTTACTCAGCCGGCGCATGCAACGGCGGCCCGACCCCCGTCGGCGCATGGTGGCCGGAGCGCGCGCTGATGTACGCCCGCTTCCAGACCAACTGGCTCTCGCCGCCGCACGGCACGAGGAACGGCTTCTTCCGCTAACGATCGGCTCGGTGGCAGGATCTCGCCGGTGATCGGCGCGGCCCGGCATGCAATTGCAACGACGTTGCGTGCATACGGATCCGTTCTGCGCAACCGCGAGCTTCGCCTCGTCGAGCTCGCGTGGATCGCGATGACGCTCGCAGATTTCATGCAATTGGTAGCGATAACGGTCTTCGCCTACGAAGCCGGAGGCGCAAGCGCCGTGGGACTCGCCGCCGTTGTACGCATCCTCCCGTCAGTCGTGGTTGCACCTCTGGCCGGGACGGCCGCGGATCGCTACCCGCGTGAGCGCGTGATGCTCGTCTCGGCGCTCGTCGCCACGACGGGCGCCGCACTGGCGGCCGTGAGCGTTGCGGCCGAGGCGCCGGCGGGCCTTGTGTACGTCCTGGGGGCGTTGGTGGGTTCCTGCGACGGCGCGGTGAGACCCGCGCAGGCTGCACTGTTGCCGTCGCTGAGCCCCACGCCGGAGGTTTTGACCGCCAGCAACGCATTGTCGACGACGGTCGAGAGCGTCGGGATCTTCGCCGGCCCGGCGATCGGCGCTGTACTGCTCGCCGTCGCCGGGATCAACGCCACGCTGGCTGCCAGCGTCGTCCTCTTCGCGGCCGGCGCGGCGCTGATCGCCGGCGTCCATGCCCCACGCGATGCGCACACCGAGTCCGAGCAGTCGGCCTCCGTCGAAGGCCTCGTGCGCTCCATGCTCGGCGGCCTGTCGGTGCTCCGCCGTGACGGCCAGGCCCGCCTGGTCGTCGCCCTCTTCGCGTCCCAGACGCTCGTGAATGGCGCACTGAACGTCTTCCTCGTCGTGGTGGCGGTCGACCTCGGATTTGGCGCCGACGGCGTGGGGGTTCTCCTGTCCGCCATCGGGGTCGGAGGGGTCCTCGGCGCGCTCGTGTCCGGTGGTCTCGGCTCGGAGAGGCGACTTGCGGCCGGAGTGAGCCTCGGCATACTCCTGTGGGGCCTGCCGATCGTCGTCATGGGCCTCTCGGGTGCCACCGCACCGACGCTCGCCGTCCTCGTGGCTCTCGGCGTCGGCAACACGATCGCCGACGTGGCCGGGGTGACCCTGCTTCAGCGGATCGTCCCCGACGAGGTGCTCGCCCGTGTCCTGGGCGTTCTCGAGAGTGTGACCATCGGGGCGTTCGGCCTGGGTGCGCTGCTCGCGCCGCCGCTGCTCGATTCGCTGGGAACGGAAGCGGCTCTCGTGGCGACCGGAGGGGCGCTGGCGATGGTCGCGGTGCTCAGCTGGCGTCCCCTCGCGGGCATCGAGGCGCGGGGTCCGTCCCCGCTGCGCGAGGTCGAGCTGCTGCGAGCGATGGCGATCTTCGCGCCGCTCGACGGGGTGACGCTCGACCGGCTGGCGTCGCAGCTCGAGCCGGTGCGGCTCGCCCCCGGCGAGACCCTGTTCGAGCAGGGAACCCAGGGAGATCGCTTCTACCTCATCGCCACCGGAGAGGTCGAGGTCCTTGTGGACGGGCGACCCGTCGCCCTGGAGCGACCCGGCGAGGGGCTCGGGGAAATCGCGCTGCTGCGCGACGTGCCGCGGACGGCGACGGTGCGCGCCAAATCGGAGAGCGAGCTCTACGCGCTTGGGCGAGAGCCCTTCCTCACCGCTCTCACGGCGCATCCCGCGAGCGACGCCGCGGCCAGGGGGCTCGCGGCGAGTCGCCTGGCGCAGACTAGGCCGGGATTCCCATCGCTGGCTTGAGCGCGATCTACGATGCCCGCATGGCATCCGAGACGCCGGTGGCAGGCGGAGGAGGGCCGCTCCCCGCATCGAGCCTGCGCCGCGGCCTGGCCGGGGACATCGCCATTCGCGGTGCATGGCCCGATCCGGTCGACCGCGAGTGGGCGTGGGGTGGCTCGACCGGGCGCGGCGCGCGCGTGTGCCTGATCGACTCGGGCGTCGACCCCGAACATCCGGCGGTGGGTTCCCTCAGCGGCGCCTGGGCAGCCGAGCCATCGGGAGAGTCGATCGCCGTCGTCGAGGAGCTCCCTCAGGACCCGGTCGGGCACGGCACCGCGGCGGCGGGCATCGTCCGGTCGCTCGCGCCCGAGTGCGATCTCTACAGCGTGCGGGTGCTCGGCGAAGGCAACACCGGCACGGGCCGGGCGCTGCTCGCCGGTCTAGAGTGGGCCATCGAGCAGGGCTTCGAGCTAGTGAACATGAGCCTTGCGACGACGCGCCGCGAGTTCGTCGCGGAGCTCCACCAGCTCGCCGACAAGGCGTATTTCAGCGGTACGCTCCTCGTCTGCTCGGCGCACAACATGATCGCGAAGAGCTATCCGTGGCGCTTCGCGGCGGTCGTTTCGGTCGGGAGCCACGAGGAGCCCGACCCGTTCACCTTCTTCTACAACCCGCGGCCTCCAGTCGAGTTCTACGCTCGCGGCGTGGATGTCGAGATTCCATGGGCCGAGAAGTCGGTGATCACCGCGACAGGTAACAGCTTCGCGGCGCCGCACATAACCGGAATCTCCGCGCTGATACTCGGCAAGCACCCGGAGCTGACGCCGTTTCAGCTGAAGTCCGTGCTGTACATGACGGCAGCGAACGTGGGGGTGGCAGCGTGAGCGGCGAGGAGCTGCGGGCGGCCGTCGCGGCGGCCGCGCTCGGCGGCGAAGACCTGCGCCGCTCGCTGCTCGATGCAATCGTCGAGGTGGCCCGCGCCATTCTGGGCGCGCGCGCGTCTTCGATCGTTCTGCTCGACGAGCCCGCGGGCGAGCTCGTCTTCGAGGCCGTGGCGGGCGAGGGTGAGTCGCTCGTCGGCACGCGCATACCTGCGGCCCGCGGGATCGCGGGCTGGGTGGCGCAGTCGGGCGAACCGCTCGCCGTCGAGGACGTGAGCGCCGACCCTCGATTCGCGCGGGATGTGGCGGAGCAAACCGGCTACGTGCCGAAGGGGCTGGTCGCAGTGCCGCTGATCGCACAGGACCGCGTGATCGGCGTTCTGTCCGTGCTTGACAGGCCCGAGCAGGCGGCGTTCTCGGTGGCCGAGTCGGACCTGCTTTCGCTGTTCGCCACCCAGGCTGCCGCCGCGCTTGCGCTCGTCACGCGCACGCGGCGCGCGCAGCGCGTGCTCGAGGGTGAGGACGAACCCCTGGGCGCCGTCGCACGGCTTGCCACGACCCTCGATCGGCGTGCCGGCGAGGAAAACGGTCAGGCAGCGATCGCCCTGCTGGAGGCGATCGAGCGCGTCCTGCGAGACCGCTGAGTCAGTGCTCCTGCTCGAGGGCGCTCACCCGGCCGTCGAGCTCCCTTACCGCCTCGATCAGCAACCCGACGAGCCCCTCGTAGGCCACCTCGCGCTCGCCGTCCTCGTTCGTTAGGACGAGCCCGGGGAACACCCTCTCTACCTGATCCGGATCCAGCTCCGTGCGGACCTCTCCCTGGGTTGCAGCCGCCAGTCGCTCAGGCAGCTCCTCGCTCACTCCGCTCCTTTCCCGCTGTGCCAGCTTCTCGAGCCGCGCGTTCAGCTCGCCCACTGCGAGCATGAGCGGCGGCACCAGTCCGTCGTACTCGACCTTCAGGTAACCGTCTTCTCCGTGCTCGATGAGCTCGGGGAACACCGCCTCGACCTCCTGCGCGATCACGCCCAGCCCCGGTCGGTCGTGGGCGTCGGGCGGCGCGTCGTCGCGCCAGTCCCATCGCACGCCGCGCAGACGGCGAAGCCGGGGGATGGCACCCCCGGCTTCGTCACCGCTTGATCGATCTAGCGCAGGCACGAGCGCGCGGCCGGCTAGACGAAGCGCTGTCCCTCGACCTCCGGGCCGCCGAGCTCACGCAGACTCGCAAGCGCACCCTCCACCTGGCCGACGGCCTGCTTCAGGCGCTCGTCCGACCTATGGAACCTCTGACCCTCGACCTCCGGCTCGTCGAGCTCACGCAGACTCGCAAGCGCACCCTCGACCTGGCCGACGGCCTGCTTCAGGCGCTCGTCCGACCTATGCAACCTCTGACCCTCGACCTCCGGCTCGTCGAGCTCACGCAGACTCGCAAGCGCACCCTCGACCTGGCCGACGGCCTGCTTCAGGCGCTCGTCCGACCTATGCAACCTCTGACCCTCGACCTCCGGCCCGTCGAGCTCACGCAGAGTCGCAAGCGCACCCTCCACCTGGGCGACGGCCTGCTTCAGGCGCTCGTCCGACCTATGGAACCTCTGACCCTCGACCTCCGGCCCGTCAAGCTCACGCAGGCTTGCGAGTGCATCCTCGACCTGGTCGATGGCCTGCTTCAGGCGCTCGTCCGACTTGTGGAACTTCTGACCCTCGACCTCCTGGTCTTCGGGTTGAATGGAGTCCGTCTGCATCCCCTATCCCTTTCGTGGTGCCCCGGCCATCGGAGCGATCGGTGGATATACGGCATCTAGCCTCGGTCCATCATCCCTCGCGCCGTCGCCGTGTCAAGCGAGGGCATGTGTGATTGATCACACACCGAGCTCGCGCCGCAACGCCGCCATCCGGAGCACTGCGTGCGCGGCGTCCTCGCCCTGATGGCGCTTGCCGCCGCCGGTGCGCGCGAGCGCCTGCTCCATGTCGTCCACGGTGAGGACGCCGAACGAGCACGGCACGCCCGTGTCGAGCGACACGCGGGCGATGCCGCTCGCGGCCTCGGCGCAGACGAAGTCGTAGTGATCCGTCTCGCCGCGAATCACCGCGCCGAGGCAGGCGACGCCCGCGTAGCGGCCCGAGTCGGCGCAGTAGCGCGCGGCCAGCGGCAGCTCGAACGCGCCCGGAACGTCGTGCACCTCCACGGTCGCGGCCGCCTCCTCGAAGACGCGGGTGGCGCCCTCGACCAGCCGCTCCGCCAGCTCCCCGTAGAAGCGGCCCACGCAGGCCGCGAACAGGTCAGCCACCTTGCCCCGGGCGGCGAGGTGCGGGTCCCTGGCCGTATGGGTCCGAGCCCTCGGCGAGCGCGCGCTCGCGGTCCTGCACGCGCTCCTCGTGGATCATCTCCTCGTCGAGTGCCAGGCCCTGGTGGTGGAGCATGTGGCCGAGGCGCTCCTTCTTCGCGCGCAGGTAGTCGCGGTTGTGCTCGCCGGGCGCGAGCTCGATCGGCACCTGATCGGTGACGGTGAGCCCGTAGCCCACGAGGCCAACGATCTTCTTAGGGTTGTTCGTGAGCAGCCGGATCGAGGTGAGCCCCAGGTCCACGAGTATCTGGGCGCCGATGCCGTAGTCGCGCAGGTCCGCGGGGAGGCCGAGTTTCATGTTGGCGTCGACCGTGTCGAGCCCCTCCTCCTGCAGCCGGTAGGCGCGCAGCTTGTTGAGCAAGCCGATCCCGCGGCCCTCCTGCGCCAGGTAGAGCAGCACGCCACGGCCCTCCTGCTCGATGCGCGCCAGCGCGTCCTCGAGCTGCTGGCCGCAGTCGCAGCGCAGTGAGTGGAATACGTCGCCGGTGAGGCACTCGGAGTGCACGCGCACGAGCACGTCCTCCTGGCCGTCGATCTCGCCCTTCACCATCGCCACGTGGTGCTTGTCATCGACGAGTGAGCGGAAGCCGACCACGTTGAAGTGGCCGAACTTCGTGGGCAGGCCGGCCTCGACGACGCGCTCGATCAGCTTGTCGTGACGGCGCCGGTAGGCGATCAGGTCGGCGACTGTGACCATCTTCAGCCCGTGCTTCGCGCAGTAGCGCTCGAGGTCGGGCACGCGCGCCATCGTGCCGTCGTCGTTCATGACCTCGCAGATCACGCCGGACGGGTTGAGTCCGGCGAGTCGCGCCAGGTCCACGGCAGCCTCGGTCTGGCCCGTACGCTCGAGCACGCCGCCGTCCTTCGCCTTCAGGGGGAAGATGTGGCCGGGCTGGACGAGGTCGTGCGGCCGCGAGCTCGGGTCGATCGCCACCTGCACGGTGTGCGCGCGGTCGTGCGCCGAGATGCCCGTCGTGATCCCCTCGCGCGCCTCGACCGAGACCGTGAACGCGGTCTGGAACGGCGACTCGTTCTTCGCGGCCATCAGGTCGAGGCCGAGCTCGTCGCAGCGCTCGCCGGTGAGCGCGAGGCAGATCAGGCCGCGGCCGTGCGTGGCCATGAAGTTGATCGCGTCCGGGGTGACGAACTGGGCGGCCATCGTGAGGTCGCCCTCGTTCTCGCGGTCCTCCGCGTCGCAGACGACGACCATCCTGCCGTCGCGGATGTCCTCGATGGCCTCCTCGATCGTGCTGAAGGGAGGGTTCGTCATGGGACGGCCAGTTTCTCCACGTACTTGGCCAGCACGTCGACCTCCAGGTTCACGGTCCGGCCGGGGGCGGCCGCGCCGAGCGTGGTGCGCTCGAGCGTCTCGGGGATCAGCGACACAGTGAATGCCTGGTCGTCCACTGCAGAAACGGTAAGCGACACGCCGTCGACTGCGATCGAGCCCTTCTCCACGACGTAGCGAAGGAGCTCCGCGGGCGCCTGGATCCGCACCACGCGCGAGTTGCCCTCGTCCGTCACGGAGGCAACCGTTCCAATCCCGTCCACGTGCCCCTGCATGACGTGGCCGCCGAGCCGGTCGCCGGCACGCAGCGGCAGCTCCAGGTTCACCTCGTCGCCCTCGGCCAGCGGCTCGAGCGAGGTGCGCCGGAGCGTCTCCGGCATCACGTCGGCCGCGAACGACCCGTTGCTGCGCTCGACAGCCGTCAGGCAGACGCCGTTGACCGCGATCGAGTCGCCGGGCGCGAGCTCCGCGGCCAGCTCCGTCTCCACCTCGAGGCGCCCGCCGCAAACAGCGCGGACGACCCCCTTGCCCGCTACGAGCCCCGTGAACACCTCACCACTCCTTGAGCCGGGCGATGATCAGGACGTCGTCCTCGATCCGCTCCGTCTCGACCGCGAGCGCGCGCGAGCCGGCGGCGATGTCACCCACCCCGATGCCCTCCACGGCCGTCTTGGCCTTTGCGCCGCCGATCAGGAGCGGGGCGATGAACATGCGCGCCTCGTCGATCTCGCCGGCCTCCAAGAAGGCGCCGACGAGGTGCGGCCCGCCCTCGAGCAGCAGCGACTGGATCTCGCGCGCCCCGAGCTCGTCGAGCGCGTGCTCGACGCGCGCGGCCTCGTTCTCGCCGGTCGCGACGATCACGTCGACGCCGGCGGCCTCGAACGCCTGCACCGATGTCCGCGAGGCCGCGCGCGAGCAGACGACGATCAGGGGCACGTCGGCAACGCCCTTGACGAGCCGCGAGTCCAGCGGGAGGCGCGCCTCGGAGTCGAACACCACGTGGCGCGGCTGCCGCGCGACGCCCTCGATGCGTGCGGTCAGCCGCGGATCGTCGACCAGCGCGGTGCCGATGCCGACGGCCACCGCGTCGGACTCCGCGCGCCAGCGATGCGCGCGGGCGCGGCTGGCCTCGCCCGAGATCCACTGGGAGTCTCCGGTGCGCGTCGCGACCTTGCCGTCGAGGGTCATGGCCGACTT
>JBKPME010000086.1:0-7104 GCA_046731915.1 Actinomycetota bacterium
AGGCTCCTTGGCCTCGGTGACGCGCTACCTCCCCTGGCGTCAGGTTTCTCTGAGGTCGAGCCAGGGAATCCCTAAAGCTCGACTTCAGCCTGATCAACGATCGTGATTATGCCCCGTTATGGAGCCCTGTCAAGAGCCCGCCCTCGAAAATGCAAGATTCCGTACACGAGCGCCGCCGCCGCGGTGGCCACGTTCAGTGAGCCGACCCTTCCGCGGCTCGGCAGATGGATCAGCTCGTCGCAGGCCTCGGCGACTCGCGGCCGAAGACCCCGGCCCTCGCTTCCGAGGACGAGAATCACCCGCCCGCTGTAGTCGGGACGGTCGTAGCGGACCGGGGCGCCCGCGTCCGCCCCGTACACCCAGACGCCCTCGCGCCCCTTGGTGGCCAGGAGCCAGGAGGCGAGATTCGGTACGCGCGCAATCGCCAGGTGCTCGACGGCGCCCGCGGATGCGCGGCACACGGCGGGCGTGACCTCCGCCGAGCGCCGTTCGGGCAGGACGACTCCGCTGCAGCCGGCGCTCTCCGCAACGCGCGCGACCGCCCCGAGGTTCTGCGGATCCTGAACCTCGTCAAGGGCGAGCACGAGCGCGTCCTCCGCGGCGAGCAGGGAATCGGCGTCCACGTACGGGTACGGACCGACCTCGGCGCAGAGCCCTTGGTGGTCCGCGGAACCGCAGCGCTCCTCGATCTCCCACGACTCGGCTTTCACCGTCTCGGGCTCGCCGAGCCAGACCTCACGCGCGGTCCGGTCGGTCGCGAACACCCGCTGCACCCGGCGCCTGCCGCGCAGCGCCTCCCGCACGGCGTTCCGGCCGTAGACGATCACCGGCTGTTAACCGCCGCCCCGCGAGCCACGCTCACGCGGCGGCGCGCGCACGAGGCGGGCGCCCTCCGGCGTGTCGCGGATCTCCCAGCCGGCGTCCGCGAGCTGCTCGCGGATCCGATCGGCGCGCTCGAAGTCGCGCGCTGCCCGCGCCTCCTCGCGCTCGGCGGCGAGCCGCTGGAGCTCCTCGGGCGCATCCTCCTCCAATTCGAGCAGCGACTCGAGCCCAAGCGCGTGGAGCAGCTCGCCGAGCCGGCCGGGGCCGACCGGCTGCCCATCGTCGATACGGCGGTTCGCCTCGGCGACCCACTCGAACAGGACAGCCCTCGCCTGCGGCGTGTTGAAGTCGTCGGCCAGGGCGTCGAAGAACGGGTCGAGGTACTGGTCAAGCCCCGGCGCATCGCGCTCGAGCCGCCTGATCACGTCGCGCACACGCGCAACCGCGCGCGTCGCGTCCTCGAGCGCCTCTTCGGAGTACGCCACCGGTTTGCGGTAGTGGGCGCCGACCATCCACATCACGAACGCGTCGCGCCCGAACTCGTCAAGCGCGCCGTGGAGGAGCCGGATGTTGCCCACCGACTTCGCCATCTTCTCCTCGCCCATCTCGACCATCCCATTGTGCATCCACACGCGGCTGAGCGGCTTGCCGCGCGCGGCCTCCGTCTGGGCAATCTCGTTCTCGTGGTGCGGGAAGACGAGGTCTGAGCCACCGCCGTGAATCGCGAACGGCACTCCGAGCACCGACTCGGCCATCGCAGAGCACTCGATGTGCCAGCCCGGACGGCCCTGCCCCCAGGGCGACTCCCACCAGGTGTCCTCACCCTCCTTGCGCCCTTTCCAGAGCGCGAAGTCCTGCGGCGCCTCCTTCAGCTCGGCGGCGTCGTCGCCCTCGCCCTGCTGCATCTCCTCGAGCGGGCGGTTCGACAGCTTGCCGTAGCCGTCAAACGATGAGACGCGGAAGTAGACGTCCCCCCCGCGCTCGTAGGCGTGGCCGGAGTCGATCAGCTGCTCGATCAGCTCGATGATCGCCGCGATCGACTCCGTGGCCTTGGGCTCCTCGTCCGGGCGGCCGAGCTCGAGCCGATCGGTGTCCTCGACGTACCCGGCCGTCATATCGCGCGCCAGCTCCTCGCTCGGGATCTGGCGCTCGCGAGCCGCGTCGTAGATCTTGTCGTTCACGTCGGTGATGTTCACGACGAGCGACGTGTCGTAGCCCTCGTGCTCGAGAAAGCGCTTGAGGAGAGCGAAGACGATGTACGGACGCGCGTTGCCGACATGGATCCGTCCGTACACCGTCGGGCCGCAGGCGTAGATGCCGATTCGCTTGCCGTCCCCGGCCTCGACCGAGACGACCTCGCCGCTCAGCGTGTCGTGGATGCCCAGCCGGCGCACGCGCGGGAGGCTACTCAGGAGACGGGCGGCCTACGGTCCGTCCAACGGAGCTCCGCCTCGAGCTGCGCCGCGACCCCGAGCAGCGTGGCCTCCTCGCCGTGGCGCCCGACGAGCTGCATGCCGATCGGAAGGCCGTCGCCACTCATGCCGACCGGCACGGACATCGAGGGCTGGCCGGTCAGGTTCCACTCGAGCGCGAACGGATAGGCCATCACCAAGCCGAGCAGAGTGCGCACAGCGCCGAGCCCCTCCCAGGCCGCCGCCGGCACGGGCGGCACCGCCATGACCGGAGTGAGCAGCAGGTCGTGGCGCTCGAAGAAGGGCCGCATCCGCTCGCTGTCGTCGTCACGGAGCGCCCAGCCGAGCGCGGGCCGCACCGCGCGCCCCAGCCGCGCGAAGCCCTTGGTGCGCCGCTGCAGCCGCTCCGGCCGCTCCACCAGCTCCTCGGCGTCCCGCGCGTGGCCCGCGAGGTAGCGGGTCACGGCGGGGCTCATCAGCGGGTAGGGCGGATCCGCGTCCTCGACCTCGTGCCCGAGCGCCCCGAGGCGCTCCGCCGTCTCGCCGATCACGCGCTTCACGTCCGCGTGCACGGGCGTGGGGAGCACCGGCTTCGCCGACACGGCCACGCGCAGGCGCTCGGCCGTCGGCTCCGCGGCGTCCCGGAGCGAGTCGTCCGCGGCGCCGATCGACATCAGCAGCGCGGCGTCACGCACGCCGCGCGCCTCGAAGCCCGACACGCTCATCCCGTACCAGTGGCCTTCCGGGCTGAACGGGATGCGGTCGCGGGTGGGCTTGAGGCCGAGGAGCCCGCAGTTCGATGCGGGGATGCGGATAGAGCCGGCGCCGTCGCTGGCCGTCGCCGCGGCGCAGAGGCCGGCCGCCACCGCGGCAGCACTCCCCCCGCTCGAGCCGCCCGGACTGCGGTCGGTGTTCCACGGGTTGCGGGTGATCCCGAACGCGGGGCCCTCGGTATCGCCCATGATCGCGAGCTCGGGCGTGTTCGTCTTCCCGATCACGACCGCGCCCGCCGCCCGCAGGCGGCGCACGAGCTCGTCGTCCTGAGCGGCGGGCTTGGTGAACGCATCGGTGCCGTAGCGCGTGACCTCGCCGGTCACGTCCTGCACGTCCTTCACGGCGATCGGAACGCCGAGCAGCGGGCGCGCCTCGCCCGCGCCCTTCCGCGCATCGGCCTGCTGGGCGTCGACCAGCGCCCGCTCGGCCATGACCTTGCGGAACGCGTTCAGCTCGGGATCAAGCCGCTCGATCCGCTCCAAGCACAGCTCGACGAGCTCGCGCGACGACACCTCGCCGCCGCGGACGAGCTCGGCCTGGCGAGCGACCCCGGCAAAGGCAAGCTCGTCGCGCTCCATGGGCGGGGCAATCTAACCCCTCCGGATGGTCACGCGGGCGCTCGTCGTCTTCGAGCGCCCCGCCGTGTCGTGGGCCGCGGTCGCCGCCCTGCCGCGGAGCCGGCGCGTGTGCGCGAACAGCCGCCGTCCGGCACGCGAGACGCGGACCTTGACCTTTGCCTGGCCACCGGCGGCGATCGAGAAGCCGGCGCGGCCGAGCTTGACGGTCCTTGCCGCGCGCGAGCCGGCGGCCCGGCGCCGGGCGCTCAGCTTCGTGTTGCCGGCGCACTTGCCCGCGGTGCCCGCCGGGCAGCTCAGCTTGACCACGATGAACCCGCGCCGCAGCAGGAGCCTGCTCGAGATCAGCTTCACGCCGGCGAAGCTGCCAGGCGGCTGCGTCCCGGTAGCCGCCGGCACGGCCGTGAAGCTCTGGTCACCGCCGTAGACGACACCGGCCGCGTTCGAGGCGACCACGCGGTAGTGGTAAGTGGTCCCAGGCTCGAGGCCCGCGATGCTCGCGGACGCGGCCACATCGGTCAGGACGGAGCCCGCGTCGCTCTCGGCCGTACTGCTGCCGTAAGCCGTCGTGGGGCCGTACTCGAAGTGGTAGCTCGTGGGCGCGCCCTTCGGGTTCACGGTGCCGGTCAGCGTCCCCGTCTGGTCGGTGACCGCGCTGGCGGGACCGGTCGTCGCCGTCGGCGCGGGGACGTACTCGTCAGCTCCGATGTCGGTCGTGCCGACGTCGCGCGGATCGCCGTCGACGTCGAAGAACCCGAGCCTGGAGTCCTCATAGCCGGCGTCGATCGTCGGCGATCCTGGCTTCTGGCGGTAATCGCCCGTCGCCTCGTCGACGAACGCGGGGGCGAAGCTCTGGTTGCCCCCGACGGGATACACCTGGGCGCCCGCGCCATAGCTGTAGGAGTGCATGTAGTTCGAGTGACGGACGGTGATCGATGCGAGGCCGCCGGCGGTGGCGTTCGCCTCGAAGCCGGCACCCGTCGCGCCCGCCTGGGCGATCACGTTGACGGCATCGACCATCGCCGCCGCCGCCCCGCCTCCAGTGAAGGCCTCGATCGCGGAGCCGCTCTGGGCGATCGCGGTGACGTTGAGGACCGCGCTCGAGTTGAGACCGCCCGAGCCCGGCACGCAGATCGCATCGCCGGAGGGGTTGCGAGCGACGACGATGCTGTTCAGCAGCGTGCTGCTGAACAAGCCGGCCGCGCAGCCGGCCTGCTGGCCACCCCTCAGGATCACCTGGTTGAGCTTGGACCTCGAGCTGCTGAGTGCCGCATAAGTCGGCGAGAGTTGGACGACTTCGACGTAGGAGAGCCGGGCGTCCGTGAGCTTCATCAGGCTGGCCGAGTTGAGGTAGAGCTTCGGGCGCGGCTGACCTTCGACGCCGCGAATCGACACGGGCGCCGTGTTCTCGATCGGGTACTCCGCCAAGTAATTGCCCTGCATGACGATCACCTCGTCGCCATCGTGGGCTCCGTTGATCGCCGAGTCGATCTTGCACGGCTTCTCGACGCTGCAGTCGTTGCCGGCGCCGTTCGGGCCGGCGTAGCGCTGCTCGGCGGCCGAGGCGCCAGGAGCGCTCGCCGCGGCAACCACGAGGGCGGCCACGACGGTGAATGAGGCGACGTTGGACCTGCGCGAGGTGAACATGGGACCACGGTCCCAGCAGCGCGATGTCCGAACCAGGGGGACGAACCGCCAACCTGGTGGCGGAAAACCGACGCCATCTCGACCGGCGCATGGACGGCGCCTCCCCGCGGTTAGCCTGGCCGGCCGTTCGACCCGCAGGCCGGATCACGTTCGCGGTTCGTGCTGGTGGATAGGAGTGCAACGAAGACCGCGACGGTCGCCATGACGTTCGCGTAGCAGCTTCGACCGCAGCGTGGACGGCACCTGTCCACCTCCGAGATTCGGGTGTTCGGCTCAGCCTACGGCGGCCGGCGCCTGCGCGCTCATTCCACGGTCGCGACAGCGAGCGCGGCGATTCCCTCGCCGCGGCCGACGAAGCCCATGCCCTCGCCCGTCGTGAACTTCACGTTCACCGCGCCGGGCTCGAGCTCGGCCGCCTCGGCGAGGCGCGTGCGCATCTCGTCGCGGAAGGGGGCGAGCTTTGGCTGCTCGCAGGCGACCGTTGCGTCGATGTTGGCCGCCTTGTAACCGGCGTCGCTGAGCTTTTCGCGGACGGCGCGGAGGAGCTCGATCGAGTCGGCGTCGCGCCAGCGCTCGTCGGTGTCGGGGAAGTGCTGCCCGATGTCGCCGAGTCCGGCGGCGCCGAGCAGGGCGTCGATGACGGCGTGGGCGAGCACGTCGGCGTCGCTGTGCCCGGCGAGCCCGGCTTCGGACTCCTCGATCTCCACTCCCCCCAGCACTAGACGGCGGCCAGCTTCGAGGCGGTGGGTATCGAAGCCGATGCCGGCCCTCATCCGATCGGCTCCAAACGCCGCTCGCGAGCCTCGAACACCGCAAGCTCCGTGACGCCGAGATCGCTCAGCCACTGGGCGGCGCGCTCGTACTCGTAGCCCAGCTGCTCGGGCGTGTGCGCGTCGCTCGACAGAGCCACCGGGCGGCCGGCGTCAAGGCACATCTCGAGCAAGGCCGCGGCCGGGTAGATCTCGCCGGCGGGCTTGCGGAGCCCGGCCGTGGAGACTTCCACCGCCACGTCACTCTCCGCGATCCCGTCCATCGCCCGGTCGTAGAAGCGGCGCAGGTCGCCGTCGGGGACCGGCACGCGGTCGCCGAACACCTTGACGAGGTCCGGGTGCGCCAGGATGTCGAACATCCCCGTCCGCGCCGCCTCGCCGAGCGTCTCGAAGTAGCGCGACCAGACGCGCTCTGGGTCGGCGTCCCGCCAGATGTCCCACGCCTCCCAGTCGGGCTCGCCGTGCACGTCGACCGCGTCCTCGCCCATGAAGTGAATCGACCCGACCACGTAGTCCCACGGCCGGCCGTCCAGCACGTTCGCGACACGATCCTCACGGCCCGGCAGGAAGTCGGCCTCGATCCCGAGCTTCAGCCCGTGCGAGCGGATGAAGTCGCAGTACTCGTCGAGGTCGTCCTGCGCCCAGTAGCGGTACCAGGGGTGCTGCCAGACGTCGAGCGACTGCACGAAGCGGTGAATGTGCTCGGCCACGCCGAGTTCAGTTATCCCCCGCTCCTCAGCGACCTCCCGATACCGCTCCACATTGCTCGTTGTGAAGAACTTCGCTGCGGTCGTGTCCTCGTCGTCCGGCCGCAGGTGCACGTGGTAGTCAGTGAGCAAGAAGCGCCTCGACGATGCGCAGGTCGGACTCGCGCGTCACCTTGATGTTCTCGGGATAGGACTCGACGACCGTGATGACACCACCCGCGTCGTCCACGAGCCACGCATCATCTGTGGCGGCCGCGAGCGCAGCGGCATCACGTTCGAGAGCTCGCCTAAGGATGGCCGCCTTGAACACCTGAGGCGTCTGAACCGCCCAGAGCGCTGACCTGTCGAGCGTGCGCAGCACGCGCCCGTCGGTCGCAACTTCCTTGACCGTGTCGGT
>JBKPME010000087.1:0-21626 GCA_046731915.1 Actinomycetota bacterium
CCAGTAGCGCGTGCTCGGCTGCAGACGCTTGACCTTCGCCTGCAGCGTGTTGTCGTGGCTCTTTCGCGCGACCACGAAGTGCGGCTTGAAGTGCCGGAATCTGCTGTTGGTAGCGACGTCGAGCGAGTAGCCGCCGCTCCTCTTCGCCTTCCCCCAGAGCACGGCGCTGCTGCTTGTGACCTCGCCGGCGGCGACGCCGAGCGTAAAACCGCGCGGATGAGGGCCCGAGCCGTTGGCCAGCGCCGAGGGCGCGGCGACGAGGAAAAAAGTGATCAGGGCCAGAGCAATTAGGCGGTTCACGCGCATGAGAACCCGGCACCCTATATGGAAGTTGCGGGGCCGCCGGTAGGCTCCGTCGCGCCAAATGGAGATCTCACAGACCGGCAACACGCACGCCGTCGACAACCAGGCGCCGCCGCTCACGCCGTACAACGTCTTCGACTCGGACCTCCCTCTGCGCGAGGCGGTGGAGCGCGAAGGCGGCAGCTGGGGCGTCGATCGGCTGCGCGAGATCGGCGAGCTCGCCGGCTCTCCGGACGCCCTCGAGCACTCCGACCGGGCGGAGCGGAACGAGCCGGTATTGCGAACGCACGACCGCTACGGGAACCGGATCGACGCGGTCGAGCTGGATCCGTCCTGGCACTGGTGCCTGCGCCAGGCGATCGAGCGCGAGATCCACTCGCTCCCTTGGAGGGACCCGCAGCCTGGCGGGCACCTCGTGCGCGCAGCCCTCTTCTTCATTTGGGGTCAGGTCAACTCCGGCGTGATGTGCCCGGTCTCGATGACCTACTCGGCCATTCCGGCGCTCCGCGAGGAGCCGGACCTCGCAACGGAGTGGGAGCCGCGCATCACGCGGCCGAGCTACGACGACGGCGTTCTCGTGGGCATGGCGATGACCGAGAAGCAGGGCGGCTCCGACGTCCGCGCGAACTCGACGCGCGCCGTCCAGAACGGCGACGGCTGGGAGCTCACCGGCCACAAGTGGTTCTGCTCATATCCGCCCTGCGACCTGTTTCTGACGCTCGCGCACGCGCCCGCCGGGCTCTCCTGCTTCCTGATCGAGGGACCCGACCCCGGCTTCCGGATCCAGCGCCTGAAGGACAAGCTCGGCACGCGCTCGCTGCCGTCGAGCGAGGTCGAGTTCCACGGCGTCCGCGGGCAGCTCGTGGGCGAGGAGGGCCGCGGCGTCCAGACCATCATCCGGATGGTCAACCACACCCGCCTCGACTGTCTGATCGGATCCTCGGCGGGAATGCGCTGGGGCCTGGCGCAGGCCGTGCACCACGCGCGTCACCGGAGCGCATTCGGAAAGCTGCTCGCGGACCAGCCGCTGATGCGGAACGTGCTCGCCGACCTCGCGCTCGAGTCGGAGGCCGCGACGGCGGTGACGATGCGCGTGGCTCGTGCCTACGACGAGGACGATGCCGCCTTCCGCCGGATCGCCACCGCCGTGATGAAGCACTACGTCTGCAAGCGCGCCCCCGGTCACGCCGTCGAGGCGCTCGAGTGCCTGGGCGGGAACGGCTACGTCGAGGAGTCCGGCATGCCGCGGCTGCTGCGCGACTCGCCGCTCAACTCCATCTGGGAGGGATCCGGCAACGTGTCGGCGCTCGACGTGCTGCGCGCGCTCGCGAGGGAGCCCGAGGCGCTGCCCGCCTTCATCGCCGAGTGCGAGCTCGCCCGTGGGGGAAACGCGGCGCTCGACGCCCATCTCGACAGGATCGCCGCGACAAAGCCGGCCGATCCGGAGTTCGAGGCGCGGAGCGTCGTATCAGACCTCGCCGTAGCGCTCCAGGCGAGCCTGCTGGTGAGGCACGCGCCGGCGCCGGTCTCGGACGCTTTCTGCGCAGCGCGCCTCGACGGTGTCGGCCGTGCCTACGGGACGCTGCCCGCGGGCGTGGATACCGAGGCGATCCTGGCCCGCACGCTCCCCGCCTGAGCTTGGCGGTCCGCATCCGCGAACCCCAAGACCCCGGCCGCGCAGAAGTCGAGCGCTTCCTGGACGACGGACGGGCTCCTCCGGCATCGACTTGCGTGACGAGCTCGTGTTGAAGAAGGATCTCGGCAAATGAGCCCCACGACTCTGCGCTACCAGGTCAGTGACCGGGTCGCACGAATCACGCTCGACCGGCCCGGACGAGCGAACGCGATCACGCTCGACATGCCGCGTGAGCTGGCCGAGTGCGTCGAGGAAGCGAACCTCGACCCATCGGTCCACGTGATCGCACTGGCGGGCAGCGGCAAGGGCTTCTGCGGCGGCTACGACCTCGTGGAGTACGCCGAGACGCGGCCGCCGAACCACGACCCCGAGAAACCCTGGGACCCGGTCCTCGACTGGCAGATGATGAGCCGCAATCTGCGCGGCTTCATGAGCCTGTTCCACTCCGACAAGCCGGTCGTATGCAAGGTGCACGGCTTCTGCGTGGCCGGCGGTACGGACCTCGCACTCTGCTCGGACCTGCTCGTGATCGCCGACGACGCGCGCATCGGCTATCCGCCAGCGCGCGTCTGGGGCGTGCCAACGTCAGCGCTCTGGGCGTTCCGGGTCGGCGACCAGCGCGCCAAGCGGCTCCTCTTCACCGGCGATCTGATCGACGGCCGCACTGCCCACGAGTGGGGACTCGCCATCGAGGCACCGCCGGCGGCGGAGCTGGACGAGCGCTTCGAGCACCTGGTCGAGCGGATCGCGCTCACGCCCGTCAACCAGCTCGTGATGATGAAGCTGCTCGTGAACCAGGCGCTCCACTCGCAGGGGCTTCACGCGACCCAGGCGTTGGGTGTCTTCTTCGACGGCGTTGCGCGCCATACCCCGGAGGGCTACGAGTTTCAGCGCCGCGCCGCCGAGGTGGGCTTCAAGGAGGCCGTGCGTGAGCGCGACGAGCCGTACGACCCGGCACAATCTCCGCCGTGAGATCGCGATTCATAGCTGACCGGCTGCGCGATCTCCAGAGCATCACCGACGCCGCCCTGGCGTACCTCCCGCTCCAGCCTCTGCTCGAGGAGCTTCTAACGCGCGTTATCGCGATTCTCGAAGTGGACACCGCCGCGATCCTCCTGCTCGAAGACGACGACACCACGCTCGTGCCGCATGCGGCGAAGGGTCTCGAGGAGGAGGTCGAGCGCGGAATACGCATCCCGGTCGGACGCGGCTTCGCGGGCCGCATCGCCGCCACGCGACGACCTGTCCGCATACTGAACCTGGCAGAAGCTGAGGTCGTGAACCCGATTCTGCGCGAGAAGGGGCTGCACTCGATGCTGGGCGTACCGCTCCTGGTGGAGGGCATGGTCATCGGGGTGCTCCACGTCGGCACCCTGCGCGAGCGCGCGTTCGACGACGAGGCCGAGGAGCTGCTCCAGCGCGCGGCTGACCGCGCGGCGCTCGCCATCTTCAGCCGCCTGACCGAACGCGAGCGCGGGCTCGCCGATGCGCTCCAGCGGAGTCTCCTGCCGCGCCTTCCCGAGCTGCCGGGCGTGGGTTTCGCAGGCCGCTACCTGCCGGCGGCGAGGGCGCGGCTCGGCGGCGACTGGTATGACGCCTTCCCGCTACCGGACGGCCGGCTCGCGATGGCAATCGGGGACGTGGTAGGGCGAGGCTTCCACGCCGCCGCCATCATGGGCCAGCTGCGCAGCGGGCTACGGGCGTACGCGCTCGACGGAATGGCGCCGCGCGCGGTGCTCGAGCGGCTGAGCAATCTACTCCGGCAGCTGGAGCCGGGCCGCACTGCGACGCTCGTGTACATCGTTCTCGACCCGCACGGCGGCGGGCTGTCGATCGCTGCGGCGGGACACCCGCCGCCGCTCGTGAAGCCCATCGACGGTGAGCCCCGGTTTGTCGAGCTGCCGGGCTCGGTGCCGCTGGGTGCGACTCGCCACGCTCGCTACGACGAACACGAGCTCGACCTCGAACCCGGCGCCGCGATCGTCTTGTACACAGATGGTCTCGTCGAGCGCGCCGGCGAGTCGCTCGACGACGGACTCGAGCGGCTTGTGGCGACGGTGCGGCAGGACTACGACCAGCTCGAGCACCTGGGCGACGCACTCGTGGCCGCGCTGCTTCCGGGGGGGACGGGCGACGACGACGCCGCTCTGCTCATGGCACGCGCCCAGCCGCTGGAAGACGCACTAGTCGCCCGCTTCCCGGCCGAGATCGAGTCGATCCCGGTCATGCGCCGTCTGCTGACGCGCTGGCTCGACGAGGCGGGCGCTACGGCGGCGGACAGAGACGACCTCGCGCTCGCCAGCGCCGAGGCGGCCGCGAACGCCATAGAGCACGCCTACGGGCTTGCTCCGGGCGTTGTCGAGCTGCGCGCCTGGACGGCGGAGGACGGCCGCGCCAAGGTCGCGATCCGCGACTTTGGGAACTGGCGCGCTCCGCGCGGCACGCACCGCGGCCGCGGTCTGCCACTGATGGAGGGGCTGGCCGATGATGTAGAGGTGGTCCGCAGCGACGAGGGCACGACGATCGAGCTGTCGCGCCGGCTGGGCGCGGAGGTGGCGTGACTGAGCCCGCGCGTACGGACGTGAGTTACCACGAGTCCGTCGGCGTGGTGAGCCTCGCGGGCGAGGTCGACATCGTCCAGGCGCACGACCTGCGCGAGCGGCTGGTTGGCGCGATCCGCAACGAGGACCTCGGGCTGGTTGTGGACCTGAGCGGCGCGACCTACATCGACAGCGTCGGCGTCAGCCTGCTGTTCGAGCTCGCCGAGCGGCTGGCGGAGCGCCAGCTACAGCTCGCCGTCGTCGTGCCCGAAACCGGCCTCGTCAGACGCGTAATCAGGATCGTGAATTTCGAGTCGGTGGCCAAGATCCATCCCAGCGTCACCGACGCGCTCGCGGCGATCCAGCGCTAGCGGCGCGCGCGGAGCGCGATGCCGGCGCCGGCGAGAACCACGCCCACGAGCGGGAACAGCCACCACGTGGCGAGCCCGCTTTCTCCATCGGACTCTGAGTCCTCCGCGATGTTGAGGACCTCGGGCGGCAGCGAGTCGCCGCCGCCCGTGTCGACCGGCTCCTGCTCCGTGTAGACCCCCCCGCCGCCCTGACGGGCAGCCTCGCTGCCGATCGGGAACGCGACGTAGTCCTGCGGCACCTCGCCGGCCCCGACGGCGACCGGCGGGAAGCGGAAGCGGCGGCCGGCGGCGATGAGACGCAGGCCCCAGCGGCCGTCGGCCGGGAAGACCATTGTCATCTTGTAGCCGAGCGCACCCTGCATGCTCGCGGGCACCCTGCGCACGTTGGCGTTCACGTGCCTGCCGGCGCGCATGGCGATCAGCGACGGCTGCGGGACACCGGCGAACTCGTTCAGCTCGATCGTGGACTCCCAGGGCGCGCCTCGCTCGACGGGCTCGGGGCCGGAAGTCAGGATGGCGTGCGGGCCCTTGGCGACGGCAGCAGGGGCGAGCGCCAAGCCCGCAATGAGAAGCACGACCAGTATCCGCGTCATGACTCGTGTACAACTGCCGCGCCGCGGCGGTTCCGTCAGTCGTCGAAGCGGCCCGCGAACAGGGCGAAGAAGGCGCCCTGCGGGTCCTGCGCGACGAGGATCCGACCGCCGGGCACGTCGCGCGGCTCGATCATCATTGTCGCGCCCGCGGACTTGATCTTGTCGGAGTTGCTCTCGAGGTCGTCGGTCCCGAAGTAGACGAGCCAGTGCGCGGGCATCGGCGCGCCCGGCGGCAGTTGCATCATCCCGCCGTTCAGCCGCTCGCCGCCGTAGATCCCCCAGAACGGCGTCTCGGTGTCACCCACCTGCTCGAAGCGCCAGCCGAACAGCTCGCTGTAGAAGCGCTCCGCCGCCTCGGGATCCGACGTATTGAGCTGGTTCAGGCTGAGCGCACCGGGTCCGTTGACAATCTCGGCGCCGATGGCGCGGCGCGGCTCCCACAGGGAGAAGACTGCGCCGGTGGGGTCCTGGATCGTCGACATCCTCCCCGCGTCCATCACGTCGAACGGCTCCGCCAGCACGTTCGCGCCAAGCTCGCGGGCTTTGCCGGTGGTGCTCTCGAGGTCGTCGACCGTCACGTACGAGGCCCACGCGGGATGCCGTTCGGTCGTCTCGAACATCGCCGCGGCAGCCCTGCCGCCGATCCTTGCCATCACGTAGACGCCGTCATCCGGGATGGGGTTGTCCTCGAAGTCCCACTGGAAGAGCCCGCCGTAGAACTCCTTCGACGCCTGAGCATCCGGAGTGGCGAGGTCGGTCCAGGAGAAGGTGCCGTGCTCGTGTCGATCGCGATCGCCCATTGCCGCGACCCTAGCGCCGTGTGCTTGAACACGTCCCGAGGGGGTAAGGAGAGGCGGAACCCATGAACCAGCAGCGCTACGCCGCCTATAGATCGTTGGTCACCGAGCTGGACGAGTGGAAGTCCGCACAGGCGCTGGAGGCCGAGGCACACGAGGAGCTCTGCGATGCCGCCGAGGCTCTCCTCCTCGCCCGCGCGGGCGACGAAGCCGAGGAGCCGCTCGCCCGCGCAAGCACGGCCGTGCTCGGAATGCTCGCGCTCGACGAGCTCGACGAGCAGAACGCCTCGTGGCTACTCGACGCACTCCTCTCCTGCGGGCCCCGCATCCCGCAGGCTGTCGGCGACGCCGCCTGAGCGTCCAACTCGCTCAGTCGCGGCCGAAGCGGCCGGTCATCGTGCCGCGTCCCAGCGCGTGGTCGGCCAGGGCCTCGCGGACCTCGTCGGGCGACGCCCCGCTGTCGAGCCCCAGAGGGTCGTCGACCGCGTAGACGGCAAAGAGATAGCGATGCGGGTCGTCACCCTCGGGGGGGCAGGGACCGCCCCAGGCCTTGTCGCCGAAGCCATTCTCGGTCTCAACCGCCTCGGGGGGCACGTCGCCCTCGAGGAGGCGGTGCAGCGCCGACGGTATGCCGAGCACGGTCCAATGAACGAAGCGGTCCGCGTCCACGTCCTCGACCAGCACGGCGAACTCGCGCGTGCCGCGTGGCACTTCAGACCAGCGCAGCGGAGGCGAGATGTCCCTGCCGTCGCAGGTGAAACGCTTTGGGATCGTGCCGCCGTCCTGGAAGGCCACGCTCGAGAGGTTCATCTGAGCGGACGTCTCGGGCAGCGGCTCGCTCGGCTTGTCCCCGCCGCCGCAGCCGCCGAGCAGCAGCGCGGCGCCCAGGCAGACGGCGCCGCGTAGTCTCACGTACGGGTGCCCACCGCCACGAGGTACTCCTGTTCGAAGCGTGCGTTATCCGGCGTGCCGCGGTTCCACTCGTCGCAGAAGTCGCTCAGCGCTTGGTCGAACTCCGCCTCGCGCCCCTCCTTCGCCGCGTTCGCGCGCGCCACGATCGTGGGGCCGTACTTCTCCTTGAAGTGCTCGCCGTAGTCATGCGGATGGTCAAACGCCGTGATCTCGAGCATGTCCCGTTGCAGCGTGTGGAGGTCAACGCGCTCGCCGAACAACTCGCGCATGTGATCCTCGCCGCCCCACAGCGGCGGCGGCGATGCTCCGGGCGGAGGCGGCGGGGCGAACGGCCCCATCGTCCTGAAGAGCGCGCCGATCATTCCCTCGGGCGTCCAGTTGAGCATGCCGATCGTGCCGCCCGGGCTGCACACGCGGACGAGCTCGTCGGCCACCGCCTGGTGACGCGGCGCGAACATCGCGCCGATCGAGGACATCACGACGTCGAACGACTCGTCTTCGAAAGGCAGGTTCTCGGCGTCCGCCTCGATCCAGTCGAGCTCGACACCCTCGGCCGAGGCGCGGCTACGGCCGCCATCGAAGAGCTCGGGGGTGAGGTCGCTCGCGGTAACGCGCGCGCCGCGCTTCGCGGCCGGAATCGACGCGTTGCCGGTGCCGGCGGCCACGTCGAGGACGGTCATGTCAGCCCCGATCCCGCATGCTTCGACGAGCCGCGGGCCGAGCGGGAGCAGGAACGTCTCCACCATCGACGCGTAATCACCCGACGCCCACATGGCACGGTGCCGGGCCTTGAGCTCCGAGTCAGACGTTGTTGACGACAAGCGCATTCCTTTCGTCGTTCACACGCCGACCGTAGCTCCCGCGCCGGTGCGGTGTCCAGCGTCCCGGCGCGCCTACAGTCGGCGGCGATGAACGACGAGCTCGTGAGCCAGACGATCGAGCTGCCGAGCGGCGAGCTCCGCATACTGCAACCCGAGGAGGCCGCGGAGCTGCCCGACGACGGCGCCGTGGAATGGGCGCCGATCGCCCCCTACTGGGCGGTGCTGTGGCGGAGCGGCGTGGCGCTCGCGCGCGAGCTCGACGGGGAGCCGCTTCGCGGCCTGCGCGTGGTCGAGCTCGGATGCGGGCTGGGCGTGCCGAGCATCGCGGCGGCCCGCGCCGGGGCGAGCGTGCTGGCCACGGACGCGGCCCCCGAGGCGCTCGACCTCGTGGCACAGAGCGCCCGCGCGAACGGCGTTCCGGTCGACACGGCCGTAGCCGACTGGGCTATGCCGGAGGGGCTTATCGAACACGCGCCGTTCGACCTCGTGCTGGCGGCCGATGTGCTCTACGAGCGAGCGGCTGTCGGGTTGCTCTTGTCGCTGCTACCGCGCCTCGCCCCCGCGGCGTGGCTCGCCGACCCCGGGCGCCCGGCGGCCGACTCCTTCATCGAGCAGGCCCGGCGGCGCTGGCAGCTGGAGACGCGCATCCGCGGCGTCGTCCGGCTCCACCGGCTCTGGTTCGGGTGACGGTCCGGGCGGGCGCTACTCCGCCGGAAGGCCCTCCGCCGTCCACTCGTCCAGGCCGCCGCGCAGCGCGGCCACGTTCGAGTAACCCATCCTCGCGAGCGTCTGGGCGGCCAGCATCGACCGGGCGCTCGGCGCCTTCGTGCAGTACACGATCACGCGCGCGTCCTTGTTGGCGCTGAGATCCGGATTCGTCACCGGCGACTCTGGGTCCGCGCGCAACTCGAGCAGGCCGCGCGGCAGGCTCACGGCGCCCCGTAGGTGACCCTTGTCCCACTCCCACGGCTCCCGCACGTCGATGACCATATGGACCGCTCCGCTCTCCAGCGCCTCGTGCGCGTCGTGAACGGACACCTCCTCGACGCTCGCCCTGGCCTCCTGAATCATCTCCCTGAGCCCGACGGCCATGCCATTTCACCTCCTGAGACGACCCTAGCCCGATACTCGACGCGCCGCCAGGTGTTGTACGAGGGCAATGCGCCGCCTGGCCCTGGCACTCGCAACCGTCGGCGCCGCTGCCTGGGCCGCGGGACCGGCTGGTGCCGTACACGAGAGCTATCACGGCCCCTTCGTGGGTCGCACCGCGCAGGGCGAGCGAATCGTCATGCGCGTCACCTCGCACACGCGAGTGGGCATCCGCTTCCGCTGGCGCGGCTCCTGCGAGCACGGGAGCGTCCTTCGGATCGCGCGCTTCCGGAACGTGCCGGTCTCCAGGGAGGGCCGCTTCTTCAGGCGCAACCGCTTCGGCGTCGGACTGCGGGGCAAGATCGGATTCGACCCGATGGGCAACCCCGTCTTCCCCGAGCCGTTCTCGTTCGCGAACAACGAGGCGAGGGGACGGCTGAGGGCAGTGGTCGACTTCTCCGAGAATGGTCGCTGCAGGTCCGGTCTCGTCACCTGGGAGGCGCGCCGATAGAGCGCCTCCCAGCCGGCGCGCCGCCCTTCAGCACGCGAACGACGACGTCGGGCCCACGGGTTATCGCCCCAGGCCCCCAGTTTGCCCCCAGTCGCGTCAGCGATAGCCGGCGTCGCCGGGGGGCCCGCCGGCGTCCACGACCTCGGCCATGTAGCGCCAGCAGTCGGGCTGCGTCCCGTCGACGTCGGTAAAGCCGTAGACCTGCGCGAGCTGCCCACTCGAAAGCGACTGACCGTTCCAGCGCGACACGTCGGGATCTCCGGCCAGCGCGGCAACCGCCCGGCCCACGTAGCGCGGCGACTCGGAGATGCAGAAGTGGGGCGTGCGGTCGGCGGCGTCGCGCCAGTCCGACTCGCTCACGCTGTGGTGCTCGAGCATCAGCTCGGAGCGCATCCAGCCCGGGGTGAGCGCCACAGCGGTGCCGCCGTGCTCGTCGAGCTCCTGTGCCAGCCCCCAGGCCAGTCGGATCAGCGACGTCTTCGCGAGGTCGTAGAAGGCGTTTACGCGGAAGTTGTCCGCGTTGTAGGCCGCAGTGCCGTCGGTCACCTCGACGACGAGCCCGCCGGGACGGCGGATCAGGAGCGGCAGCGCGTGGTGGCTAGTGATCAGGTGTGTGTCGATCGCGAGGCGGAGCAGCCGGAGGCCGTTGTTCAGGTCGTGGTCCCAGAGCGGCGTGTTGAACGTGAAGAGGTGCTCGGCCCCCCAGATGTCGTTCACGAGCACGTCGAGCCGCGCGTGATCGGAGTCGATTCGCTCCATCAGTCCGACGACCTGCCCGGGATCGAGATGGTCCACGGCCACCGCGATGCCCTCCCCGCCAGCCTCGGTCACGAGCTCGGCGGTCTCTTCGATCGTCTCGGGGCGGTCGATCTCGGAGCGCTGCTCGCGCGTGGTGCGCCCGGTCGCATAGACCGTGGCGCCCGCCTCGCCGAGCGCGACCGCGATGCCGCGACCGCCGCCTCGCGTGGCGCCTGCCACCAGCGCCACCTTGCCCGTCAGGGGCTTGTCCATGCCGTCCTCCTCCGTATCGCTTTGTCGTGTAGCACGAGCACGGCGCCGAGCACCAGGGCGCCTCCGAGCAGCTGCGGCGTGCTCAGAACCTCTCCGAAGGCGACGAAGGCGAGTAGCACCGTCACCACCGGTTCGACGGTCGAGAGGATCGAGGCGGTGGTGGGCCCGACCCGCTCCAGGCCGGCGAAGAAGAGACTCACCGCGCCGACGGTCGAGACGACCGCGAGGCAGGCCAGCCAACCCCAGCCGGCGGCACTCACAGCTTCGGGCCTCAGCTGGCCGAGCAGCGCCGCTCCCCCGGTGAGGGTTACGGCTGCGCCGCTGCAGACGAGTGCCGACAACAGCCGCGGGCGCATTCGCTGGGCGACCCCATCGCCGACGAGGATGTAGACGCTGTACACAGCCGCCGCTCCCAGCGCGAGCGCGGCCCCCAGCGGGTCGAGCGCGCCCGCCTGCGCGCTGGCGAGCACGAGCACCAGCCCACCTGACGCGAGCCCCAGCGCGGCGACCCGGCGGACACTCGCGCGTTCCCGGCCGATCGCGATGGCCGAGACGCCGACGATCGCCGGGTAGGTGTACACGAGGAGCGCCACCAGCGACGCGTCGATCCGCTCCAGCGCGGCGAAATAGCCGCCCGCCTGGGCGGCATAGCCGCACGCCCCGAGGCCGAGCGCGATGCCGACGTCCCGGCGCGCCAGCGCCCGGATCTCACCGGCGGCCCCGCCACCGGCGAGGACGAGCCCCCAGAAGAGCGCGGCGGCGAGCAGAAAGCGGACGGATAGCAGGGTTCCGACGGTCGCGCCCTCGTCGTAGGCGAGCTTGCCGAGCACGCCCATCGCGCCGAAGGCGGCGGCGGAGCCGATGCAGAGGACTGTTCCTGTGGAGCGCATCGTGGAGCATCGTGGCCCATGAATACTTCAGGATCAATTCTGATTCCTGGGCTGTATCCAATAGTCTTTCTTCATAATGTTGGAGCTGCGGCGATTGCGACTCCTGCGCGAGCTCCACGAGCGGGGAACTGTCGCCGCTGTCGCGGACGCCCTCCGGTTCACCCCCTCCGCCGTGTCTCAGCAGCTCGCGATGCTCGAGCGCGAGGCCGGCGTGCGCCTGCTCGAGCGCGCGGGGCGCGGCGTGCGGCTGACCGACGCCGCGCTCGTGCTCGTGGAACACGCCGAGGCACTCCTGGAGCGCGCGGCGATCGCCGAGGCCGATCTCGCCGCTGCCGCCGCCACCGTCGCGGGGCGCGCCCGCATCGCCGGCTTCGAGTCGGTGAGCATCAAGCTCGCGCTGCCGGCCATGGAGGCGCTTGCGCGCACGGCACCCCGGCTGCGCTGCGAGCTGATCGAGGCCGAGCCCGAGGAGGCGCTGCCCGCCCTGGCGCTCGGCGACATCGACCTCGTACTGGCCGACGAGTGGCAGCACCAGCCGCGCCGGCTGCCCGCCGGCGTGGAGCGACATGACCTGCTCAGCGACCGAGTGCGCATCCTGCTACCTGCGCGCCACCCCGCTGCACGCCGGCACCCGGACGCCGTGCCGCTCGCGGAGCTCGCGGGCGATGCATGGAGCACCGGCCACGCAGAGCTCGGCTGGGATGAGATGACGCGCCGCACCTGCCTGGCCTTGGGCGGCTTCGAGCCGGATGTGCGCCATCGGACGAATGACGCGAAGATCAGCGTCGCTGTCGTAGGGCACGGGCTGGCAGTCACGATGCTGCCCGACCTCCCACTACCGGCCCGGCTGCCGGGCATTAAGCGGCGGGACATCGCCGGCGCCGAGGTGAGCCGGGCGATCTTCGCCGCCACCCGCGCAAGCGACGCGCCCCGGCCGTCCATTCAGGCGGTCCTAACGGCCGTTCGGGAGGCCGTGGCCGCACTACGATGAGCCCGTGCCGGAGCTGCCCGACGCCCTGCGGCGAACCGCCGAGCGCATCGCCGCCTACAGGGGAGGCGTGGGCGACCGGCCCGTCGCGCCCGAGGTCGACCCCGCGGGACTGAAGGCGGCCGTCGGCGGGCCGTTGCCGGTAGACGGCGCCGAGGCGCAGGCCGTCGTCGAGCAGCTCGCGGACGCCGTCGAGCCGGCGCTCACCGCCAGCGTGGGGCCACGCTACTTCGGGTTCGTCACCGGCGGGGCGCTCGACGCCGCGACCTGTGCGGACCTACTCACCACGGGGTGGGATCAGCTGGCCTTCAACGCGACGTCCTCCCCGGCCGCGGCCGTAGTCGAGGAGGTGGCGGGCGGCTGGCTGAAGGAGGCGTTCGGCCTTCCTTCCGACGCTTCTTTCGGCATAGTCACTGGCGCCCAGGGCGCGAACACCGTCGCTCTCGCGGCGGCGCGCCATCGTGTTCTCGCCCGCGCGGGCTGGGATGTCGAGGCGCGCGGACTCACGGGCGCACCGGCGCTCCGGGTAATCGCCGGCGAGGAGCGCCACGCCACGATCGACCGTGCTCTGCGTCTGCTCGGGATCGGGGCTGACGCCGTGGAGCGGGCCGCGGCCGACGGCAATGGCGCCATCGATCCCGACGCGCTGGCCTCGCTGCTGGGCGACGGCCGCCTCGAATCGCCGACGATCGTGTGCGTGCAGGCGGGCAACGTGAACACCGGAGCGTGCGACAACCTCACCGCGGCTGCCGACTTTGCGCAGCGGGCCGGCGCGTGGCTTCATGTCGACGGCGCATTCGGGCTGTGGGCCGCGGTCAGCCCCTCCAAGAAGGCGCTGGTGGCGGGCATCGAGCGCGCCGACTCGTGGGCGGCCGATGGGCACAAGTGGCTGAACGTCCCCTACGACACGGGCTTCGTCTTCTGCGCGGACCGGGACGCTCACGCCGCAGCGATGTCGTATACGGCGTCGTATCTGGAGGGTCAGGGCGAACGCGGCCTCCGCGCGCCCTCGGACTACGTCCCGGAGTCGTCCCGCCGGGCCAGAGGATTCGCCACCTGGGCGGCACTGCGCGAGCTCGGGCAGCGGGGACTTGCCGAACTCGTGGACCGCTGCTGCGCCCTCGCGCGCCGCTTCGGCGATCAGCTCGCCGAGCTGGACGATGTCGAGATCGGAAACGAGATCGTGCTCAACCAGGTGCTCGCCGGATTCGGCTCCGACGAGCGCACCGACGCGGTCATCGACGCGGTGCAGCGCGACGGCACCTGCTGGCTGGGTGGCACCACCTGGCGCGGCCGCCGCTACATGCGCATATCGATCTCGAACTGGTCGACGACCGAAGATGACGTCGACCGCTCGGTGGCCGCCATCAGACGCCTCGTCGCCGAGCTCGGCTGATTACGCGCCTTCCTCGGGTCACGGCATTGTTCGTTACGAGATTAGTTTCGGCCCACGCGCCGGTCTAAATGGGCGACAATCAGCTTTGGCGCGGTCCCGCGCCCGACCTCCGTCCCGGCGCCCACGCCGCCGGCCGAGGGAGGTAAAGGTGGCCTCGAGCCATCGGGACGCCGGTCACTGTCGCCCTTCCGGCGGGGCATCGGGAGCGTGGGTCCCGGCGCCGACCGCCGCATAGGAGCAAGGACAGATGACGAAGCAGAGGACATTCAAGCGCCGGGTGCGCGAGCGGATGGCGAAGACGGGCGAGAGCTATACGGCGGCGCGGCGGATGCTGATCGCGGGAGGCGACCGGCCTGATGGTGCCGTCGCGGAGTTCGAGCCGCCGGTAGCAGACGAGCGGGTGGCGGAGGCGACCGGGCGCGGCTGGCAGGCCTGGTTCGAGGAGCTCGACGGCTGGAACGCCGCGAGTCGCTCGCACACCGAGATCGCCCGCTGGCTCCGCGAGGAGCACGCGGTCGACGGCTGGTACTCGCAGTCGATCACTGTCGGCTACGAGCGCGCGCGCGGCCTGCGGGCGCCGGGACAGCGCCCGGACGGGTTCGCCGTGGGTGCGTCGAGGACGATCGCCGTCCCGGTCGAGCGCCTGTTCGCGGCGTTCACGGACGAGGCGTTCCGTGAGCGCTGGCTGCCCGGCGCCGACCTGCGCGTCCGAACGGCGACGGCGCCGCGCACGGCCCGCTACGACTGGGAGGACGGGTCGACTCGCGTGATCGTCGGCTTCGAGAGCGCCGGAGGCGGCAAGAGCCGCGTCGCGCTCTCGCACGAGCGGCTGCCGGACGCCGACAACGCGGACGAGATGAAGTCCTGGTGGCGCGAGCGGCTGACCGAGCTGAAGTCGCGGCTCGAGGGCGGTGAGCTCGATTAGTCGCTTTCCCTGGGCATATGGCCAGGGAAAGCGCCCCACCCACCTCGCCGACTCGGTGATCTTGAACTCGCGCTTCGTCTTGAGGCCCGCGTCCTTCACAGTGCTCGCGTAGACCGTGTCGACGCCCGGCGGCCCATCGGTGGTCTTCGAGATCTGAGCGCCCTCGCGCGGAACTTCGGATCGTTCTCGCCGTTCGCGAGGAAGGCGAACACTTCCTCGATCGGACGCTCGATCACCGTGGTCACGTCGAACCGGCCGCCCATGGCGCACCTACAATAATCCCGCGTGGACGTGACAGGCTGGCCCTCAAGCGAGCGCGTCAACAGTGTGCAGTCAGCGGTCGTCGTGGTCGCGGTGCTCGTCGTCGCCGCACTCGCCTGGATGCTCACGGACGAGCGCATGGCGGGTATGGACGACGGCCCCGGAACGGACCCCGGGTCACTCGGCTTCTACGTGTCCCTATGGGTCGTGATGATGGCGGCGATGATGCTTCCGTCGGCCGCTCCGATGGTGGCCGTACACGCGGCGGTCGAGCGGCGCAGGCGCTACGTGGCCCGCTCGAGCTGGGGCGGGTCCGCGGCCTTCGTCGTCGGGTACCTGCTCGTCTGGACCGCGTTCGGCGTCGTTGCGTATGCGATCGTCGGGCTCGTCGGCTCGCTCGACGTCGACTCTCTCTCCTGGAGCCGAGGCGGGAGATATGTGGCCGCAGGCGTGATTGCTGTCGCAGCGGTCTACCAACTGACTCCGCTCAAGGACGTCTGCCGGGCCAAGTGCCGCAGCCCGCTCGCCTTCGTCGTCGGATCGTGGCGCGATGGCCGACTCGGCGCCGCCCGTATGGGCATGGAGCAGGGCTCCTGGTGCGTGGGCTGCTGCTGGGCGCTGATGGCGACGCTGTTCGCGCTCGGCCTGATGAGCATCGGCTGGATGGCGGTGATCGCCGTGCTGGTCGCGCTGGAGAAGCTCCTGCCCTGGGGACGGCTCGCGGGCCGCGGCGTCGCCCTCGTCCTGGCCGGACTCGCGCTCGCGGTGGCGCTAGGCGTCTTCTGAGGCGTAGTCGAAGGTCGCCTCGTACCCGCACTTGCCGCGCAGCTCGAAGTCGAGCGGCCCGTCCTCGACGCTCAGCAGGTCGGCCACGATCTCCCTGCCGGTGCGATCGTGGCCGGGGATGACGCAGGTGACCGTCTCCTGGCGCGGGAACGGCTCGCGAACGGTGACCGTCACCTGGTCACCGGCGCGAAACCATCCGCGACCCGGCGCGTGATCGATCTCGATCGCGACGGGGCGGACGCTCAGCACCTTGCTGGGCTTCCAGACCCACGGGAAGTGGAGGTGAGGCGTGCCGCCGAGCCGCCCCAGGAAGATGTTCTCGAGCGCCTCGCGCTGAGGCTCGCTCCCGCGTTCGTCCAGGTAGAGGGCGACGCTCCATGGCGACCCCGGCTCGTCGTCGTCGTAGCGACTCGCGAGCACGACGCGCATGTCGGCGAGGTGCACGCCGCCGGCGTAGCCGGCCTCGATCTGCCACGACAGCGATCCCAGGCAGACGCCGTAGGTCGAGCGCCCGCCCGTCCGCCCGCCGATCCGCCGGCACGGGCAGATCGCCTCGCAGTTGCAGGCTTCCAGGTAGGTCCCGGAGATCCGCCAGGGGGTGTAGGCCGCGAGTCCAGTCATCGCCACGCCGTATCTCACAGTCTGTCGCATCGCAGACCGGGGCGTTTGGTTTCCGCGTGCGAGGCAGTCAGAATTGGCGAGCATGCGAGCGAACGCAATCGAGGCGGTCGTGGGCTGGATGAATGCGATGCGCCGGGGCGATCTCGACGCCGCCGCCGAGTGGTTCCATCCGGACGTGACGTGGCAGGGCGTGCCGGAGGACGCCGTCTGCCGGAACCGTGCCGAGGTCGTCGACATGCTGCGGAACAGCCTCACGCCATGCGCGGAGGACCCGCAGACCTACGAGCTCGACGAGGGTCTGCGTGGCGCCGTGGCCGTAGAGCTGATCGCCCCGTCGGCCGAGGCCGTGGTGCTCGGCGCGAAGGTACCCGGGCTGACGGAAGTCGGCGGCGCTGAGCTCGGTGGGCAGCTCTTCAACGTCTTCTGCGTCCGCGACGGACGCATCGCTGCGGTGGCGGACTACGCGCTGCGCCACGAGGCCCTCGAGGCTGCCGGCGCGACACCGCCCGCGTGGCGCTAGCCGAGCCTCGGTAGCCTCAGGCGCATGTCGGCCCCGGGAGCGCTCGAGTTCCTGCGCCTCGGCGATCTCGACCGCCCAGCCCTCCTGCACGAGTAGGCGAGCCCCGCTGGTCCGCGGAAGGCCCTTCCTTGTTTGCGGACGGGCTCGGCCCGCCGCGCGCGCGGCGGGCCGAGCCGGAGTTCGCGTTTCAGCCGGGCGCCGGGGTCAGTCCGCCGCGGTGTCCGTGACCCCCGCGAAGCGCAGGATGTCGGAGAACTGGACCTTGCCGTCGGCTCCGGCGATCTCCGCGGCGGGCTGGAACCCGGCGTTGCCCCGGAGGATCGAGTCGGGGTCGCGTAGCAGCGTCGCGGTGAACGTCTCGTTGACGATCCTCGAACCGACCGGACCGAGGCGCCGTCCATCCTCGCGCACCGACGACTCGGCGAGGATGTAGTACCACAGCGGCACCCCGTTCTTGAATGCCGCGGCAACGGTCGGTGGCAGATGCAGCTGGCCGTTCGAGAGCACCGTGAACCCCATTCGGCGAGCCAGCGTCTGCCCCGACGGCATGTCGTAGAACTTCGCGCGGATCATGTTGCGGAACGCGAGCACGTTGCTGCCAGCCGCCTCGGCGCCCGGAATCGGCAGCTGAAACAGCGGCTTGGAGATCAGCGGGTCGATCCTGCGCGAGATGTTGCCGCCGTCCGCGTCGTCCGGATCGGCCAGTTCGGGGAAGAAGTTGCCCCAACCGATCTGCCGTCCGGCGGCGATTTGGCGTCCGCCGTGCAGATCGTCGCCGGCGAGGTTGAAGACGTCGATTTCGCCGCTGTCCTCGTTGAGCTCATACGCCTCGCGCACCTGCGAATGCCCGAACCGGAAGGCGGCGACGGAGAACTCTATGGGGGTCATGCCGGTGCTCACGAGGCGCGCCACGTCGGCGTTCGTGGCCGCCGAGGTCACCAACGGTGCGGCGACGTGTGCGAGGTAGTCGTCGACCACGGCGCGCTGGTAGTACAGGACGAGCGCGCGCTGCGCCTGCGCGAACGACAACCCCTGGTCGACGAAGGCGTTATGCGCGAGCAGGAACGCCGTATGCAGCTGCGCGATGATCTGGTTCTCGTCGTCGCGCCCGTCGACGAGGACCGCCGACCCGTTGGCGTTGCGCGGCAGGTCGCGGACTCCGTTGGGGTTCGGGTCCTGCACCCGAAAGCGCTTGCCGTTCGGCTCATAGAGCTGGGGAGCGGCGGCCGGCCCCCCGCCGTAGACCGAGTCGAGGTCGAAGCGGAGGGTGCGGTTGTTGATCAGCTGGGTGAAGTCGACCGGTGCAAGCGGCGACGGGCTCGTGTCCAGCGTCAGGTCGTGGTCGATGAACTGCCCGACGTATGTGAAGCCAGATCCGACGCAGCCAGACTCCGGGTCCTTGACGTCACAGTTGTCGGCCGAGGCGGCGCCCGGGTCCAGTTGGGTCTGGGCCAGGTCGGCGAGTTCCTGGTTGGTCTGCGACGTGAGGCCGGGCTGGTCCGGGAACAGCTCACCGAACCTGCTCGTTTCGGCGGATGCGACCGACGGCACGCTAACCGCAAGAAGCAGGATAAACGCAGGCGCGAAACGGCGCATGCGGGACTCCTTCCTGTTAGGGAGACGGGCGGTGTCCTGGCCACAGCCTGTCTAAGCGTTCCGGGCGCTCCACTGACGCGACAGTGCGTGCACGCCCGCCCGACCTGGCGTCGCCGAGGCTACCACCGGCCGGGCCAGGGTTGGCTCAGTACTAGAGGCTCAACCTCACACTTCACACAGGGCAAGTCAAGATGCAGCGAAGTACGAGGCAGGTTCCGGCCCCGAAGCGCGTACTCCCCCGTGCGAGACACCCCCTACTCGCGCAGCCCCACGGCTTCGAGCGCTTCGGCGCGGGTGGCGTACTCATCCATGCGCGCGACCTTGCCGTCGCGCACCGTGTAGACCGAGTACAAACGCGCGTCGATCTCATTCCCGGTTCCGCCACGCCGATTACATCGCGCTGTCCGAGGTCGATGCGCTGTACGAGGAGCGGGCGGAAACGGTGACGGCGTGACCCACTGAGTCTCGCGCAACCGACCCGCACTCCGGGCAGCGCTGCCGATCAGCCGGGTCCTCCCCGGGCGCGCCGGGAAGACGCCTCTTGCACGCACCGCAGCGCACCCGTCGTGGTCATTGAGTCTGGGTCGCAGCACGGCGGATCTGGCTGTGCGCGACAGCGCGGATGCCACACCGATGCACTCGTCCTGGGTGCATCGGTTGTGCGTCGGTTTTTCCCTCCGCACCGGCCCGCACGCCCCCGCCACTGGTCGCCCGCCCACCAGTTGCGCCCCAGTAGCCTCCCGGAATGTGTGGCCACCTGCGGCAATCGAGTTCCTTCGCGAGCTGGAGGCCAACAACGACCGCGACTGGTTCAAGGCGAACCGGGGCCGGTACGACAGCCAGCTAGTGGAGCCGGCGCGCGAGCTCGCCGCAGAGCTCGCGCACCTCGGTGAGCCGCACCTATTCCGCCCCTACAACGACACGCGCTTCCACATGCGGCCGCCCATCAAGGAGCAGCTCGGCCTGGCGATCGGCTACGGGGGCGCGGGCGGCTACTACGTGGAGCTCTCGCTCGACGGCCTGCTCGTGGCCGCCGGGCTCCACCACCCTGCCTCGGACCAGCTCGAGCGCTACCGCGTCGCGATCGCCGACAGCCGCCGGGCGGCCTCGTTCGAGCGTGCCATCGGCACCGCGCAAGCTGCGGGCCTCGAGACCGCGCCGCCCGAGCTGAAGCGCGCGCCGCGCGGCTATCCGATGGAGCACCCGCGGATCGAGCGGCTGCGGATGAAGGAGATCACCGTCTACCGCCGCCACCAGCTCGAGCCATGGCTGCACAAGCCGGCCGCGGTGAGCCGCATCCGCACCGAGCTGGAGAGCGCGCGCCCGCTGGTCGTGTGGCTGGCCAAGCACGTGGGCCCCTCGCAGCGCCAGCGCGACTAGCTCTCCATCTCCTCCAGCAGCTCGTCGACGACGTACTGGTCGGCCTCGAAGATCGAAATCTCGACGATGGCGTCGTTCTGCACGCGGTAGACGTTGGCGCGCCTGATCTCGACAGTCTTGCTGCCGAGAAAGCGTTCCCGCACCAGCAGCGCGACTCGATTTTCGCTCGCGAGCATGTCGATCAGCTCGAGCTCGATCTCGCCCTCGCGGTAGTGGTCGCGGATGGTCTGGATGTACTCGACCGCCGCGTCCTTGCCCACTCGGTCGCCGGCGAACCGGGATCGGCCGGGAATGTGGAAGACGATGTCGTCCGCGAAGTAGCCGAACGCCCTCTCCCAGTCCCCTCGCTTCGCGGCGGCCAGGTACTCGCTCATGAGCTCAGTCGGCGTCACTGCTGCGCGGCGATCTGGATCAGGTTGCCGCATGTGTCGTCGAACACGGCGGTCGTGACCGGCCCCATGTCAGTGGGCTCCTGGGTGAAGCGCACCCCGAGGCCGGTCAGTCGCTCGAACTCGCGCGGGACGTCCGCCACGGCGAACGAGGTGAACGGTATGCCGTCGGCTACGAGCGCCTGCTTGAAGGGCGGCACGGCGGGATGGGCGTCGGGCTCGAGCACCAACTCGGGCCCGTCGGGTTGCTCCGGTGACACCACAGTCAGCCAGCGGTGCTCGCCGAGCGGGATATCCGTCTTCTTCTCGAAGCCCAGCACGCCCGTGTAGAAGTCGAGCGCCTTCGCCTGGTCGTCGACGAGCACGCTCGTCAGGTTGATCTTCATCTTCGCTCCGATCGGCCCGGCCCGAGCCAGCGCTCCGCGATGTGCTCGAGCGGGGCAGTCTTGAAGTCGTGGAACTTGTAACGGCCCTCTCTGCGCGACTCGATCAGTCCGGCGCCTTCGAGCACGTCGAGGTGCTGCGAAATCGCCTGGCGCGACGAGCCGAGCTGGTGCTTCGTCGCGAGCCGCGAGCAGATCTCGAACAGCGTCTGCCCATTCCGCTCCGCGAGCTCGTCGAGGATCCTCCGTCTGGTGGGGTCTGCCAAGGCCTTGAAGACATCCCCCACGCTCCACAGAATAGGCAAGTGAATACTTGCATGTCAAGCTCCTGTGGCACCCTACCCACGGATGCGAGTTCTTCTGAACGTGATCTGGTTCGTGTTCGCAGGTCTCTGGACCGCCATCGGCTACGCAATCGCGGCGCTGATCATGTTCGTCCTGATCATCACGATTCCGTTCGGGGTAGCCGCCCTGCGCATCGGCATCTTCGCGCTATGGCCATTCGGCAGGACAGTCGTCCATCGTGCGGATGCCGGAGTCGGCTCGGCGATCGGAAACGTCATCTGGTTCCTGCTCGCCGGCTGGTGGCTGATCCTGCTCCACCTGATCACAGGGACGCTGCTCTGCCTGACCATCATCGGAATCCCGCTCGGGCTCGCCAACTACAAGCTGATCCCGGTCACCCTCAGGCCGTTCGGACGGGACATCGTCTCGATCGAGGAGGCGGAGCGCCGCGGACTGCCCCAGCAGGCGGCGGTGCCGGGTTAGCGCACCGCGGGCAGCACCTCAGTCGCCGCCAGCTCGATCTGGCGCGGCTCGTCGCCCAGTGGCCACATGTGCACGCGCTCGCATCCGGCATCGGCGTAGCGGGACAGCAGCTCCGCGCACCCCTCTGCTGATCCGATGC
>JBKPME010000088.1:0-15520 GCA_046731915.1 Actinomycetota bacterium
CGAGATCGGGCTGAGCGAGACGCTCGACACGGCTCCGCGATTGCTGGCCGGCCAGGTTCGGGGTCGCATGGTCGTGGACACGTCGCGCTAAAGCGCTCGCTCGCTCTGCAATCCCTTTCAGCCCAGGACGACCCGACTCGCGATGCTGAGTGGAGACAGTCCGAGCCGGCGCATGCACGCCATCCGCGCTACCTCGAAGCCTCCTAGGCACAGGCTTATCCGGCCTGTCCGAAGGAAGCCTCGAAGCCGTAGGACCGCGGGAGTAAGCAGCTCGCGTGAAACGCGTGAAACGGGGGTCAGACCCTGTTTCACGCCCGTTTCACGCCGCCGTGATCCCGGTCAGGGCGAACTGGATGGCGACCAGGCCGGGGACCAGCGTGAGCAACCCGCCACGTCGAAGCGCTGGCCGCGCGGCACCCGCCCATCTGGCCGAGCGCGCAGGATCATGGCGATCGTGATGGCGCCCAGCGGCAGGTTGACCCAGAAGACCCAGCGCCAGCTCGCGTACTCCGTGAACAGACCGCCGACAAGCGGGCCCAGCGACAGGAAGATCATTGAGTAGACCCCCATCGCCTTGCCGCGCTCGGCCACCGGAAACGTGTTGGTCACGATTGCGCCGGTCGGCGGAGCATCAGCGCGGCACCCACCCCCTGGAGCGTGCGCGCCCCGATCAGGAAGGTCTGGGACTGCGCCAGGCCACACGCCGCCGAAGAGCTGATGAACAGCACGATGCGAGGATCCACCAGCGTCGGCCGCCCGAGCCCATCGCCGGCGACTCTCTCACACAGCAGCCAGCGCGCGGGCCGCGCCATAGACCCATTCCACGGTGACCGGTTGGTGGCTGGAGCGAGCGAATAGACGAGGCGCGCGGATCAGCCGGCAGCAGCCGCGAGCCTGTACTGCTGCGGACTGACACCGCGCACTCGCTTGAACGCGGTGCTGAGCGCAAACGGGCTCCCGTAGCCGACCTGATGGGCCACCGAGCCGATGGTCGCGTCCGGCTCGAGGAGAAGGTCGGCGGCAAGTGACAGCCGCCAGTCGGTGAGGAACGTCACGGGCGGCTCCCCCACCAGCTCGGTGAAGCGGCGCGCGAGGGCCGCCCTCGAGACGCCCGCCTCGGCGGCCAGCTCGGCGACCGTCCATGCATGGGCGGGGTCGGTGTGGATGAGCCGCAGCGCTGTTCCCACGACAGAATCGCTGTAGGCGCGATACCACGCCGGCGCCTCCGCGTCGGGCCGTGCGAACCAGGCGCGGAGGACCGCGATCAGGAGCAGATCCAGCAGCCGGTCCAGCACGGCCTCCTGCCCCGGGTCGTCGCGCAGCATCTCGTCGGCGAGCAGGCGAACGAGCGGGGACTCCCACGCGTCGGCCGCGAGTACGAGCAGCGGGGGCAGGGCGCCGAGCAGCCGCCGGCTGACCTCGCCTTCGTGCTCATAGGTCCCATTGAGCATCACGGTCGAGCCGACCGGGCTGTTGCCCCAGGTCCGCACGCCCGTGTACGACATCAACTCCACCTCCTGACCGTCCGGTGTCACGCACCGCTGCCCCGGCAGAATGAGAACCTGAGGCTCGGTCCCCGGGTCGTCGCCAACCGTGTACGGCTCCGGACCGCGGAAGAGCGCCACGTCGCCCGGGCCGAGTCGCCGGGCCTCGCCGTCGTCGGGCACAAGCCACGCCTCCCCGCGCGTAATCGCGATCAGGCACAGCGGCGCCTCGTCCGCGATGCGCATCGACCACGGCGGGTCGAGCTGCGAGCGGAGCAGAAACGCACCTCGGGCCCTGGGTCCATCCAAGAGACCGGCAACCGCATCCATGCGCTCAGTTTAGACGTACGCGTATGGAATCGAGGTTTTTAGCTATGGAAAGTCTCACGTCGGCGGCCTTTACTGGCCTATGACCCTTCGATCGCACGCCACCCAGGAGCCCCCGATGATCTCTCCCGGCCAGACCCTCGAGAACCCCGTGACGGGCGAGCGCTTCACGTTCACCCACACCGCGGCCAGCACCAACGGAGAGCTGCTCGCTTTCGACTTCGCACTGCGCCCCGGCGGCGCCGTGCCCATCCCGCACGTCCACCCGATCCAGACCGAGCGCTTCGAGGTCGTCGACGGCCGCATGAGCTTCCGGGTTGGGGTTCGCAAGCTCCGGGCCGGCCCCGGCGACGTGGTCGAGGTGGAGCCCGGCGTGGCCCACTCCTTCGCAAACGCCGGCGAGAGCGAGGCGCGCCTGCGTGTCGAGGTTCGCCCGGCGCTGGCGATGGAGGACATGTTCGCCGAGGTCGTCGCGATGGCGCGTGCCGGGCGGATGAACCGTCGCGGCATGCCGCGCAACGTGCTGGAGCTCGCAGAGCTCGCGCGCAAGTACGACCAGGAGGCACACGCGCCACTGCTGGACGTCCGCGCTCAGCGCCTGCTGCTTGCACCGCTCGTGTTCCTGGCTCGCCACCGGCGCGCAGGCCAGGCCGCCGCGCTAGTCGGCGCGGCAAGCGCGATCGCGGGAATCGGCGTGATCGCCTGACCCAGTCCAACCAAGGAGAGTGACGATGACTGACATCGACAACACCCAGCGGACACTTGTCCTCGGCGGCACCGGCAAGACCGGCCGCCGCATCCTGGAGCGGCTCGCGGCACGCGGCGTGCCGACACGGGTAGGGTCGCGCTCGGGCGAGCCGCCGTTCGACTGGGAGGACCGCTCGACGTGGGGACCCGTGCTCGAGGGCGTCGGGTCCGCCTACGTCTCCTACTACCCCGACCTGGCCGTTCCCGGCGCGCCGGAGACGGTCGGCTCGTTCGCGCAGCTGGCTGTCCGGAGCGGGGTCAGGAGGCTGGTCCTGCTGGCCGGCCGCGGCGAGCCGGAGGCCGAAGCGGCGGAGGACGCCGTGCGCGCGTCGGGCGCCGACCTGACGATCGTGCGCTCGACATGGTTCGCGCAGAACTTCAGCGAGGACTACATCGTCGACGGCGTGCGGGGCGGCGAGGTTGCGCTGCCGGCGGGCGACGTGCCCGAGCCGTTCGTTGACGCGGACGACATCGCCGACGTCGCGGTCGCCGCGCTAACCGACGACGGCACGTCGGCGAGCTCTACGAGCTAACCGGGCCCCGGCTCCTGACGTTCGCCGCGGCTGTGAACGAGATCGCCGACGCGACCGGCAGGGAGATCAGCTACGTGCCGGTCTCGATCGACGCGTTTGCGGCCACCGCCTATCAGGACCTGCCCGGCGAGTTCGTCGAGCTGCTCACCTATCTGTTCGGCGAAGTCCTGGACGGCCGCAACGCGCACCTGGCGGACGGAGTCAAGCGCGCCCTTGGCCGCGAGCCCCGCGACTTCCGCGACTACGCGCGCGACACTGCCGCCACGGCGTCTGGGATCCCCCGGCCACCCGGGCGGCCTGACACCGCTTATGCAGGCGTTTCTTCGTTGAGCGAGAGCGCCGCGCCTAGCTCCAGCCGGGCAACTGAGCACGTCAGTGGGTCCGGTTCGGCTGCGCGGGCAGCGGGGTCCTGTTGGGGTTGCAGAAGGTGCCGGGATTGGCCACGTGCGGGTCCTGGAGGCCCAGCCGGTTCTCCTGGCCGAAGGACTGGCTTCGGCCGCCCGGGCCGTTCGGTCCGATGGGATCCGGCGGAACCGGGGCGGTCGGGTCGTCATTGCGCCCTGAGAAGGAGCACCATGAGCGACCCTGGTTCTGATTCTCCTTCTTTCCGCTGCCGGTGACCTCGCCGGCAAGAGCCGGCGCGGCGCTCAGGGCAGCGACGGCGGCGCACACGGCCACAGTCGACAGCGAGAGCTTGCCTTGCATCCGTCGCGTCCTCATCTCTCCTCCTTGTTCGTCCGCGACTGTCGTGCGACGAAGCTAAGGACGCGCCGGTGCAGGCACATCGGCAAATCTGCCTTACATTCTGGGAGCGAACCGCCTATCTTGGCCGGCGAGCGCGTGCCCGACCGTCTGTACTTCACGGAGTCCGATGAGGCGAATGCCCTGATCGCCTCGGACCCGATGGCCCTGTTGGTGGGCTTCGAGCTCGACCAGCGGGTGACGGTGATGAAGGCGTTCCAGGGACCACTCGCCCTGAAGGAGCGGCTCGGCGCGATCGACGCGGCGACGCTGGCGTCCGCCGATCTCGAGCCCGTGTTCTTCGCCAAGCCGGTGATCCACAGGTACCCGCGCTCGATGGCCAAGCGAGTCCACGAGCTGGCCGTCCACGTGCACGACCGCTACGACGGCGACGCCGCACGCGTTTGGACCGATGCCGCTAACGCGGACGAGCTCCGCGCCAACATCGCCGCGCTTCCGGGCTTCGGTGAGATGAAGACAAAGTCGCTCGGAGCGGTCCTCTTCAAGCGCTTCGGCGTAGAGGCCGCGCGCGAGCTCGTGCCCTGGCATCCGACGCTCGGGGACGTCGACTCGCCGCAGGCGCTCGAGGAATACCAGGAAGCGAAGCGGGTCCACAAGACCGAGTGGGCCAGCTGATCCACCGAGCGATGTTGCCCGCTCAGCAGGGGGGTCCAGTCCGCGCGGGCGGGCCCCCCGCCGGGCGGCGAAGGCGGCGTAGCTCGTTACGCAGCGGTCGCCGCGCGCGGTGCGAGCGGGACCGGTGAGGCCGAGCGGCTGGTCCGCGCCGTCGCGGCCTGAGAGGCCAGGTAGGCCGGGCGAGCTCGCAGCGTCATGCGCGGCCTGGGGGCGATTGCCTGAGCGGGATCGCGGAGCAGCCGGCGGACGTCCGCGAGGCCGATGACTCCGAGCACCAGCGGGACGCCTGCATGCAGAGCGCGGTAGGCGAGCACCGCCGCGGTGGCCGTGCTCACGGGCATGCCGTACAGGACGAACATGCCGATCAGTCCGCCTTCGGCGCTGCCGGGCATTGGGATGATCGCACCGCCGTGCCCGAGCGTGTAGGCCAGCACGAGCAAACCGATGGGCAGACCGGCCGGCCCAACCGCATGGAAGGCGGCGGCCAGCGCGGCGACGTCGAAGGCGAAGTACCCGATCGCGCCCGCGACCACCAGGCGGTCCCCCGAGCGCAGCAGGTCGGCACTTGCCCCGACTCCGTCGCGCAGGTACTGGCGCGTGTTGGCGAGTGCCGTCCTCAACCGGCCGGCGGGCACACGCTCGACTGCGCCCTGCGAGCGGGGCAGGACGAACACGGCGACAATGACCAGGAGCGCGCCGGCCGCCGGTAACAGGGTCACGGTGAGCGACGCGTGACCGGACAGCGCGCCGGCCGCGACCCCGAGGCCCGCGATCACGACGGCGGCGAAGCTGACCAGGCTGGTGATCAGGAACAACGCGACTGTCCGGCTGGCGGCGAATGAGCGAGGGACACCGGCGCGATCGAGCAGTACGGCCCCGACGGCGAGCCCACCGGCGCCGCCCGACGGCAGCACGATGTTCATGCCCTGCACCGCCATCGACATGCTCGTGCTCGCGCGCGGGCTGGGGCGCCGGTCGTAGACGCCATGGAAGGCGAGGGCGAAGCAGGCGGTCGAGGCCAGCTCCAGGATCAGGGCCGCGGCAATCCAGCCGCCGTTCGCACCGGCCAGCTGATGCCCGATCTCCCCCAGTCCGGGGAGCTGAGTGGCCAGCACCGCGCCGACGGCCAGAACGGCGCCGACGAGCGCCAGCTTGCGCGCGATCTGGCCCGTGCTCGGGAGGCCCGCAGACTCGGTGGTGAGGTCGTGCCCGGTCATCTGGGCAAAGCCTGCCTGCTCGACCCCCTCCCTCGCATCGGTGATGCCCCCTAGGGGGACCCTGAACTTGCGATGGAGTGGGACGTCAGACGGACGTAGGGTGAGGCGATCGCGGCGCCAGCGTTGTACGCGAGAGGCTGGGATAGGTGGCGCGGTAGCCGCGCCGTATGGCAATCGGCGTCAGTGCGCTGAACACGAGCCGCTGCACAGCTCGTGGCGGCTTGCGGAACACGATGACGTCCGAGAACTCCTGCGCGGTGAGCGCCAGCTGCAGCGGGTTCGGCATCCCCTTGGCGTTGACGTGCCCCTCGCGCGCGAGCCCGAACAGCGTCTCGATCATGTGCACAAAGCGCTCGCCCGGCGTGATCTCGACTCGCACGACGGCGTCCTCCTGAGCCTCGTTCCACCAGTCGTGCCAGACGCCAGGCGCGATATGCGCGCTCTCGCCTGCACGTAGCACCGAGCGGCGGCCGTCGCGTACGACCGTCAGCTCGCCCCGCAGGACGCTGAAGCGCTCATCCAATGCCGGGTGCAGGTGCTCACCGGCCACCCGAGCGCCGGGAAGCGCGGTCAGTTCGGCCACCGCGCGGCCCTCGGTGTTCTGCCACGGCAGCTCGAGCACTACTGCGTGCTCGCGGGTGACGGGGTTCTCCAACACCTCTCCGGGCTCGATAGGGCGACGATCCGCGGGCGCAGAGGGATCGGGATGCGACACCCGCCGATCCTAACCACCCAGTCGCTGTTGTTGTCCCCGCGCTCGAAGGGATCTGCATTCAGTCTGGACCGTAGGCGGCGAGGAACGCGCGCACGCCGCCGTCGGCGTAGCGGTCGAGCTCGGCCGCGTTGGGGATTCCGTCGTCGCCAAGGAGCATCGCGCGGTTTACCGGCGCGGACATCACGAGCCAGTTGAAGTGGGCTGCGGCGAGCTCTGGATCGTGCCCCTTCAGCAGCCCGCGTGCGGTTAGGCGCTCGAAGGCGGTGGCCAAGGCGGCTGTGCTACGCCCCGCGCCCCGCTCGTAGAACGCGCGGCCCAGCTCCGGGAAGCGGTTGGCTTCGCCGATCACCAGCCGCCGCAGCCGCATCAACTGTTGCTGCACCACCTGCTCCAGCTGCCGGCGCGCGAGGGCGCGCAGGTCGGTTGCGAGGTCGTCGCTGTCGGCAAGCGCCGTCGCGTCCCCGAGCACCGGGTCGCCAGCCGTGTCGACCGCGGCCTTTACGATCGCCGAGAACAGGCTCTCCTTGTCGGCGAAGTGCTTGTAGACGGTCTGTTTCGAGACGGCGGCGCGAGCTGCGATCTCGTCCATGCTGGTGCCGCGGTAGCCGTTGCGCAGAAATACGTCGGTGGCGGCCTCCACGATCGCGCGGCGCTTGCGGATAGAGCGTGGTTCCTCGTGCACGTCCGCGGGCCTTGGAGCACTCCGTCGTGAAACGCTGCTCATTTCAACGTCAGAGTACTAGACCGTTCCGTTTTGGGTACTATACGGTCTAGTTCTAGCACGCTCGTCTCGTTCGAGGGAGGTCTCAATGTCATCGCAGGACTCATCGACGCTCGAAGCTAAGCCTTTGCTCACCGGGCTGGTGATCGGCGAGTCGCCCCGCTGGCATGAGAGCCGGCTGTGGTTTGCCAACTGGGGCACGGGGGACATCCTGGCGGTCGATGTCGAGGGTCATGCCGAGGTAGTCGCCAAGGGCGCGAGCGGCCTCGGGTGGTCGATCGACTGGCTCCCCGACGGTCGGCTGTTGATAACCGGCCAACGCCTCATGCGCAGAGAGCCTGACGGTTCACTGGTGCCGCATGCCGACCTGAGCGGCTTGGGCGTGGACGGTTTCAATGAGATCGTCGTGGACGGCCGCGGCAACATCTACGTGAACGGCGGCACCGACTTCGACCCCGGTGAGGGCAACGCCCCCGGAATCATCGCCCTGGTTACGCCGGATGGATCTGCACGCCGGGTGGCGGACGGCATCGCGTTTCCCAATGGCATGGTCGTGACGCCCGATAACTCAACGCTGATCGTCGCCGAGTCGTTTGCGCGGAGGCTGACGGCGTTCGACATCGCCGACGACGGCAGCCTGTTCAACCGGCGGGCCTGGGCCAACGGCGTGGGCCCCGACGGGATCTGCATGGACGCCGAGGGCGCGATCTGGACCGACGTCGGTCAGTTCGGCGACAACCTCGTCGGGCGCGTCCGCGAAGGCGGCGAGGTGCTCGAGCAAGTCCAACTCGACCGCGCCTGCTTCGCCTGCATGCTCGGCGGCGAAGACGGCAAGACGCTGTTCATGCTGGCAGCAGACTGGCGCATGTCGGACAGCCCCGCCGACAACATCGCCAGGCTGACCGACGGGCCACCCACCGGGCAGCTATTGACGGCCGCGGCCCCCGCACCCCGAGTCGGTTGGCCGTAGCCACAGGTGTGCCCACATGATCCCTAGGAGGATCCTGAACTTTCCGCGGCCTGTAGCCGCGCACGTAGCGCGAGCTCTATCTCGAAGCGAGCGTCCGGGTCGTCGATTGCGTCCCCGAGTAGCTCGCGGAGCCCGCGGATCCGATAGCGCGCCGTCTGCGGATGTAGGTCGAGCGCTCGCGCCATCGCCGCGGCGTTCCCCCGCTGCTGCATGTACGCGAGCGCCGTGTCCTCCGTGCGCCGGCGGGCCTTGGGCGTGAGTGCTGCGAGTGGCGCCAGCCGACGCGCGGCGATTCGCTCCGCGAGGCCGGCGTTCTCGAACAGCAGCAGCTTGGTGAGCATGTCGTCCGCACGAACCAGGCCGGGCGTCTCGATCGCGCCCGCTTCGACCGCCCGAAGCGTCGCGCGAGCCAGCGACCAGGAGGCGCCGAGCGAGCCGACCGGACCGGTCGAACCGAGCACCGCGTGCACGAGCATCCCGGCGGTTTCGACGGCTCGCTCGATCTGGCTACGTCGGCCGGGCCCGTCGGGGTCCGGAACGATCGCACAGCCCACGCCGTCCCGCGGAGCGGCAAGCGCGTCGGACGGTAGCCGCGTTGCCAGACGCTCAAGCTGCTCCTCCTCGCAGGCGAGCGCGGCGGCGGTGCGCGGTAGCCGCCATCCGACGGACTCGGCGGCCGCGCGGAGGTCGGCGTCGTCTGCCGGCGGGTCGCGGAGAAGCACGGACACGAGCTCATGGCGACGGCGGCGGCGCTCGCCCTCGAGCCGTGATCGGGCTTCGGCGTAGCCCTCGACCGAGTCGGCCGAGATCGTCTCGATGTAGGCGAAGATCGACTCGGCGAGCAGGCTGAGCACGTCGGGCTCGACGCCCGCGCGTCTGGCGGCGGCCGCCAGTCGCCGCCAAGCTACCCGCGCGCCAACCCGGTACGCGGACTGCAGCGCGTCGAGCGTGCGGCCCTCGCGATGCTCACCGGCACCGAGTGCGACGTAGACCTCCCGCCCAGGGCCGCGGGCCCCGGACGCGCTCCGGATCAGCTCGACGAACTGCCGCAACGCCTCGGTCACGCCGGTCCGCACCCCGCGTCCGAACGATCCCTCGAGCGGCCGCGCGTATTCCGGCACCTCGCGCGCGATCGTCGCGAGGATCTCGTCGGTGGTCGCGTCGAGCTCCGTTTCGAGGACATCCGCGATCTCGGCGGGAAGTGCGCGCCAGGGCTCAGTGGAAGGCGTTTTTAGCATTTAGGTGATAATTGCATACCCGGAGATTCCCGCATGGCAGCATGTTCGTATCAGCCTAAGGCGGGAACACTTGGTCCATGACCAAGTTGGAGAAGCGCGTCAACGTCGCCGCCGTGGTACTGCCCTTCGCCGCCTTCCTCGCTGCGATCGTGCTGCTGTGGAACAGCGCCGTGTCGGCTACCGATCTCGCGATCCTGGGTGTCATGTACGTGGTGACCGGGTTCGGCGTGACAGTTGGGTTCCACCGCCTCCTCACGCATCGCTCGTTCCAGGTCGCGAAGCCGCTCGAGTACGGCTTCGCGGTCCTCGGCTCGATGGCTGTCGAGGGGCCGGTGATGAGCTGGGTGGCCGACCACCGCAAGCACCATGCGCACGCGGACGAGGAGGGCGATCCGCACAGCCCGCACGTCGGGCATGGGGACGGGGCGTCCGGTGTGCTGCGCGGGCTCTGGCACGCGCACACGGGCTGGCTGTTCTCCACTCAGGGTCAGGCCAGCGCACGCCAGTACGCGAAGGACCTCTATGAGGATCCCGGCATGCGGCTGATCAACCGCCGGTTCCCAGTGCTCGTGCTGCTCACTCTCGCCGTCCCGGCGGCCGCGGGCTGGGCCCTCACCGGAACGCTTGCCGGCGCCGCCAGCGGGCTGCTCTGGGGCGGGCTCGTCCGGATCTTCCTCGTGCATCACGTGACCTGGAGCGTGAACTCGGTCTGCCACTTCCTGGGGACGCGCCGTTTCCAGACCGAGGATCACTCCACCAACGTCGCTTGGCTCGCGCTCCCGTCCTTCGGGGAGGCGTGGCACCACAATCACCATGCGTTCCCCCGCTCTGCCAGCCACGGGCTCCGCCGATGGGAGAGGCTGCTCGACCCCTCCGGGATCGTAATCTCGCTGCTCGAGAAGCTCGGTCTCGCCCGAAGCGTCGTCAAGATCGCTCCCGAGCGCCAGCACCAGCGGGAAGGTCAGGCCGGGCCGATGCGTGCGGGAGCGGCACGCGGCGCCTCGGCCCAGTGACCGATACGTACCTGCTGCCGGACGGTCTGCCTCGGCCGCTTCTCAGGGGGCTGCTTCATCTCTGCGCCTTCGTGGTCGCGCTCGCCCTCGGCGTGACCCTCGTCCTCGTCGCCGGACCGGAGGACGGGCCGGCGTTCGCCGTGTACGGGCTTGCCGTCGCCGGACTGTTCGGCGTCAGTGCGCTGTATCACCGAGGACGCTGGGAGCCGGCTGCGAGGGTGCGCCTCCAGCGCGTCGATCACTCCATGATCTTCGTCCTGATCGCCGGCACCTACACGCCCGTCTGCGTGCACGTCCTCGATCGCGGCTTGGGCGCGGCACTTCTGGCGGTGGTTTGGGGCGGCGCGCTGGCGGGCGCTGCGCTCGAGCTGCGGCCGGCACCCACGCCGCGCGGGGTGGTCGTCGGTCTGTCCATCGCTCTCGGCTGGATCGCCATCCTCGCGATGCCGTCCGTGGTTGACGGGCTCGGCTGGGTTGCGACTGCGCTGCTGGGGCTGGGCGGTGTGCTGTACACGGTCGGTGCCGTGACTTACGCGCGCCGCCGGCCCGACCCGTTGCCCGCGGTATTCGGATATCACGAGCTCTTCCACGCTCTGACCATTGCCGGGGCTGGACTGCACTATGCGGTAATCGCCTTCTGGGTTCTGCCGCTCGCGCGGTGAACGGACGTCGCGTCGGTGGCCGTCGAGGCCGGGCACTGCCCACGTAGCGGCTCGGGTTGCACCGTCACCCCGGACACGCCGGTTGCGTCACGGCTTCCTGGCGGTAACGCGAGCTTGCGGCGGCCCTGAGCCGGGGGTACGTCCCGGGGCCGGAGGTACGGACTCGATGAGATTCGGAATGCTCGGACCGCTTGACGTGGCCGACGCCGGTGGACCGCTTGGCATCGCGGCGGCCAAGCAACGCGCGCTGCTGGCGATCCTGTTGGTGCGCGCCAACAAGCGGTCTCGAGCGACCGGCTGATCGAGGATCTACGGGAGAGCGGCCGCCCAAGACGGCGAGGACGGCCCTACAGGTGCGGGTGTCTCGCAGCGAGCAGCTTCGGAGTGAGCTCCGAGAGGCTCGAGCTCTCGACTGGTTCTGTGCTCAGAGTCCGTCCACCCGTGCGCGCCACGGCATCTTTCAGGTCCTCGCCCTCGCGCCCCTCGATTAGAAGCGTGAGCGTCGCCCAGCCAGGGCCCAGCGCGCTGCCGATCTCGCGGACGACGTCAGCCGATACCGACCCCGGCTCGCCGAGCGCCTTCGCGGTGGCATCCCGACGTGCGCCGGCATCGAGCCGAAAGGTGAGCAGCCGTGCCACCTCGTCCGCAAAGCCGCCGGAGCGCAGGTCAATCGCGGCCAGCTCGCCCGTCTCAGTGTCGTTAGCCACGAACAGGCCATCCAGCACACGCGACTCTCCCGTCGCCTGCATCCGTTCGAGCGCGCCCACGAGGTGCCCCTCGAAGTCCGCGCCTGGCCCGAAGTCGTAGATCAGGAGGTGATGTCGAGCAGCCGCCGTCACAGAACACCTTCAGCCTACGGGCTCGCGATCATCACCCGGGCCGGATCCGCCTGCGGGATGAATCCGCTGAGGACCGGCGCACCGGACCCGGGCCGTGGGAGTCGCTCAACATGGCCCGTGTCGCGACGACCGCGACGGCGGCGAGGCAGGTGGCAGCGAGGACAAGCACGAACCGCTTCATGGCGCGATACCCACACCTAGCGGGTTGGGCCGCCTTTGTGACCGTCAGGTACGAGCGTCGAGATAGCGGCGGACCGCGTGCACGCGCCGATTCTGGCTGCGTCCGGCGGGTACGCCGAGCTTGGCAAAGATGTGGCCGAGGTGGGTCTCGACGGTTCGGCGCGTCAGGTACAGGCGCTGCGCGATCGCGCCGTCCGTCAGTCCCTCGGCGACGAGCCCGAGCACCTCGCGTTCGCGTGGCGTCAGCACACCGAGTAGTGCAGGCGTGCCGTTGGACTGCCCAGGGCCGACGTCGCCCCTGACGCGCATCAGGGCGCGGAGGCGTTCTGCCTCGAGCGCAAGACCCGCCACGGCGCCGACCGAGGCGACGACGGCGGGGTCGTCGTCAAGTATCGGATCGTGCTCTAGGGCGCTGCTGTTCACGCCTCCGAAGGTGGTGATGGAGCGCCCATCTGCTCGTGACGTCGGGGCGCCGTGCGAGTCGACCCAGGTCGTCCCGGCCTCGTCGCGGAACAGCAGCCGGGCGTCGGGGTCCCCGAGCGCTGAGCGCACGGCGTCCTCCAGCCGCCCCGGGGGGAGCGGTGAGGTGTCCAGCTCGCGGGCGAGCCTGCCGGCGGCCCCGTGCGCCACGCTGGAGCGCAGGAACACCACCAGGATGCCGCCCGCCGAGGCGATCGCGGCCAGTTGGGGCAGCATCCCCACGCGGACCTGCCAGATCACGGTGTCGGTGAAGATCAGCCCGACGCCGAATGCACACCAGAGGGCGACGGACCCGGCCAGCATCCAGCGCGTCACGTAGACGGGTGCCAGCGAGCGCCTCGCGAGCGGCGTCGCCGCGCGCCAGCGCGGGACCGACCGCAGCCCCGCGATTGTGATGAGCACCCCGGCGACGGCGAAGTAGGTCACGTTGGCGGCCACGTCGAGCGTGTCGTTCGGCGTGATCAGGAACCCATTTGAGGGGCTGAGCGAGCAGCCCGGCCCGTAGGAGGCGTGGAAGGCGTAGGCGACGAAGATCGCCGGTCCGAAGGCGACATAGAGAAGCGTCACGAGCCTGCGATCGCTTCGGCTGCGCAACCGGCCGCTCGGATAGCTGAGCAGGACATGACCGCCGATCGCGTAGCCCAGGTACGCGGTCATCGCGGCAATCTCCGTTGCGGCCGGGATGTAGGTGGCGGAATAGGCGAGCGTCCCGACGTTCCAGATGAGGCCCTCCGCGATCAGCAGGGCGCCGATCCGGCTGCCCGGGTGACTCCAGCGAGCCAGAAGACCGGCCGCGGTCAGGGGCACGGCGGGCGCGACCGTCACCAACGCGTAGACCGGTGCGGCAGCTTCTCCCAGCACCAGCTCGCCGATCGGGAGGCTGAAGTCGTAGGCGGGGATCGTGATCCCTACCGCGACCGCGATCAACAGACACCCGACTACGATGTCGCGTCGCTCAGACGATCCGCTCGTCAGCGGACCAACGCCGACCGCTCGGGTCACGGGGACCGGCTTGGCTGTAGTTGGCACGGCCGCCATCGCGGGAATCTGCGGGGGTTGAGCCATCCTCGCGCGGCTGAACAGCAGACGCAAGCGATGTCGTGGATATCCACGACATGCCGGCAAGTCCGTGGACATCCACGATGCGCGGGGCGGTCTGAGCCACTTAGCGTCGCCGCCATGTCCTCAATCGAGCTTTCACACCCACACGCTGCTGCCCGCAAGCCCCGCATCCGCCCGTTGCTGCGGCTCCGCGTCCTCGTCCACCGCGGCCGCCTCGACAGGCTGATCGCGGAAGGCCGGGACCCGACGACCGATCCGCGGCTTTCGCTCCGAGCCGCGCAGCTCGCCCGGCCCGCGTTGCGCGCGACCCTTGCCCGCTCCCTGCTGAATGCCCTGCGCTCGGTCGACAACAGCGCGACATCCCCGTTCCCGTCACCACACATACCGGTCGCTGCGGCGTCCGTCCGCGTCTGCTCGCCCGAGCTCTACGACCTTGCGCGTGCTCTCAACGACGTCGACCCGCGCGCGCGGGGCGTCGCGATCGCCCGCGTACTGGTTACCGACGGCGGCAGCCCTCTCTACGTGAACGGCCCGGCGGAAGGTCTCCGCAGCGCGCTCCTCGCCGCGCGTGCCGCGCTCTAGCCCACGTCAGCGACTACTTGGGAGGAACCATGTCCACCATCGCCGCACTCACCGCCGCGCTTGCGCTCGTCGCGGCCGTCCCTGCGACCGCGTCGCAGCAGAGTGCACGGCCTTCGCAGGCTCAGGCCACCGTCGCGGCCAAGCGACTCACGGAGCGCGCCACCGAAGGAGTACGCGCGTTCGGCATCTTCCAGGTTGAGGACGTCTCCGTGTCGTGCGGCGACCCGTTCGGCATGGGGTCGCGGTCGATGACCTGTGCCTACGCGCTGCACGTCCGCAACATCGAGGACGGGACCAGGCAGATCTGCCTCAACCCCGTGTACGTGTCCAAAGCGGCGAAGGACGGACGCATCTCGGCACGCTTCGGCACCCAGAGCTGCTTCTAGGCACCAGGCGTGCGCCCCGTAACGTCCGGAGCATGAGCTTCGACACCATCCGCACCGACATCGCCGACGGCGTCCTGACCATCACGCTCGACCGCCCGGACCGGCTCAACGCCTTCACCCACCGCATGCGGGACGAGCTCATCGCGGCCTTCGACGCTGCGGACAGCGACGACGACGTGCGCGTGGTGATCGTCACCGGCGCCGGGCGGGCGTTCTGCGCCGGCGCCGACCTCGAGGCGGGCGGATCGACCTTCGACGTAGCGACCCGGGACGTCCACACCTTCGCGGACGGCACCCCGCGTGACGGCGGAGGTGAGGTCTCGCTGCGCATCTACGAGTGCACCAAGCCGGTGATCGCCGCAATCAACGGGCCGGCCGTCGGCGTTGGGATCACGATGACGCTCCCGATGGACGTCCGGCTCGCGGTCGAGGGCGCCAAGATCGGCTTCGTGTTCACGCGTCGCGGCATCGTGCCGGAGGCGGCCTCGAGCTACTTCTTGCCGCGCGTGGTCGGCATCTCGCGCGCGATGGAGTGGGTCGCGACCGGACGGGTCTTCACCTCGGAGGAGGCGCTCGCAGGCGGCCTCGTGCGCAGCGTCCATCCGCCTGCCGAGCTGATGGCTGCCGCGCACGCGCTGGCGCGCGAGATCGCGGACAACACCGCGCCGGTGTCGGTCGCCCTGAGCCGCCGGATGCTGTGGTCGATGCTCGGCGCCGCGTACCCGCTCGCCGCCCACGAGATCGACTCGAGGGCCATGACCGCGCGCGGCGGCTCCGCCGACGCCGCCGAGGGTGTGACCGCGTTTCTCGAGAAGCGCGAAGCGGTCTTTCCAGACCGCGTTAGCGACGGCCTCCCGGACGTCGGCCTCTAGGCGGCGTAGCCAGTCGCCTTCTCGACGGTCATGCGGAGGATCAGCCTGACCGCGCCGGGCCGGTCAGGGTCGGGATCGCGACCGTCGTACCGCCACGACAGACCGGTGTCGAACG
>JBKPME010000089.1:0-10233 GCA_046731915.1 Actinomycetota bacterium
GCTCAGGGCGGTCGCACCGCCCTCTCGAACCTCGTGCATCTGTGCAGATTCCACCACAGGCTCGTCCACGAGGGCGGCTACACGCTCGAACGCGCGGGAACTGGCGGCCAGCTCCGCTTCAGCAGACCGGACGGCCGCCCCCTCCCGCCGGTGGCGAGGATCGCTTCCGTCCAAAGAGAGGGACTCGAGCGGCGCAACCGCGCACGTGGCGTCGAGGTAGAACCGAACACCTGCCTGCCGCGCTGGGCAGGCGAGCGACTCGACCTCGCGTTAGCCATCGACGCGCTGGTTGCCCGCGACGCGCGCCTGGCGTAGCGCAGCACTCAGCGCTTCTTGCGCAGCTTCCTCAGCTGATGGGCAAGGACGCGCGGCAGCAACCGCGGGCCAGGCACGACGACCAGGCCCAGCTGCCGAAGAAGCGTGAGGGAGTCCATCTGGAACCAGTGCTCCGCGACTCGGCCGTCGACGAAACGGTTGAGCTCGAGGCCGGAGAACGCGACTTTCCTGTGGGTGGGCGGGAGCCCTTGGAACTCGCCCGTGTGGGTGCCGGCGAAGTCGATTCGTTGTGCGACAAGGTCGCCTTCGCCCACCGCGTCCTCCACCGTGAGCTGAAGGTCGGGGAAAGCTTCGACGAAGCTGGAGAGAAACCGAGTCCAGGCCTGGGAGTCCAGCGGGGTAGGTTCCAGACTCGCCGGGGCATAGGCGACGTAATCCTGCGCACGCACGTCGGCCTCGGCTGCGTTGTCGCGCTCATTGAAGACGTCGATCCACCGGCGCGAGACGGCCTTGTTGCGTTCTACCGAGGTCGCGTCGTTTGGCTGGGTCGCTCCGTCGGTCGTTGCATCTGGCACGGGGTTGTCGGTCACGCTGGTCGCCCCTTCCTGGGTGGTCTGATGCTCGTGGACGGCGTCCTCGCCGAGGCAAGCGCTTCCCCTAGCGCGAACGCAGAACGTGCGAGGACACCGATGCTCTCACGAGTTGCGAGCGGCCGCCATGAGCGGCTCCGCACGCTCGCTAACGCCTCATGCGTCGACCCGGCTTACACGAAACCGGTGCCACCGCGCACTCAAGCCCTGCCCGTCGAGCGAGCGACTGCGACCGTCCCGGATCGGCAGCATCGTCCAGATTCCGAACCCGATGCGAGCGTGTTCGGGGATCAGGGTGCCGTGGGCCTCGTACACCGTGCGGCCGTCGACGCGCCAGGCGGCGGTCGATCTGCTCCGGTCGAGCGTGATCTCGCACGCGCGCAGCCTGGTGAAGTCGTCGTCGAACTCCTCATACGGCGACTCGACTACGTGGTAGAACGGCTCGCCTGCTCCGCCGCCGCCCATGCCGAGCTGCTCGTGCAGCGCGAGCACGCGGGTTGAGGTGCCGCAGACGGCGAAAACGCGCTTTGTCACGTCGAGGTCGAAGACGTGGAAGGCGGCCATTCCCCGACGGTAGTCGGCCGGGTCCCCGCCGATGTTCTCGACCGCGAGGTCGACGGCGAACGTCGCGGGCCGCTCAGGGGGAAGCTCCCACTGGCCGGTCGAGAACATGAGGTACTTGGGGCTGTCGGCGGGCTGAAACCTGTCGTGCGCCAGCGAGAAGCGCGGAATCGTCACTCGCACCTCGCCCTCGCCGACGGTCAGCTCCGCGCCCCGGTCCAGCGGGATGTGCTCACCGCCCGTCGGGAGCGGCAGGCGCGCCGGATTCCAGCGCGCAGCGTCAAGCTCCGGCCCGTCGAGCTCGTCGAACGTGACGAAGCCGTCGCCGGCGGCGGCGGGCGGCTGCGGCTCACGCGGCACGGTTTTCGCCCCCGGACGTGATCGACGTTCCACTCGACGTCAGCCGCGCCTTCACATGCAGTGTCGACGGCGAACGCAGCATCCCGAGCGGGCTATAGGTCATGCCGAACAGCCGCTGGTCGACCAGCGCGGTCGCCTCAGCCTCGAGCTCGCCGCCTACCCCACGCACGCGCGCCTTGAACGAAAGCGGGACCTTCGTCCCCGCCGCCTGTAACTCGCCCCGAACGCGCAGCGCGCCGATGCCGGCGTGCGTGACGTCGTTCGCCGTGAAGCGGACGTGCGGATGCCTCTCGACGTCGAAGAAGGCGCTCGAGCGGAGATGCTCGTCGCGCCTCCGATTCCCCGTGTCGAGGCTCGCGGCGTCGACCCTCGACTCCACCGCCCGCCCATCCGGCCCGACCGTGTAGGCGCCGTCGAACCGCGAGAAGTGCCCGACGACCGTGGTCAGCCCCCAGAAGTTCTTCACCCGAAACTCGACCGTCGACTGCGCGGGGTCGACGACCCATCGCTGCGTCCCCTGCGTTGTCGCCTGATCGCTCAAAGCGGTCATCTCGTCGCCTCCTTGTCGAACGGTTTCAACAAGGCGACGAACGGCAGGCGTGCGAGGGGACAGCTCTAAGGCTCAGACGGGGCGGTGCCCCCGAGCTCCTGGATTCGGCCTCGTAGAAAGCGGCGCTCAGGTTCGGTCCGCGCCAGCTCAAGCGCTCGCTGGAAGGCGGCACGAGCCTCGTCGCGTCGGTCCAACCGACGCAGTAGTTCCGCGCGCGTGGAGTGGAAGTATTGGTACCCGTCGAGCTCGAGCCTGTCGAGCAGCGCAAGTCCTGCCGCCGGCCCGTCCGCTTCGGCGACGGCAATCGCGCGGTTCATCTCAACGACCGGTGAGCCCGTTAGCCGGGCGAGCTCGGTATACAGAGCCGCGATTTCGATCCAGTCCAACGGCTCGTCGGTGTGAAGCGCCGCGATGGCAGCCTGGATCGCGTACGAGCCGCGACGAGGGCCGCTCAGCGCGAGCGCCGAGTCGAGCAGCTCGCGCCCGTGTGCGATCTGGGCCGCGTTCCAGCGCGACCGATCCTGGTCAGGGAGCAGCACGAGCTCGCCGTTCTCGAAGCGGGCGTCCCGGCGCGCGTCCGTAATCAGCATCAACGCGAGCAGACCTTGTACCTCGGACTCGTCGGGCATCAACTCGCGGAGGGCCGTGCCGAGACGAATCGCCTCGGATGCCAGGTCCATGCGGCCCCCGTATCCCTCGTTGAAGATCAGGTAGACAACCCCGAGGACCGCGGCCAGCCGCTCGGGCAGGACGGGGTCGGGCGGCACGCTGAACGGGATCCCGGCCTCCTTGATCTTCCGTTTCGCGCGCGAGAGCCGCCGCTTCATCGTTTCGGGCTCGACGAGGAAGGCGCGGGCGATCTCTTCCGTCGTGAGCCCGCCCAGTGCTCGCAGCGTGAGCGCCACCTGCGCCTCGAGTGCAAGCGCCGGATGGCAGCACGTGAAGATCAGCTCGAGCCGTTCGTCCGGAAACGACGTCTCTTCAACCTCGGGGCCCTCCATGGCAGCCTCCACCTTCTCCTGTGCCTCGAGCAGCTTCGTCTTCTCGGTCAGCGTGGCATCGCGTCGCATCCGGTCGATTGCGCGGTTGCGAGCAGTGATCGTCAGCCATGCGCCAGGGTTCGGCGGCACGCCGTCGTGTGGCCAACGCTCCGCCGCGACCGCGAAAGCCTCTTGCGTCGCTTCCTCCGCGAGATCGAAGTCCCCGAAGTGTCCGACGAGCGTCGCGAGGACGCGGCCCCACTCATCGCGGAAGACCTCGGCGAGCAGCGCGCCTATCGCTCCACGACCGGTCGCACCTCAACTGCACCGCCCATGCGGGCCGCGGGAACACGCGCCGCAATGGCCGTCGCCGCGTCGAGGTTGTCCGCCTCGAGCAGGTAGAGGCCCCCGAGGTACTCCTTGGCCTCGACGAATGGGCCGTCGCTCAGAAACGCCTCGCCGTTCTGCACGCGCACGGTCGTCGCCGACTCCGTGTCCTGCAGCTGCATGCCGTTGAGGACACCGGGTGCATTCAAGATCGCCTCGTACTCGCGGATGACCGAGTTGAGCTCGTCTTCCGGAAGCTCACGGACATCCGGCGAGCCGTAGATCAGCAGCGCATACTTCATGGTTCCCTCCTCGCAAGTGTGGTTTTACACCCGTACGACGAACGAGCCGCCCCTGAGGGGACAGCGATCCGAGCACAATCCTCGAGGTGGATTTCCTGGAACGGTATCTCGATGGTGAGCACGTCCAGGTCTGGATTCCGTTGCCGCTCGCGTTCCGGACATTCTGGGACACGATCGGGTCCGTTGATCTCTCCGGGAGCACCGCAAGTGGCCCCATCGGCTGCTCGACCCACTCATGTTCGAGACGTCCGCCGACTACTACATCGAGGAGTACGCGGACCGCATCGAGGAGGGCGCTCGCGCCCGGCCAGCCGTTCACGATTGTGATACCCCATTCTTCGGCTTGTGGGCGAGACGGGTTAGCTGTAGCGTTGCCGCGTTGCCCTCCGCAGGTCCTGCTCGCATCGCGCTCCCACCTCGTAGAACCGGCGCCCTGACCGCGGCGCTCGCCATCGGGAGCCTGGCGTTTGCGGCCGTTCCAATCGAGTCGCAGGCGCGCTCGGGTGCGCCTACGGTCGCGCATGTCTCCTCCGGCGCAGTGGCCGGCCAGCGGACCTTCGAGCTTGAGCGTGCCGCCACCCACGTCGCGCTCTACTGGCGGGGTGCGCCGGACGCGCGCGTCCGGCTGGCGCTCCGCCGTCCGGGCCACGCCTTCGGCCGCTGGCGGACCGTCGTGCGCGACGACGTCGGCGAGCAGAGGCGCGACGGCCGTACCTACGGGTCCGTGATGCTTGCCCGCGGCGCAACCGCGGTGCGGGTCGCGACGAAACGGCCACTGCGACGGCTGTCCGTCGTCGCGCTCACCGATCGCGGGCGGCAGCGGGATCGCACGCTCGCAAGCGCTGCGACGAATGTGGCACAGCCGGCCGTCGTCACGCGCGCCGGCTGGGGCGCCGACGAGTCGCTGCGGTTCGACTCGCGCGGCGGCGAAGTCTGGCCGCCCGCGTTCTATCCGGTGCAGAAGCTGATCGTGCACCACACGGCCACGATCAACAATGACCCCAATCCCGCCTCGACGGTCCGCTCGATCTACTACTACCACGCGGTCACTCAGGGCTGGGGCGACATCGGCTACAACTTCCTGATCGACGAGTCGGGGACGGTCTACGAGGGCCGCTACTCGCGCCAGTACGTGCCAGGCGAGAACCCGACCGGCGAGGATCTTGCCGGCAACGGCGTCACCGGCGCGCATGCCTCCGGCTACAACTCCGGAACGGTCGGCATAGCGCTGCTCGGCACACTGACGGATCGCGACGCCACCGCGAGCGCGCGTGGGGCTCTCGAGCGCCTGCTGGCCTGGAAGGCGGAGCGTCACGGGATCGACCCGAGAGGCGCCTCGCTGTTCACGAACCCCGTCAGCGGCACGCAGCTGACCTTCGCCAACATCGCCGGGCACCGCGACGTCAATGCCACCGAGTGCCCGGGCGGACGGCTGTACGCGGCGCTGCCGTCGATCCGGGACAACGTCGCGGCGCTGATCGGCGGGTCCACGCCCGACACGACGCCCCCGGCGCGGCCCACCGGCCTCGTGGCGGCCGCCGGGGATCGGCGGGTGACACTCGACTGGGCCGACAACGCCGAGAGCGACCTCACCGGCTACGACGTGTACCGCGCGACGGCTGCCGGCGGTCCCTACACGAAGCTCACGTCAACCCGGCTGACGGCATCGGCTTACACGGACACCGGCGTGACGAACGGGACGAGCTACTACTACGTCGTCACCGCGTCCGACGCGGCGGGCAATGAGAGCGCGGCCTCCGGCGAGGCGTCCGCGACTCCGGCCGCGTCCCCGATCTCATTGACCGCCCGCGGCTACAAGGCCAAGGGCTACCAGCGGGTCGACCTGACCTGGAGCGGAGCCGGCTCCCAAAGCGTTGACATCTACCGCAACGGCGCACTCATCACGACCACGCCCAACGACGGCATCCACACCGACGCGATCAACCGGAAGGGCGCCGGCAGTTACCGCTACCGGATTTGCGAAGCCGGCACGTCAACCTGCTCGCCCGAGGCGACCGTGGCCTTCTGATGGGCTAAAGCCGCGCCGCGACAGAGTCGGGGCGTGCTATGCGCGCTCCGCTACCAGCGCGAGCTTCCGGACCCGTCCCTCATGCAGCCATTCGATCCAGAGCAGGTGGGCGGCGAGCAGCTCGTCCAGGGGCCGGCGGCCGACCTGCGCGGCGATGTCCTCGGCGTCCGCCGCGAACGCGTCCGCCAGCGCTTGCGCCGTCGCGCGGTGCGCGTGGCTGTGGTCCGCCTGCCGCGTGACGACAAGCCCGGCGCGCTCCAGGGACGTGGCCATTTTGTCGAGCGATGTGAGCCAGACCGTGTCGGCGTCGGGCATCGCCCCCCGCTCGCCCGTCGTGAGCGGCGGACCCTCCTCGAGCGTGAAGGCAAGGCGACCGCCGGGGCGGAGCGCCGCAGCGATCTCGCGCACCAGCGCGTCCTTGTCCTCGAACGCGAGCATCGTCTCGAGCAGGAGCACGACATCGAAGGAGCCGGCGGGGAGCGGCGGGACGCACGTGGTCGCAAAGCGGCACGGCAGGTCGCCCGCACGCTCGCGGGCGATAGCCACGGCGCTCGCGCTGGCGTCCACGCCCAGGTAGACGCAACCCAGCTCCCCCGTCAGGAACCGCCCGGGTCCGCCGACGCCACAGCACAGGTCCAGCACCGTGACTCCGGGGCCGATGCCGGCCCGCATCGCCAGGGCCCGGATCTCGCCGGCGGTCATGAAGCTCTCCTGCCCGACGAACTCGCCGGGAGCGTATGCCGACATGCGCGCGCGCTGCAACGCCCAGTCGAACCGCGCGCGATCGTCCTGTCTCACGGCCGCGCCGGCGACGGCCCGAACGCGGTGAGGAAGCGGTCGCGGAACGCGGCCATCGGCCAGACCGGCGCCCGCGGGCTCGGCAGCATCCCGTTCTGCCAGCTCCATCCGGCGATGCGGCGCATCACCTTGGGGTCGTGAGCGATGACCGAGATGGGCACGTCGTGGCTGGGGTCGTCGTGGCCGGTGACGAGTGTCGCGGGCTGATGGTCGCCCAGCACGACGAGCGCGAGGTCGTCGTCGCCGTAGCGCTGGACGAACGAGAAGAGCGTGCTCAGCGAGTACTCGATCGAATGCCCGTAGGCGGCCCGGGCCCGGTCGGCGTCGCCGAAGAGCGAGGCCTGCGTGGACTCCTCCACCGGGACGCGGTCGAAGATCGAGCCGTCGCCGACCTCGCCCCAGGGGACGAGCCGCGGAATCCGCGTCCACGGTGCGTGGCTCGAGATGAGGTCGACCTCGGCGAACAGCGCCGGCCGGTGACGCTTGGCGAGCTCGCGGCGCTGGAGTGCCAGAAGGGTGTACTGGTCGGGCATCGGCGGCAAGCCGAAGTCCGGACCACGGTAGCCGAGGTTGCGACGGTCGTAGACCCGGTCGTAGTGGTAGAAGCTCGACCCCTCCGGCCACGCCCGGTGGTTCCCCGGCATGATCCCGACCGCCCGCCACCCGGCGCGCTGGAACGCCCGGGTCAGGGTGACGCGGCCCTTCTTCACGACCTGGTCGTACCTCCACTCGCCGTTCACCGTGACCCCCGACTGCAGGGTGGAATGCGCGAGCCAGCTGAGGCCGCCGAAGGTCGGCGAGGTGACGAAGGCGCTGCGCGATGAGAAGCCCGCGGCCCGTAGCTGCGCGGCGCCCCGCTCGAGCACCGCGCGGACGCGGGGCGAGAAGGACGAGTCCTGGACCGCGACCCTCCCGTAGCTCTCGACGAACACGACCAGCACGTCCTTGCCCCGCAGGCCCGTGAGCAGCCGGTTGCCTGGGGTGGCGCCGAAGCGGTCGTGGGCTATCTGGCGCGTGAACGCCGCGCGACTCGCCAGCGCGGCCCGCACGCCCTGCACCTCGTCGACGGCCATGGCGGCAGCGCTCGAGGAGGCGACCGGTGCGTCGACGACGCGGAGGGCCACCCAGACCACGCCCAGCGCCGCGGCCGCCCGGAGCGCCCAGGTGCGGTGGCCGGCCGCGACACGCGTCACGCGCAGCAGCGCCAGAACCGGGACGGCGAGGATCGCGAGGATGAGCACGGCCGCGACCGCGACGATGAGATTCGCGGTCGACGTGCCGACCGCGTCCCCCAGCGTCTCGATGCCGATCCCCAGGTAGGTCGAGTCGTCGAGGGGCCTGAACGGCCGGTCGAACGCCGTGAAGAACCCTATGTCGAGCACCTTCACGAGCACCACAAGGCTCAGGACCACTCCGGCGCTCATCGCCAGCACGCGGCGCGGCGTGACCGGCAGCAGGGCGGCCGCGGCGAGGACCACGACGAGCTCCAGGGGAAGCCGCGCGAATGCTCCAACGTTGAGGGCGCTCGGCTCGTTCGGGGCCACGAGCGCGGCCCAGACGAGCAGCAGGGCAAGGACCGTGAGCGCGACGGCGAAGCCGGTGCGGAGCGAGCCGCGCGTGTCGTGGGCGGCGTGCCGGCGGCGCCACAGCCACCACATGCACTCGACCATCGACGCCGTGAGCAGCGCGAGCGAGGCGACGAGGAGTGCCTGCGTGAGCGCCAGCGGCAGGACCTCGGCGGCCGCGACCGTCAGCACGACCCCCTGTGTCGCCGCGACGAGCTTTCGCCAGCGCCGCGGCGGCAGCGGCGCGCGCATCCACGGCAGCAGCCACTCAACGCCGAGGAACAGGTAGCGCGCTGCCCCGATCGCGAGCACCCAGGCGCCGCACGTGGGGGCGACGTAGACGCTGAGGACAAGGATCAGGAACGCGTCGACCTCGCCGTCGAAGCGCGCCCCCAGCGCGGTCGCCATGGTGCGCCGCGCCACCCAACCGTCGACCGCGTCCAGCACGAGCGCGACGGCCGCGAGCGTAACGAGCAGCGCGACGGGCGCGGGGTGTGTGAACGAGTCCGCGGCCAGCGCGGCGACGCCGACGGCGAGCGTGGCTCGGGCGAGCGTCACCCATGACGCCGGCGCCAGGCGGTCACCGGGACCGCGCGCGAGGCCGCGCGCCAGCGCCGCTGCCATGGTCACGGCGCAGGTGATGCCGACGATCCAGCCCGCCGCGCCGAGCCCCGCGGTCCCCGCCAGGACCTGCAGCAGCAGCACCTGGGCGATCAGCCCCGTGGCCGGACCCGTCTGACTCGTTCGGATGGTTTTCATTCGTCCCTGAACCGGGGTGAGAGCGCGTAACGCAGCAGCACGACGTCGCCGATCTGGCGCACCTCGGCGAGCGTCGCGCGCCGATCCGCAGTCCACGGGAAGCGCCCTTCGCTCACGAAGCGCGGGGCGGTCGAGTCGCCGACGAAGAAGGGTGCAATCACGAGATGGAGCTCGTCGACTAGGTCATCGGCCAGGAACTGCGTGTGCACGATGCCGCCGCCCTCGACCATGAGCCGCTCGACGCCGCGGTCACCGAGGTCCTCGGTGAGCCAGCGCATGCGCACGCGCCGCCCGCCGTCCACGATCGTCGCGGCGGGACCGAGCAGCGCGCGGGCGTAGGCCACCCGCGGGCTGGGGGTGTAGACGAGCTTCTCGGCCTCGCCGGCGGTGAAGAAGTTCGAGCGCGCGTCGAGGTCCACCCGGTTTGTCACGGTGATCTTCTTCGGAGACGCTGGGAGCCCGCGGGCCTTGCGCTCCTCGCGGCGGGTCTGCGAGCGCACGAGCAGCCGCGGGTTGTCGGTGCGCACGGTGACCGCGCCCACCATGATCGCGTCGCAGGAGGCGCGCACCTCGTCGACCCGGTCGAAGTCAGCCTCGTTGGACAGCGCGAGGCGGGGTGTGCGGTCGCCCAGGTAGCCGTCGAGCGACACGCTGCAGCTCATCAGGGTGTATGGCCGGTCAGGCATCGGGGGCTCCGTCGAGGCGCGCCGGGACCCCGAGTCCGCCCAGGAGCGGCCGCCCCCGCCACGGCGCCGACCGGGTGCGGAACACCCAAGCGGCCACGAGGACGACGGCGCCCGGCAGGCTGGCGACGAGGACCATGACGCCATACACGACCGCGGTGGCGACCCCGAGCGACGCTCCCAGCCCAGCGGCGGCGAACGCCCAAGCGGTCACGCCCTCGCGCGGCCCCCAGCCGCCGACGTTGGGCAGCGCCGCAGCCTGGATCACGAGCAGCGCCAGCGGCAGCATTTGAGACGGCGGTGCGGTTACCCCCGCGCTCCGCGCGGCGATCAGGAATGTGGCTGCGTGGCCCGCAACGACGAGCGCCGACGCGAGCGCGATGGCCGGCCACATCCGCCGGGCGAGCAGCGCATCGCGCAGCTCGCGGGCCGCGGCGCGCCGCAGCCGTGCCC
>JBKPME010000090.1:0-30737 GCA_046731915.1 Actinomycetota bacterium
GCCTTGGGCACCGGCCCCGAAGGCCGCGCCGGTGGCCACGGCGCCGGCCGCGAGGACAGACGCGATGTGTGTGCGCAGGGACGTCATACGTATGAGCATACTACGTATGACTAGGACGTCAAAGAGGCGCTGAGCCCAGCCAACGACAGCATTAAGAGGCATGCCCAACCAGGTGGTTGGGATCCGTAGCGTTTTTCGCACCGAATCCCAACCACCTGCCGGACCTGACCCTCAATGCTGTCGTTCGCTCCGACAAGCGCGGCCACGCCCGGCTCGCCTGCTTGCATTCCCCCATCGAGCGCCGCACCAGCATCGACGTCGCCCGGTGTGCGGGCGTATCGCAGTCCACGGTCTCGCTGGTCTTCTCGGGCAAGGGCCGCGGACGCGTCTCCGAGGCGACCGCCGAGCGCGTGCGTGAGTGCGCGCGCGAGCTCGGCTACCGCCCGAACGCCGCCGCGCAGGCGCTGCGGCTCGGTGCGTCGCGGGCGGTCGCCCTGCTGGTCCCCGACATGACGAACCCCTTCTTCAGCAAGGTGCTCCGCGGCGCGCAGCGCGCGGCCGCCGCGGCGGGCTACATCGTCATCCTGGTCGACACGCAGAACGACCGGCACTGGGAGTCGCAGTCGTTCGAGGCCCTCCGGGCCGGACCGGTAGACGGCTACATGCTGTTCGAGGTGACCGAGCCCGACGCGCTCGGGCCGGACGAGAACGTCGTGCTGATGGAGACCGAGGCGCCGCGGCGCCCGTCGGTGCGGTTCGACGGCGAGGCCGGAGCGACGGCGGCGTTCGAGCATCTCATCGAGCTCGGGCACCGCCGCATCGGCCATCTCGCCGCGGCGTTCCGAGCGCTCACATTCGAGCATCGTGAGAAGAGCCGCCGGCGGGTCCTGAGCGAGGCCGGGCTCGACCCCGACGAGCAGCCGCGAGTCATGACCCCGATCACGATCGAGGATGCCCGACTCAACGCGGGGCCGCTGCTCGACGAGGGGTCCACGGCCGTGTTCTGCGACGACGACGTGATCGCCGCCGGCATGTACCTGGCCGCGCGCGACCGCGGAGTCAGAATCCCGGACGATCTGTCGGTGATCGGCTTCGACGACATGGAGTTCGCGCGTGTGCTCGACCCGCCGCTCACCACCGTTGCGCTCGACGCGGAGCTCCTGGGAGCCACGTCGTTCGAGCTCCTCGAGCTACGCCTGAACGGCACGCGCACGCGCAGGCGAGTCGTGCTGCCCGCGGAGCTGCTCGTGCGCGGGTCGACGGCCGCGCTGCGCTAGACGTCGCGCCGGGCGGTCATCAGCGCCGCCCCCGCGGCGACCGCCACCGTGTACGCGGCCCAGATCAGGGCGGCGACTCCCTGCGGGAGGAGCTCCGACCCCGGCGCGTCGTCGGGCGACCCACCGCTCATCGAGGAGGAGAGGCCGGAGAGCGAGAACTTCCCGTACTCGTCGAGAAGGGCTGACAGCGCCGGGTCCACCACGAACAGGAAAACCAACACCAGCACGACGGCCGCCACCTGGTTTCGCATCAGCGCGCCGAGCGCCACGCCGAACGCGGCGGCGAGCGCGGTGTAAACGGCGCAGCCGAGGAAGAGGGTGAGCAGCTCCCCCGTGGACAGCGTGGCCGCGTCCTTGGCCGACAGCCATGGGAGGCCGATCGCCGCCGAGAGGACGGCGCACGCAAGTCCGACCGTCAGCCCGGCCGCGGCGACCCCCAGTGTCTGGGCGGTCACCGCGCGCAGCCGATTGGGGGTGACCAGGAGGGTGGAGGCGATCGTGCCGTGACGGTACTCGCCGGCTCCGGCGACGACGCCCAGGATGAGCATGAACAGGCCGCTGATGCTCGCCGACGAGAGGAGCGAGCGCACGTCGTTCTCGGTGTCGAAGCGGTCGGTGAGCGCCAAGGTGAGAATGAGGATCAGGAGCAGCAGCGCGATGGTGGTGCCCACCATCGCTGCGAATGTGCGCGTGGTGCGCAGCTTGAAGAGCTCGGCCGCCACGAGCCGGGTCACGTGGCCGCCGCCTCCGGCTGTGCCGTGAGCTCGAAGAACACGCTCTCGAGCGACTGCCGCGGGCGATACAGCTCGAACACCGCGATGCCGTTCTCCGCCGCGGTTATCCCCACCGTCTCGAGCGACGAATCCCGGACCCGCAGCCAGTCCGCCCCGGCCTCGCCCGGCTCGGCGTCGATTCCCTTGGCGACGAGCGCGGCGCGCAGGCGCTCGGCTTCGGGACTCCGCACCCAGACGGGCGCGGCCGCGCCTTGGGTCAGCTCGTCGAGCGATCCCTGGGCCACGAGCCGCCCCCGATTCACCACGACCACCTCGTCGACAGTCTGCGCGACCTCCGCCAGCACGTGGCTTGAGATCAGCACCGTGCGGCCCTCGGCTGCCTGGGCCCGCAGGAAGTCGCGCAGCCAGCGGATTCCCTGGGGGTCCAGCCCATTGGCCGGCTCGTCCAACACCAGCGCGCGCGGGTCGCCGAGCAGTGCCGCGGCGAGGCTCAGCCGCTGGCGCATGCCGAGCGAATAGCCCTTCACCCGCTTTCCGCCCGCGGCGTCGAGCTCCACCAGGCGGAGCAGCTCGTCGACGCGCTGCACGGGGATCCCGGCCGCCATCGCCAACATCCGCAGGTGATTCCGGCCGGTTCGGCCCGGATGAAACTGCGGGCCTTCGAGTACGGCCCCGACCGTCGAGAGCGGATCCGTCAGCGCGCGGTACGACCGGCCGTCGACCGTCGCCCCTCCCGAGGTCGGCAGGGTGAGGCCGAGGAGCGTCCGTAGCGTCGTCGTCTTGCCCGCCCCGTTCGGTCCGAGGAAGCCGAGCACGCGGCCGGGCTGCGCGGTGAAACTGAGGCCGTCGACCGCGAGGTTCGTGCCGTACCTCTTGGTCAGGTCGAGGACCTCGAGCACGCCAGCCACCATACTTCCCGGCCGTGACAATCCATGTTGTCGGGGCAGGCGGCATGCTGGGGCAGGACGTTGTCCGCGCCGCGGGCGACCGCGCCATCGCGCTCACGCACGCCGAGCTCGACGTGACGGACCGTGAGGCGGTGCGCGACGCGCTCGAGGGGGCGACTGTGGTCAACTGCGCCGCCTACACAAACGTGGACGGCGCCGAGGACGAGCCCGAGGTCGCCCATGCCGTGAATGCAGACGGCGCGCGGAACGTCGCCGAGGCAGCGGCCCGCGTGATCTACGTCTCGACCGACTACGTGTTCGACGGGGCCAAGGCCGGACCGTATGTCGAGTCCGACCCGGTCAATCCCCTGTCGTCCTACGGCGACTCGAAGCTGGCGGGCGAGCGGGCGACGCTCACCGCGAGCCCCCACAGTCTGATCGTGCGCACGTCGTGGCTGTTCGGTGCCGGTGGCCGCAACTTCGTCGCCACGATGCTGCGCCTCGGCGAGGGGCATGGCGAGGTCGATGTCGTGAGCGACCAGGTCGGGTGCCCGACCTTCAGCGGCCATCTCGCGGATGCGCTCGTCGCGCTCGCGGAGGGCCACGGTCACGGGTTCCTGCACGTGGCCGCGGCGGGCTCCTGCTCCTGGTTCGAATTCGCGCGCACGATCTTCGAGCGCTCCCGCGTTGATGCTGTCGTGCGGCCCTGCACGACCGACCAGTTCCCGCGTCCGGCACGCCGCCCCGCCAACTCGGTTCTGGCGAGCGAACGCGGCGCACCGGCGCTCCCGTCCTGGCAGGACGGTCTCGACGCGTACCTGGGGGTGCGGGCGTGAAGCTGCTCGTCACGGGCGGCGCCGGGTTCATCGGCTCGACCTACGTCCGCCTCTTCCAAACCGACCACGACATTGTCGTGCTCGACAAGCTCACCTACGCCGGCCGGCGCGAGAACGTGCCGGATGGCGTCGAGCTCGTGGTCGGCGGGATCGAGGACCGCGAGCTGGTGAGGCAGGTGGCCGCAGGCGTCGACGCGATCGTGAACTTCGCCGCCGAGTCGCACGTGGACCGCTCGATCGCGGACCAGGACGTGTTCGCCCGCACCCACGTGGTCGGCACGGGCGTCCTGCTCGACGCGGTGCGAGAGCTCGGCGTGCCGCGCTACCTCCAGGTCTCGACGGACGAGGTCTACGGCTCGATCCCGGAGGGCTCGTTCACCGAGACCTCGCCGCTCGACCCGTCGTCGCCCTACTCGGCGACGAAGGCCGCCGGCGATCTCCTGGTCTCGGCCCACCACCACACCTACGGCATCCACGCCGTCATCTGCCGCGGCTCGAACAACTACGGCCCGTACCAGTACCCCGAGAAGCTGATCCCGCTCTCGATCCTCAACGCGCTGCACGGCGACCCGTTGCCCGTGTACGGAGACGGCCGCCAGGTGCGCAACTGGCTGTACGTGGAGGACTTCTGCCGTGGCATCCACACCGTGCTCGAGGACGGCCGGCCCGGCGCGGCCTACAACGTGGGCGGCCCGGACGAGTGCGAGAACATCGACGTGGTCCGGGGGATCCTCGAGCTGACCGGCCGCGACGAGTCGCTCATCGAGCACGTCAAGGACAGACCGGGACACGACCGCCGCTACTCGCTCAGCTCCGACAAGCTGCGCTCGGAGATCGGCTGGGAGGCCCAGGTGCGCTTCGAGGACGGTCTTGCGCGCACGGTCGACTGGTACCGCGACAACGAGGCCTGGTGGGGCCCGATCCGCTCGGGCGAGTACCGCGACTACTACGAGAAGCACTACGGCAGGGCCCTGGGCTAACTACCTACGCGGTCTGCGGTGCAGCCCCGATGACCTGCGCGGAGCCCGCGTTTACGGTTGCACATGACACCGGACACGAAGTGGGAATACCTCGTGGTGCCGCTCGAGGACGCGGGAGGACTGAAGAAGAAGTCGGCCGGCTTGCGGCCCGACACTCTGAACGAGCTCGGCTCGGACGGATGGGAGGCGGTTGGCCTGACGCTCAAGCGCGGCGATCTAGTCGCATGGCCGGTGGCACTGATGAAGCTACCGGTCCGCTGACCGGCGGTCGTTAGTCTCGAATGGGTGTTCCGTGACGACACACCCGCACTCGAGCTGCGCGGCCTGACGAAGCGATACGACGACGGCACGCTCGCACTCGAGGACTTCGACCTCAGGATCCCGGCCGGCGCGTTCTTCGGCCTGCTCGGCCCGAACGGCGCCGGCAAGACCACGCTGATCAGTGCCGTCTGCAACCTGCTGCGGATCACCGAGGGAGAGGTGCTCGTGTTCGGCGAGCCGCACGACACGCTGCAGGCGCGCTCGTGGGTCGGGCTCGCCGAGCAGGACATCAACCTCGACCGCTTCCTTACGGTCAAGGAGACGCTCGAGTACCACGGCGGCTACTTCGGGATGACTCACCCCGAATCGCGGGCCGACGAGCTCATCGAAGCCTTCGGTCTCCAGGCGAAGCGCGACGTTCGGGCACCAAAGCTCTCCGGTGGTCAACGCAGGCGCCTGCTACTTGCGCGTGCGCTCATGCACAAGCCCCGCCTCGTGATCCTGGATGAGCCCACCGCGGGTGTCGACTTCGAGCTCCGAATGGATCTGTGGCGCTATATCAGGCAGCTGCACGCGGAGGGCACGACGATCCTCCTCACGACGCACTACCTAGAGGAGGCCGAGGAGCTGTGTGAGGAGATCGCTCTCATCCGGGGCGGCCACCTGATCGCGAGAGACTCGGCCGAGGGCCTCCGCGAGCACTTTGGTGTCCAGAGGCTGACGGACGTCTATGTGAAGGCGATGGCCTCATGACGGGCCTCGCCTGGCTGTGCAAGCGCGAGACGCTGCGTATCTCGAAGCTCTGGACCCAGACCGTCCTCGCGCCGGTCGTGTCGTCGACCCTGTTCATCCTCGTGTTCGGGCTCTCGCTCGGCGGGCGCATCAGACAGGTCGGCGACGTGGACTACGAGGTCTTCATTGTCCCGGGGCTGATCACGATGGGCGTGGTCCAGGCAGCCTTTGCAAACAACGCCTCCACGATCTTCCAGGCGCGCTTCGACCGCTATGTCAACGACGTTCTGTCCGCGCCCATGCGCCCGTGGCAGATGTCCTTTGGCTTCACGATCGGCGGGATCGTGCGCGCGCTGGCCATCGGGGGGTCGCTGCTGGTGCTCGCTTTCGTGCTGGTGGACGTTCCGGTCGAGCACCCATTCGAGCTGGCGCTAGCGATGGGCCTGGGGCTGGTGCTGTTCGCATCGCTCGGCCTCGTGGTCGGGATCTACGCCGAGACCTGGGACCACACGAGCTTCATCCAGAACATCGTGATCCTGCCGCTGACGTTCGTGGGCGGCGTCTTCTACTCGGTCGACGTGCTGCCGTCGCCATGGGAGGAGCTGTCCCACTTCAACCCGGTCTTCTACCTCGTCAACGCCGTGCGCTACGGCTTCCTGGGCGAGAGCGACGTCTCGATTCTGCTCTCGCTCGCGGTGACCGCGGCGCTGGCGATCCCTGCCTACGCGTGGGCTCAGCACCTCTTCACGACCGGCAAGCGCTTGAAGAGCTAGAGCGGCGCGTCACGCGCTGCCGCCGCTGCCCGCGCCTTGTGGAGTGGCGCGAGAAGGTCGCGCGCGAGAAGCGCGCGGCGTTCGCGGCCGAGGAGTACTGGGGGCGGCCCGTGCCCGGATTCGGCGACCCGGAGGCACGCGTGTACGTGTTGGGGCTGGCCCCGGCCGCCCACGGCGGGAACCGCACCGGCCGCGTGTTCACCGGCGACCGCTCGGGCGACTGGCTGTTCGGGTCGATGTTCCGGACCGGCTTCGCCAACCAGCCGCACTCTGTCCACGCGGACGACGGCCTCGAACTGCGCGGCGCCTTCGTGGGGGCCGCCGTGCGCTGCGCCCCGCCGGCCAACAAGCCGCTCCCGGTCGAGCGCGACAACTGCCTGCCCTACGCGGCCGCGGAGCTTGGGCTGATCCGTCCAGCCGTGATCGTCTGTCTGGGCAAGTTCGCCTGGGATGCGGCCTGCCTCCTGCACGAGCTGAAGCCGCGTCCGGCCTTCGGCCACCTCGCGGAGTTCGCGGTTCGGGACGGCCCCGTGCTGCTCGGCTCGTTCCACCCGAGCCAGCAGAACACCTTCACCGGAAGGCTCACCGAGTCGATGCTGGACGCGGTCTTCGAGCGTGCAGCCCAGATCGCCGCCGAGAGTGTTATGGTGCCGCGCGCTGGGAATAGATAGCCGAATCCCCGGGCGCCCAGACGGCCGGGGAACGGGGGACCCACAGGCAGTACGGGGCGAATCGCAAGCCTCATTTTTGTGTAGCGCCGCTCTTCTGGCGCGAGCCCGACAGCTAACCCCGTAGGCGCATAGAAGAGGGGAACTCGATGTTCCGCAAGCTGCCGGCGCTTGCTGTCGCCGTGCTCAGCCTGACGATCAGCGCCAATGCCGTTGCCGCCGGCTACGCGACCCGCACCCTGCAGGTCGGGTCGAGCGGCTCAGATGTGCGCGCGCTCCAGCGCTACCTGGACAAGGCCGGATACGACACGGTCCCCGACGGGGCCTTCGGCCCGGCCACCCGGCGCAGCGTGGTGACCTTCGAGCGGGCGGAGCAGCGCAGGGTGAACGGCCGCGCCTCGCGGGCGGAGCAGCGGATCGTGCGGGCGCGTGCGAGCGCGGCTGCGCCCGAGGAGCCCACTGTGGCGCCCGCCGAGAAGGCGTATCTGACCTCTAGCGGGCTCGCGGTGGCCCCCGCGTCCGCCCCGGACCAGGTGAAGGCCATCATCGAGGCGGGCAACGCGATTGCCACCAAGCCGTACAAGTACGGGGGCGGGCACGCGCGCTGGATCGACACCGGCTACGACTGCTCGGGCTCGGTCAGTTACGTGCTCCACGCCGCGGGCCTCTTGAGCCGGGCGCTCGACTCAACCGAGTTCATGACCTGGGGTGAGAGCGGGCGCGGCACGTGGGTGACGATCCGGACCAACCCGAGCCACGCCTACATGATCGTCGCGGGGCTGCGCTTCGACACGAGTGCCCGGAGCCGCACCGGCAACCGCTGGAGCGCGCAGATGCGCTCCGCGAGCGGCTACACGGCACGCCATCCTGAGGGCCTATAGGAGGGAACGATGGCCGTCGTGGTTCTGCTGGTGCTGCTGCTCTCGGCCTTCGCGGGCCTGTTGGCCGGCCACCGCCGGGTGATCGTGCCCGCTGCGCTAGCGGTGATCCCATGCGCGGTGGTGGGCAGTCCCGAGGCCGCAGGGCTCGCCCTCCTCGCCTCCGCCGGGCTGGCGGCCGGCGTGCACCTGCACCGCGTGGTGGCAGAGCACTCGCTGCCGCGCACTGGCTGATCGCGTCGCCTCGCCGGGCGAGGCGAACGGCAGCGGTGAAGGGGTGGCTTTCCGCGAAGCGTCCTGGATAGGGCCGCCTATAGCGGCGTTGGGCAGGACGCTTCGAGAAACAACCCGATCCGGACCACCCCTCAATGCGTCGTTCGCCCGAGCAAAGCCGCGCGCGGGTGCGGCGTTCTACTTCCGGCTGTTGAGCTCGCTCTCGATCTTGTTCTGCAGCTCGCGCGCCTTTTGCTTCGTGTCGTCGCTGCCGTCCTTGGCGGCGTCCTCGACGTCGTTCAGCTTCTTCTCCAGGTCCTTCGTCGACACGTCGTCGAGGTTGCCCTTCAGCTCGTCCGCCTTGTCCTGAACGTCGTTGCGCGCCTTGTCGAGGTCGCTCTCGCCGCAGGCGGCGATGGGCATACAGAGCGCAGCCGCGGTGACGAGCGTGACTAGCTTGCGAGTGAGTTGCACGGCATGACCGTACCCGCGAAGGACAGGCCCAACCCCACCACGCGGTACGCTCGTGGGTTGCATGCATTCCGACCCGCTCGCATCGTTCAACCCACGGGTACGTGACTGGTTCACACGCTCATTCGAGCGTCCAACCGAGGCTCAGGCCCAGTCCTGGCCTGCGATTGCGGCGGGTGAGAGCGTGCTCGTCTCGGCTCCGACGGGGTCCGGCAAGACGCTTGCCGCGTTTCTCTGGGCACTCGACCGGCTGGTCTCCGAGCCGGCACGCGAGGGGGAGCGGAAGACGCGGCTGGTCTATGTCTCCCCGCTGAAGGCGCTCTCCTACGACGTGGAGAAGAACCTGCGCGCGCCGCTCAGGGGCATCGGCGGCGACGTCTCCGTGGCGATCCGGACGGGCGACACCCCCCAGCGCGAGCGCCAGGCGATGCTCCGGACGCCTCCGGACGTGCTCATCACGACCCCCGAGTCGCTCTACCTGATGCTCACCTCGCGGGCGCGCGAGTTCCTCGTCGACGCGGAGGCTGTGATCGTCGACGAGATCCACGCCGTGGCTCGCACCAAGCGCGGCGCACACCTGGCGCTCACGCTCGAGCGGCTCGAAGAGCTGGCCGGACGGCCGCTCCAGCGGATCGGCCTGTCGGCCACACAGCGCCCGTTGGAGGAGGTGGGCCGCTTCCTGGTCGGGGCCGGCCGCGGCTGCACCGTGATCGACGCGGGCATTCGAAAGCCGCTCGACCTGAAGATCCATGTGCCGGTCGAGAGCATGCGCGAACCCGACGCGCACGACGTCACCGACCCGGCCTACGGCGGCATGGGCACTGCCGCAGGCGGAGGCGATCTCGTGGGCGAGGGACTTGGCGGCACGGCCCCCGCTGGGGCCACGTCGCGCTCGATCTGGCCGGCGATCTATCCCGAGCTGCTCAGGCTGATCCGCGAGCACCGCTCGACGATCGTGTTCGTGAACAGCCGGCGCGGGGCGGAGCGCTTGGCCGTCCGGTTGAACGACCTCGCCTCCGAGGAATCGGATGACGGGCAGGAGCCGCAGTACATCGCGCGCGCTCACCACGGTTCGCTCGCGCGCGAGGAGCGGCTCGTCGTGGAGGACCTCCTCAAGTCGGGCGAGCTCCCCTGCCTGGTGGCCACGTCGTCGCTCGAGCTCGGCATCGACATGGGCGCCGTCGACCTCGTCGTCCAGGTCGAGTCGCCCAAATCGGTCACCGCCGGCCTCCAGCGGATCGGCCGCGCCGGCCACGGCGTCGGCGAGGTCTCGCGCGGGCGGATCTTTCCCAAGTTCCGTGCGGACCTGCTCGAGTGCGCGGTGGTCGCCCGCCGCATGCGCGACGGCGACATCGAGCCGACGGTCGTGCCGCGCAACCCGCTCGACGTGCTCGCGCAGCAGATCGTCGCGATGGTCGCCGGGGGCGACGAGCTCAAGGTGCCGGCGCTCCACGACGCGATCCGGCGCGCCTACCCGTACGCGGAGCTGTCGCGCGAGCTGCTCGACAGCGTGCTCGACATGCTGGACGGCCGCTACCCCTCGGAGGAGTTCGCCGAGCTGCGTCCCCGCATCGTCTGGGACCGGGTCGAGGACACGATCCGCGCCCGCAAGGGCGCCCTCCAGCTCGCCGTCACGAACGCCGGCACCATCCCGGACCGCGGCCTCTACGGGGTGCACCTCCCGGACGGCCGCCGCGTAGGCGAGCTCGACGAGGAGATGGTCTACGAGGCGCGCCCCGGCCAGACCTTCCTGCTCGGCGCCTCCACCTGGCGCATCGAGGAGATCACGCGCGACCGCGTGATCGTGACACCCGCGCCAGGCGCCCCCGGCGCCGTGCCGTTCTGGAAGGGCGACGGAATCGGCCGCCCGAAGGAGCTCGGGCTGGCCATCGGCGCCTTCGCGCGCGAGTCGGTGGACCGCGACCCGGGTGAGCTCGCGGCGGAGTACGACCTCGATGAGCGCGCCGCCCGCAACCTGTCCGCGTTCCTGCGCGAGCAGCGCGAGGCAACCCGTGTCGTGCCGAGCGACCGCACGATCGTCGTCGAGCGCTTCCGCGACGAGATCGGCGACTGGCGCCTGTGCCTGCTCTCGCCGTTCGGCGGCCGCGTGCACTCGGCCTGGGCGCTGGCGCTCTCCGCGCGCATCCGCGACGAGCACGGCCTCGAGTCCGACGCTATCTGGTCGGACGACGGCATCATCGTCCACCTTCCCGACGCCGACGAACCGCCCTCCGCCGATTTCCTCATGATCGAGCCGGATGCGATCGAGGACCTCGTGGTGCAGGAGCTCTCGAGCTCAGCGCTGTTCGGGGCACGCTTCCGCGAGAACGCGGCGCGCGCGCTCCTGCTCCCGCGGGCGCGTCCCGGGAAGCGCACGCCGCTCTGGCAGCAGCGGCTGAAGGCGCAGTCGCTGCTCGAGGTCGCCAAGCGCTACGGCCAGTTCCCGATCGTGCTCGAGACCTACCGCGAGTGCCTGCAGGACGTGCTCGACCTCCCCGGCCTGCAGCAGCTTCTCACGGGCCTCCACACGCGCGAGCTGTCACTCGTCGAGGTCGAGACGCAGAACGCCTCGCCGTTCGCGTCGTCGCTCTTGTTCGACTACGTCGCCACGTACATGTACGAGGGCGACACGCCCAACGCGGAGCGGCGGGCCGCGGCGCTCTCGCTGGACCGCGACCTGCTGCGCGAGCTGCTGGGCCAAGAGGAGCTCCGTGAGCTGATCGACCCGGGCGCGCTCGGGGACGTCGAGGCCGACCTCCAGCGCGTCAGCGAGCGCACGCGCGCTGCGAACGCGGACGGGCTGCACGATGTGCTGCGCGCCGTTGGCGACCTCACCACCGACGAGGCGCAGGTGCGCTGCATGCCCGTCGTGGCCGCTGGGCGCATCCTGGCCGAGCTCGAGCGGGAGCGACGTGCCGTGCGCATGCGGATCGGTGGTGAGGAGCGCTGGATAGCCGCGGAGGACGCAGGCCTCTACCGGGACGCACTCGGCGCGGTGCCGCCCGGCGGCCTCCCCGCCGTGTTCCTGGAGGAGGTCGAGGAACCGCTAGTGCGCATGGCGCGCCGCTACGCGCGCACCCACGGCCCGTTCACCACGCGAGAGCTGTCGGAGCGCTACGGCGTCGACTTCGGCCCCGTCCTGCGGGAGCTCGAGCGAGCCGGTGACCTCGTGCGCGGCGAGCTCCGCCCCGGCGGGAGCGAGCGCGAATGGTGCGACCCCGAGGTGCTGCGCCGCCTGCGCCGGGCGTCGCTCGCCACCCTCCGCAAGGAGGTCGAGCCGGCCGAGCAGCGGGCGCTGGCGCGCTTCCTGCCCGAGTGGCAGGGCGTCGACCGCGCTCCGCCGGGCGGCGCCGGGGTCGACCGGCTGCGCGAGCTGCTCGTCCCGTTGCAGGGCCTCGCGCTGGCTCCCGAGGTCTGGGAGCGCGACGTACTGCCGCGCCGGGTGGGCGCGTACTCACCCGCCTGGATGGACCAGCTCTGTGCGAGCGGCGAGCTCGTCTGGGTGGGCGCGGGCGCGCTCGGCCGGAACTCGGGCCGCGTGGCGCTCTTGTTCCGCGAGGACGCCCGCTGGCTCGGGCCGCCGCCGTTCAAGGGCGAGCGCCCCTCCGAGCCGCTCCACGACACGATCCGCGAACGGCTCGAGCGCGGCGCGGCGTTCTGGACCGATCTGCTTGCCGATCTCGGCAACGCCGAGCCCGCCCAGCTACAGGAGGCTCTCTGGGACCTCGCCTGGGCCGGTGAGGTCACGAACGACGCATTCGCGCCGCTGCGCGCGCCGAAACTCTCCGTCGCGAAGGCGGACCGCCAGGCCGGGCGGCGCTTCGCGCGCCGCCGGCGACCGGGTGCGCCTCAGGTACAGGGCCGCTGGTCGCTCACGGGGCCGTTGTTCGCCGGGGGACCGTCGCACGGGCCGCGGATACGGGCGATCTCCGAGCTTTTGCTGGAGCGCCACGGAATCATCACACGCGAGGCGGTGCTGGCCGAGGGCATCCCCGGGGGCTTCGCCGGGCTCTATAGCGAGCTCTCGAATCTGGAGACGCTCGGCACCGCGCGGCGGGGCTACTTCGTCGAGGGACTGGGCGGGGCGCAGTTCGCCCTTCCAGCGGCGGTCGAGCGCCTGCGGAGCCTGCGGACCGACGAGCCCGCCGGAGCGCTGGTGCTGGCCGCGACTGACCCCGCGAATCCCTACGGCGCGACGCTCCCATGGCCCAAGCGGGACGCCGACGACGAGAAATCGTCGCTGCGCGCCGGGCACGGCCTGGCGCTTGCGCACGGCCGCCGCCCCGCGCGCGTGCCCGGCGCCTACGTCGTGACCCTCGAGGCCGAGCCGGTCCTGTACGTCGAGCGCGGCGGCAAGGGGCTCCTTGCCCTCAAGTCGCCGGACGACGAGTGGCTGCGCCCTGCACTGGAGGCGCTGGCGGACGAGGTGCGCCGCGGCCGCGTGCCGCGGCTCGCCATCGAGCGCTTCGACGGCGAGCCCGTCGTGGGCTCCGAGACCGGCGCGCTTCTGATCGAGCTCGGCTTCCGGCAGAGCCCGCGCCGCCTGACGCTCAGCGCTTAGAATCGGCTCGTGAGGACCGCCACAGCCGCTCTGGCCGGCGTCGCGGTGATGGTCTCGCTGGCTCCCTCCGCGACGGCGGCAGTCTCAGGCCCGAATGGCCGGGTCTTCTTCACCTAGGCGTTCTGCGGCGTCGCCTCGATCAAGCCGAACGGCGCTGGCTTCAACTGCATCAGCGCTCTCGGCCGCGACCCGACCGTCGCGCCCAACGGGTCGAGCATCGCGTTCACGCGCGGCACTCAGGTCAGCGTCATGAGCGCCAACGGGACCGGGAAGCACCAGATCACCGGTCCGATCGATAGCTGGGACCAGGCCTATACGGCTTCGTTCGCCCCGGACAGTGAGACGGTCGCCTACCTCGCGTTCTCCGGCAGCTCGAGCGGCATACGCGGTGACATCTACACGGTCCGCTCCGACGGCAGCAACGGCCGCAGGCTCACTACGAACGAGGCATACGACCCGTCCTTCGCCGGCACCGGCCGCATCGCATACGACCGCTTCGACGGCATCTACGTCATGAACGGCGACGGCAGTGACCAGCACACGGTCCTCGCGAACGAGAATCAGACCAGCCTCGATCCGCCCGCGCGGCTCTTCGTGAAGAACGACGAGCCGGCCTTCTCGCCCGACGGCCGGACGATCGCCTTCACCAGGGCGGTCAACAAGACGACCTACCAGTGCAACCCCTTCCCCAACTGCACGGACGGCGATTTCACGAGGGATGTGGACATCTGGCTGATGAACGCCGATGGGACCAACCTGCGCCGGCTCACCTCCACGCCGAAGGTCGACGAGGTCGACCCCTCCGTCTCCCCGGATGGCACCCAGGTCGCCTACTTCTACTGGCCGGAGGAGGACCAGAGTCGCGACGCACCGGCCGAGGCGACCGGCGAGCTGTGGATCGTCCCGGCCGACGGCCAGGGCGCCCACCCTCTGGTCGGCGGCTCGAATCCGGAGTGGTCGAACGTGACCGGCGGACCCGGGCGGCCGCGTGTCAAGGTCTCCGGCGTGCCGCGCAGCTGCGCGCGCGGCACGCTCAGGATCCGCATTCGCGTGCTGACCAGCGCGGCGGCACCTATCCGCATGACGTTTCGGCTGTACGGCCGGTACCGTGGCTACCTGACGAAGAAGAAGCTCGTATTCAGGATTTTCTCGTACGAGGCCAAGAAGCGCGGGCGGCACACGCTCAAGGTCGCGATCCAGGTCGGCCCGGAGCGGTTCGTGCGCAACATCCACTTCCGGCGCTGCTGACCGCGGGCCCGGCGGCGCGGCTCTACCCTCGATGCAATGCCCGAGGGCGACACGATCTACGGCGCCGCCAGGCGCATTCGGGCCGCACTCGTCGGCAAGGAGATCCTCTCCATCGAGACGCCCCACCCTCGCTTCGAGCGCGACCGCTGGCCGGAGCGGCTGAGCGGGCGCCCGGTGCGCGCGGTCGACTCGAAGGGGAAGCACCTCTTTATCCGCTTCGAAGGCGACCTCACGCTTCACTCGCATCTGCGCATGAACGGCTGGTGGGGCGTGTACGAGCGCGAGCGGCGCTGGGGTAAGTCACCCGGCCGCGCGTGGCTGGTGATCCGCACGGCGGACCACGAGGTCGTCCAGTTCGGCGGGCCCGTCCTGGAGCTGATGACGGACTCGCGCTCGCGTTTCGACCACCGGATCGCGCGGCTCGGGCCCGACATCCTCGCCGATCAGTTCGACGCGGCGCGCTTCATCAGGCGGTTGCGCGAGGACGACCCCACGCGCGGGATCGGCGATGCGCTGCTCGACCAGCGGAACGTGTGCGGCATCGGCAATCTCTGGAAGGCGGAGGCGTGCTTCCTGGCGGGACTCGACCCATGGAAGTCCCTGGGCGAGCTCACGGACGAGCAGGCGCTCGCAGCCGTCCACGCGGTGCGACCGCTCATGCAGCGGTCGGCCGACGGCGGCGGGTACGTGCGCGAGCGCTGGGTCTTCGAGCGCCAGGGCAGGCCGTGCCGGCGCTGCGGCACGCCGGTCCGCGCGCGCGGACAGGGCGATGACAACCGGACGACCTACTGGTGCCCGACGTGTCAGGCCTGATCCGCGTGGGACACAAAGGCGCCGACCACGTGGCGCCGGGCAACACCGCCGCGAGCTTCGAGGCAGCACTCGATCACGGCGTGGACATGATCGAGTTCGACGTGCTCCGAACGCGCGACGGGCGGCTCGTGCTGGCGCACGACTACGCGGACAGCGAGCGCCGCGAGTGCATGACGCTCGAGGAGGGATTCGAGCACTTCGCGGGTGAGGCGTACGCCGGAGTGGAGCTGGACGTGGACCTGAAGCTGCCCGGCTATGAGCGCGAGATCGTGGAGGGGCTCACACGGCACGGGCTCCTCGACCGCTCGCTCGTCTCGACGATGTACGTCGAGAGCCTCGAACGGCTGGGCGAGCTCCAGCCCGGGCTCCGCCGGGGATGGTCGGTCCCGCGGGTGGAGCGGAACTATCTCAAGGCACCTCTCTATGTGCGCGTGCCGGCCTACGGGATGGCCGCGTACATGCGCACGCGCCTGCCCGGTCTCGCGGCGGCACGCATCCGCTCGGGCGGCTGCGAGGCGATCATGTCCCACCAGATTCTCGTGAGCGCCCGCCTCGTGCGCGCCATCCACGCAGCCGGTGGCCAGCTCTACGTGTGGACCGTTGACGACGCATCGAAGATCCGCGGCCTCGACCAGCTGGGCGTGGACGGCGTGATAACGAACGACCCGCGGCTGTTCGACTAGCCGCCGACCGTGCAGCTGCCGGTCGTGTACGACGCGGTCTGGCCGGAGCCGAGCTGCATCTCGGCGACGGCCCGGAGCTGGTAGGACTCACCGGTGGGCGGCACGCTCAAGGCGAACGTCCAACCCGCCTGCTGCCAGGTGAACTCGGCGGTCCCGGCGTCCAGCCAGGGTGAGGTCGCCTGACCGCCGAGCGGAACCCACCCGTCGGGACTCAGCCACTGCGCCGTGAAGCGCACCTGCATCTGGTCGCCGGAGCCATCGCCGGCCAGCTGCGCCCGGGCACCCAGCTGGCTCGAGCTGCAGATGTTGACATTGGCCCAGCTCGAGGTGACCTCATCGGTCGTGGCGCCCTGTGCCGGCAGCGCCACGGCCACGGCGCACAGAACACCACCAAGCGCGAGAGCCGTGCCTCTCCGGGGCATCGGAGGCAGCCTAGCGGCTGACCCCTACTGTCGCCACGCGGCGCTACCAGATGAGGCACATGGCCTTGGAGAGGCCGGCGGGATCGCCGCCCTGCACGCCCTTCATGCCCGTCTTGGTGAGGAGCGTGCGCTCGCGGACCACCGCCGCGCGCTGCGACCTGCGCGCCTTGCGGAGCGGGCGCGACCGGCGGAGCGTTCCCGGCCGGCGGGCGCTGTGGCCCCGGCGCGTCTTCCGCGCGGCCATCCCCCTGTAGCGCCACTGGAGCTCGACGATGCCGCGCATCACGTATGTCGTGCCGGCGGGCGGCTGCACGAAGCGGAAGGTCCAACCTGCCTGACGCGATGACATGTCCGCGTCGCCGAGGAGGACCCAGTCCGTCACGCCGCTGCCGCTCACCGTGAGCCACTTCTGCTTCGCCCCGCTCCACCACTGCGCGGTGTAGCGGGCGAAGATCCGCTCGCCCGAGCCGTTGCCCGGAACGCTGGTGCGCACGCCCAGAGCGTTCGGTGACTTCGCGGTGTCGCAGATGTTGACGGTGGCCCAGAACGGCCGGACGTGCTTGTCGGCGCCCGAGTGCTTCGACTTCGAGCGCGCTGCGGCCGCCAGGAGGTCTCCGCCGCCCTGGCCGGTATCCGTCGTCAGCGTCGGATGCTCGGCGACGACCACCCCATGCGGCAGCCGCGGCGGAGCCTCCGCGCCGGGTGGAAGCTCCAGAGCAGCAGCCGGAGAGGCCGCAAGCAGGAATGCTGCGCACGCGATCAGGACCGTAGGGGCGGCAAGTCTTGGCACTACGCGTGGTAGATCGGGTAAACAGGGGCTTCACTTGAGCGTGGGAGACTGGAATTCGTGATGAATACGAGGCTCGCGCGTAGTTAGGGCGTGACCGAAGCGTTCGTGGAGGCCGTGCCGCTAACAGGCACGGCGCCTGCAGAGGGATTCGCCGAGCTCTACGAGCGCACGTTCCCACGCGTGTACGGGTACGTGGCGTCGCTCCTCCGGGACGAATCCGCCGCGGAGGACGTGACGGCGCAGGCCTTCGAGCGCGCGTACCGCAAACGGCGCTCTTATCGGCCCTCGCGCGGCTCGATGGACGCGTGGCTGTTCGGAATCGCTCGCAACGCTGCCCTCGACGAGCTGCGCAAGCGCAAGCGTCGCGGAGTGCTGGAGGTCGATCCCGAGGACACAGGGTCGGCTCCACCCGACGACCAGGCCGAGCTGGCGCTGCGGCGGGAGACCGTCCGCGCCGCGCTGTCCTCCCTCGATGGCCAGGCACGCGACCTGATCGCGCTGAAGTTCGCCGGCGGACTCTCGAACGGGGAGATCGCCCGCGTGCTGCGGATGTCGGAGTCGAACGTGGGCACCCGCCTGCACCGCACCATCACGAAGCTGAGAGAGGCCTGCCATGACTGACGTGCTCACCGCGATCGACGACGCCCTCGACACGGGCGTGGCGGCCGACGACGACCCGCTCACGCGCGAGCTTCAGGAACTTGCTCTAACGCTGCGCGCCGAGGTTCCCGAGCCGGCGCCGGAGTTCCGCGAGCAGCTCAGGGCGCGCGTCGAGGCCGGCTTCCCGAAGCCGGCGCGCACGAAGCGCGCCTCGGGGCGGCGCTTCACGAACCCGGCGTTCGCCACGGGCCTGATCGTGCTGCCGCTGGTCCTGCTCGCCGTTGTGGTTGGGAGTGGCGGCTCGGGCAGTGACGATGCCGGCGGCGGCGGAGGCGCCGCGACAAGCGGAGGCGGACGTGGCGCTGCCGACTCGGGCGCTGCGCAGTCCGTACCCGGGTCGGCACAGCCGCTTGCCGCCGGCGGAGCGGCCGTTGTGCCCGTCGAGCCACCCTCCGGACGCGGCTTCGCGCCCGGCCGGAGCGCCCGCAAGATCGAGCGCACCGTCGCGCTGGAGCTCGAGACACCGGTCGACCAGATCACGCGCGTGGCGGACCAGGTGACCGCCGTGACGAACCGACATGGCGGCTTCGTGCTCAACTCCTCCGTGTCGACCGGGGAAGACGGCGCCGGCGGCGACTTCGACCTGCGGATCCCGTCGTCGCGGCTCCGCCCGGCGCTTCGGGACCTCGCGGCGCTCGCCGACGTGCGCACTCAGAGCCAGACCGGGCGCGACGTGACGCGCGAGCACGTGACCGCGAGGGACCGCCTTCGCGCCGCGCGCGCCGGGCGCCGCAGCCTGCTGAGGCGGCTGGGGCTCGCCACCACCGACGAGGAGGCGGAGGCGCTTCGCCGTCGGCTGGATCTCGTTGCCGGGGAGATCAACCGCCTGCGCGCCCAGCTGCGCGACCTGCGGCTGCGGACCGACTACTCGGTGGTGACGGTGACCCTCCTCGCCAAGGACGGTGACAGCGGCGGCAGCGCAGGTGGCGGCTCGTTCGACGACGCAATCGGCGACGCCGGCCAGATCCTCGTCACCCTGGCCGGTGTGCTGGTGAGGGCCCTTGCGGTGGGGCTGCCGCTGGGACTGCTTGCCCTCGCGGGCTGGGCGGGCGCGCACGTGTTGCGCCGCAGGCGGCGCGAGTCTGCGCTGGCCTGAGCGGCCGGGGGCGCCAGGCGGCGCGGTCCCTATCCTCGAGCTGTGGCCCAGGTCACCGCCACGCACTTCACCGACCCCGCCTGCCCGTGGGCGTACTCTGCCCGCCCGGCTCACGCGCGGCTGCGCTGGCGCTTCGGCGATCAAATCGAGTGGCGGCTGGTCTTGATCGGGCTGAGCGAGTCGCCCGACGCGTACGAAAAGCGCGGCTACACGCCGGATCGCATGCTCGCCACCCAACACCGGTTCTCGGACCGCTTCGGCATGCCGTTCAGCTTCGAGCTCAAGCCCCGCATGTCGGGCACGGCGCGCGCGTGCCGCGCGATCGTTGCGGCGCGCGAGCTCGACGCCGCGCTGGGCGAGGCCGCTCTCCGTGCCCTTCAGCTGTTGCAGTTCACGACGCCGCGGCTGCTGGATGACGACGACGATCTCCGGGCGATGCTCGCGACCGTGCCGGGACTCGACGCTGAAGCGATCGTCGCCCGCATCGACGATCCCGACATCGTCGAGCTGTACGAGGCCGACCGCGGATTCGCCCGCTCTGCCGAAGGCGCGCCGACCCACGTTCAGGACCGGCACTCGACGAGCGACGGGCCGGTGCGCTACACCGCGCCGTCGGTGATCTTCGAGCACCACGACGGCGGCCGGTTCGAGGTAGGCGGCTTCCAGCCGTTCGAGGCGTACGACACCGGGCTGGCGAACCTGGACCCCCGGCTCGAACGGCGGCCGGCGCCGGAGAGCGTGCTGAAGGCGCTCGCGGAGTTCCCGGAGGGGCTCAGCACGGCGGAGGCGGCGAGCGTCATGCGGTCATCGGACCTGGTGGACGCCGATCCCGAGGCGACCGCGGCGGAGCTGGCGGAGCTCGAGGCGGCCGGAAGCGTCGTGCGCGATCCCGCCGGCCGCGACGCGATCTGGCGAACGGCGAGCACTGCGGAATCGGGTTCCGACGGCGCCGCAGGTCGGGTGCCGCAGGTTGGGTCGCATAGTCAGACCTAAGCTGCGACACCGACCCCCTCAGTACTCGTAGTTCGGCCTGGCGCCGGCGGTGCTCACCGCCCGGGCGGCCAGCCTGGACCCCGCGGCTAAGGCCTCCCCGACCGGCGCTCCCGCCACTCGCGCGGCCAGCAGCCCCGCCGCGAACGCGTCGCCCGCTCCTGTGCTGTCCTCCAGCGCCGCCACTCGCAGCGCGTGCGCTCGCACCAGCTCGTCGCCGTCGGTCCACAGCGCGCCCTCGGCTCCCAAGGTCACCACGACCTCGGGGAAGCGCTCCGCCAGCGCTCGCGCCGCGCGCTCGGGATCACGCGCACCGGTGAGCGCCGCCGCCTCCTGCACGTTCGGCAGCAGCAGTCCCGCGCCCTCGGCGAAGTCGACGAACTCGGCCGACAGCAGCGCCGACGACGACGGGTCCACTGACACCGTCATCCCGGCCTCCGCGGCACGCCCGATGGCTGCCCGGGCAGCCGGCCGCGAGCCTTCACGCAAGAGGGCGTAGCCGGCGACGTGGAGGTGCCCGCCAGGCTCGAGCAGCTCATCTGCGAGGTCGGCCTCCGTCAATGCGTCGTTCGCCCCCGCATCCGGCACCATCGTGCGCTCGCCGTCCCGTGCCACCAGCACGATGCAGGTGCCGGTCGGCAGGTCCGGATCGACCGCCAGCCGAACGTCCACCCCGGCCCTGCGGAGCTCGCCGTGCGCGTGGCGGCCGCGCTCGTCGTCGCCGACGCAGCCGATCACCACCGGCTGCGCGCCGGCCGCGACCAGCCAGGCGGCAGTATTCCCCGCCGAACCCCCGCCGTGGAAGCGAATCGTCGCCGGAGCGTCACTCGCCGCCGCGAGCGGCCCGGCCAGCCGGGCGACCACGTCGACCATCACGTCGCCGAGTACGACGATGCGGCTCATCCGGCGAGCTCGGCCGCGATCTCCCCGGCCAGCCGCGCGTTGCGCAGCACGAGCCGCACGTTCGCCTCGAGACTCGAGCCCTGCGTCTCCTCGGCGAGATAGTCGAGCAGAAACGGGGTCACGTCCTTGCCGTGCACGCCGGCCGCCTCCGCGGCGATCAGCCCCTCGGCGAGCACCCGGTCGTGCAGGACCGGATCGAGCTGCTCTTCCGGCGGCAGCGGATTCGCGACCACGACCGCGCGGTCATCGGTCCCCAGCTCCCGCGCCGCGATCACCTGCCGGGCCACCTCCCCCGCCGAGTCGACCCGCCATGGCAGCGCGTTGCCCGAGTCGGTCAGGTAGAAGCCGGGGAACCTGTCGGTGCGGTACCCGAGCACCGCCACGTTCAGGGTCTCCAACCGCTCAAGCGTCGCGCCCACGTCGAGGATCGACTTCACGCCGGCGCAGACGACCACGATCCGCGTGCGCGCCAGCGTCTCGAGGTCGGCGGACTCGTCCCAGGTGTCGCGCGCGTCGCGGTGGACGCCGCCGAGGCCCCCGGTGGCGAAGACGCGGATGCCCGCACGCGCAGCCAAATGGATCGTGGCGGCGACGGTCGTGCCGCCGTAGCCGCCGCGCGCGGCGACCGGGGCCAGATCGCGCACCCCGCACTTCACGACGTCGCCTCGTTCCGCGATCTTCCTCAACGCGTCGTTGTCGAGCCCCACGCACACCTCGCCCTCGACCACCGCGATCGTCGCCGGCAGCGCCCCGCCCTCTCGCACCGCCGCCTCGGTCTCGCGGGCCACCTGGAGGTTGCGCGGCCGCGGGAGCCCGTGACTAACCAGGGTGCTCTCGAGCGCGACGACGGGCCGGCCGTCGACGAGCGCCTCGGCAACCTCCGGGGCGATCCTCACGCCGGCGGCCTCAGGCGTCCCTGTCGACCCTGACCGAGAACCCCTCGGCGCGCGCGGCCTCGAGGATCTCCTGGCTGTTCTCCCTGCCGCGCGTCTGGAGCACGAGCTTGATCGCGGTCTCGCGCACGTGAATCTCGATGCCGTCGCGCAAGTGCTCCACGTCCACCACGTTGCCGCCGCGGTCGGCGACCACTCGAAGCAGCCCCGCGAGCGCGCCGGGACGGTCCGGCACGACGGTGGACAGCACCATGCGCCGCCCGGCCGCGGTCTCGCCGAGCCGGATGGCCTCCGAGAGCAACGACACGTCCACGTTGCCGCCCGACAGCACGGCGCAGATCGAGCCCTGCTCCGGCGGCCGGACACACCCGTGCATGAGCGCCGCCACCGCCACCGCCCCCGCTCCCTCGACCACGAGCTTCGAGCGCTCGAGCAGGAGCACCATCGCCTGGGCGACCTCGTCGTCGGAGACGGTCACCACCTCGTCCACGTAGCGCTGGACCAGAGGCAGCGTGAAGTCGCCGGGGCGCTTGACCGCGATGCCGTCGCAGATCGTGTTCGCCGAGCGTGCGCCGACCGGGCGATGGGCGGCCAGCGAGTCGATGTAGGGTGCGCACGCCTCGGCCTGCACCCCCACGACGCGGACACCGTCCATAGCACCTGCGAGCGCCAGGCCGATACCGCTGGCGAGGCCGCCGCCCCCGAGCGGCACGACCACGAGCTTCGCGTCCGGCGCCTGGCGCGCGATCTCGAGCCCGGCAGTGCCCTGGCCCGCAACGACCTCCGGTTGGTCGAACGCATGGACGACCGTGAAGCCCTGAGCCTCCGCCAGTCGCCGCGCTGTGGCCTGCGCCTCGTCATAACCCCCATCCACGAAGGTCACCTCGCCGCCGTACTGCTGCACGGCCGCGACCTTGGCCAGAGGCGCCTGCGCCGGCATCACCAGCACCGCCTTCGCGCCCGCCTCGCGCGCCGCGAACGCCACCGCCTGCGCGTGATTCCCGGCGCTCGCGGCGACGACGCCGCAGGCGAGCTTGTCGGGCGGCAGCCCGCGGATCATGTGCGTGGCGCCGCGAGCCTTGAACGAGCCCGTGAGCTGCAGGTTCTCGGCCTTCAGCAGCACGCGCGCGCCCACGCGGCGGGACAGCTCGCCCGCCGACAGGAGCGGCGTCTCCCGCACCCGGCCCGCCAGCGCGCGTGCGGCACCCTCCACGTCGGCAAAGGTGACGGCTTCTTCAGGGGCAACTGCCACGTCAGGTGGGATTATGCGCTTCATGTCTACCGTGGACGAGACCGTCCGGTTGCTCGCGGCCACCGAGGTCTTCGCCGAGGTCGAGCAACGCGAGCTCACGGAGGTCGCCCGAGTCGCCGTGCCGCGCCACTGGGAGCGGGGCCAGGTGATCTTCCGCGAGGGCGACGTTGGCGATACCTGCTACCTGCTTCGCTCCGGCGCCGTCGTGCTCACCCGCGAGCACCCCGACGGACGCATGGTCGCGCTCGCCGAGCTTCGCGCCGGCTCGCTGTTCGGCGAACTTGCGATGTTCCGCGGTGAGCGCAGGTCCGCCACGGCCGAGGTCGTGGAGACCGCCAGCGCGGTCGCAATCCTCGCGAGCGACGTGCAGCGTCTGATTCGCCGAAGCCCAGATCTCGCGCTGAACCTCCTTGCGAGCCTCGCCGAGCGCGTGAGCCTGACCAACGAGCGGCTCCTCCAGCAGTCCTTCCAGACCGTCGCCGGACGCGTGGCCAGCGCGCTCCTCGCGCAGACGATGAACCGCCAGGCCGACGGCGCGCCCGACGCGGACGTGCTGATCCGCTCCACACAGGCGGAGATCGCGCACCTGGCGGGCACCTCGCGCGAGAGCTGCAGCCGCTTCCTCGCGACGCTCGAGCGGGCCGGGATCGTCACGCTGGGACGCGGAAAGGTGACGGTGCATGACCCGGCGCGACTCCGGAACTACATCCACTGACCGCGAGCGCATGGTGGAGCGCCAGCTGCGCCGGCGCGGCATCCATGACGAGCGCGTGCTCGCTGCGATGGCCGAGGTGCCGCGCGAGCTCTTCCTCCCGGAGGACCAGCGCCGCCGCGCCTACCGCGACGGGGCCGTGCGAATCGGCGAGGGCCAGACGATGTCGCAGCCGTGGATCGTCGCCTGCATGTCGCAGCTGCTCGAGCTGGACGGCTCCGAGACCGTCCTCGAGGTGGGCACCGGATCGGGCTACGCCGCGGCCGTCCTGTCGCGGCTGTGCCGTGAGGTGATCACCATCGAGCGCTACGAGAGCCTCGCGATCACCGCCGGGCAGGCCCTGCGGGAGCTCGGCTACACGAACGTCGTCGTGCGCGTGGGCGACGGCAGCCGCGGCGCAGCGGACCTCGCCCCGTTCGGCGGCATCTCCGTGACCGCGACCGCCCGCGACCATCCGCCCGCCGCCCTCTTCGAGCAGCTCGAGCCCGGCGCGGCGCTCGTATGCCCGGTCGAGCGGAACGGCCACGAGCTGCTGATGCGGTTCCACGACGGCGAGGAGGAGGCCGTGACCGGTGTCCGCTTCGTCCCGCTGGTGACCGGCGAGTGATTCGCGAGCTCTCAGCAGGTGGCTCGTGAGAGGGAGATCGCCGGGACCGCGCTATCGCGCGTGGCGCAGGGAAGCTAGTCTGCCGCAACCGTGTTCGTCCTGAACTTCTATTCACCGGTCTTCGTCGACCAGCTCAAGCGCGGCCGGAAGACCGCCACGATCCGGCTCGGCGACAAGGGCAAGAAGTACCGCAAGGGCGAGGTCGTGATGATCACCGTGGGCTTTCAGCATTCACCGCGGCAGAAGATCTTCGACGCCGTGATCGACAGCGTGGAGGTGAAGCTGGTTCGCGACCTGTCCCCGCGCGACATCGAGCACGACAATCCGGAGTTCCGCCGGCTCGACGAGATGGTCCACTTCCTGGAGCAGATCTATGGCCGCAAGGTCGAGATGGAGGACACCGTCACGGTGGTGCGTTTCTCGCAGATCTCGGATCGCCCGTCTGAGATTCAGGAGCGCATGCGGCCGAGCGCGCCGGCCCAGAATTAGGAAGGCTGCGCGGCGGGCACCGCCCGCCGCTTGCCGTACTACGGACTGGACCTGGTGTATTGGCACTCTCGTTGCTAGAGTGCCAGCCTGGCACTCGCTAGCTGAGAGTGCCAACTTGACAGAAACTTCCCAGGAGGTAGACGCATGAATCTCAAGCCTCTCGGCGATCGCCTGATTGTCAAGGCGATCGAAGAGGACGAGACCACCGCAAGCGGCATCGTCCTGCCCGACACCGCGAAGGAGAAGCCCCAGAAGGGCACCGTCCTCGCGGTTGGTCAGGGCAAGTGGGACGAGGACGGCGAGAAGCGCATCCCGCTCGACGTCGCCGAGGGCGACACGGTCCTGTATTCGAAGTACGGGGGCACCGAGGTGGAGGTCGAGGGCGAGGATCTCCTCGTTCTTCGTGAGTCGGACGTGCTCGCCAAGGTCGCGAGCTAGGAGGACACCCAATTATGGCTGCAAAGGAACTGAAGTACGACGTCGACGCGCGCAAGGCGCTCGAAGACGGCGTGGACGCGGTGGCGAACGCCGTGAAGGTCACGCTCGGCCCGAAGGGCCGTTACGTCGTGATCGACAAGAAGTTCGGTGCTCCCACCATCACCAACGACGGTGTCTCGATTGCTCGTGAGATCGAGATCGAGGACCCGTTCTCGAACCAGGGCGCCCAGCTCGTGCGCGAGGTGGCGACAGCCACCAACGACGTCGCGGGCGACGGGACCACCACCGCGACGGTGCTGGCCCAGCTGATCGTGCGCACCGGCCTGAAGAATGTGGCCGCCGGCGCGAACCCGCTCGCGCTCAAGCGCGGGATCGAGAAGGCGGTCGACCAGGTCGTCGAGCGCATCAAGGAGGTCTCCACGGAGATCTCCGGCAAGGACCAGATCGCTCGCGTGGCGGCCATCTCGGCTGCCGACGACGAGATCGGCGACGTGATCGCCGACGCGATCGACAAGGTCGGCAAGGACGGCGTGGTGAACGTCGAGGAGGGCCAGACCTTCGGCATGGACCTCGAGTTCACCGAGGGCATGCAGTTCGACAAGGGCTACATCTCGCCGTACATGGTCACCGACCAGGAGCGCATGGAGGCGGTACTCGAGGACCCCTACATCCTCATCGCCAACCAGAAGATCGGCTCGGTCCGGGACATCCTCCCGGTGCTGGAGCAGGTCATCCAGTCGGGCAAGCCGATCCTCGTGATCGCCGAGGACGTGGAGGGCGAGTCCCTCGCGACCTTCGTGGTCAACAAGCTCCGCGGCACGTTCACCGGAGTCGCGGTCAAGGCTCCCGGCTTCGGCGATCGCCGCAAGCGCATGCTCGAGGACATCGCGATCCTCACAGGCGGCGAGGTGATCACCGAGGAGATGGGCCTCAAGCTCGAGAACACCCAGCTCTCACAGCTCGGCCGCGCCCGCCGCGTGGTCGTGGCGAAGGACACCACGACGATCGTGGACGGCGCCGGTGACGGCGAGGCCATCAAGGGCCGGATCAACCAGATCAAGTCGGAGATCGAGAACACCGACTCTGACTTCGACCGCGAGAAGCTCCAAGAGCGGCTGGCGAAGCTGGCCGGCGGCGTCGCTGTGGTCAAGGTCGGCGCTGCCACCGAGACCGAGATGAAGGAGAAGAAGCACCGCGTCGAGGACGCGCTCCAGGCGACCCGCGCTGCCCTCGAGGAGGGCATCGTGCCGGGCGGCGGCGTGGCGCTGCTCCGGGCCCAGGACGCGATCACCATGGATGCGTTGGAGGGCGACGAGCAGACCGGGGCACGGATCGTTTTCCGCGCGCTCGAGGAGCCGCTCCGCCAGATCGCTGACAACGCCGGGCTCGAGGGCTCCGTCGTGGTCAACGACGTGCGGAACGCCAAGAGCGACAACGAGGGGCTGAACGCCGAGACCGGCGAGGTCGTCGACCTGGTCAAGGCCGGCGTCATCGACCCCGCGATGGTCACCCGCTCCGCGCTCCAGAACGCCGCGTCGATCGGGAAGAACATCCTGACGACCGAGGCGATCGTGGCGGAGCTCCCGGAGAAGGAGCCGGCCGGCATGCCGGGAGGCATGGGCGGCATGGACGGCATGATGTAAGAACGTGGGTGGCTGCGCGCCGGGCACGCCCGGCGCTTGCCCACGGCAAACGTGGCTGCGCGCCGGGCACGCCCGGCGCTTGCCCACGGCAGGCTTAGCGCCTCTACCTGCCTAGGACGGCGGGCATCGAGTGCGGGCTCACGCCCAGCGTCTCGATGTCCGCCGTTCCTCGTTCTGAGACCATCGGCTCCTCCATCAGCTCCGCCTCCTCCCAGGTGGCGAAGACCTTCGGCCCGGCCAGCCGGCGGAGTACATTGAGCGAGGCACGCACGATCGGTAGCGGAACGTGCAGCAGCCTGCGCCTGCGGCGTGACGCGCGCAGCGCGATTCGCACGATGTCGTCGTACGAGAGCAGCTCAGGGCCCGCCAGCTCGTAGCTCGATGCAACGCCGTTCGCGAGTGCGTGCATCACCGCGTCGGCCACGTCGTCCGCCCAGATCGGCTCGTAAACGGCCCGGCCGGACCCCGAAATCGGCATCGCCGGCAGCCGGGACAGCCGGTTCAGCAGCGTCAGCCAAGGGTCGCCTGGCGTGTAGATGATCGACGGCCGGAAGACCGTGGAGTCGAGAGAAGAGGTCTCCACCGCCTCCTCGGCGAGCGCCTTCGCCCGGAAGAAACGGGTGCGCGAGTGGTGCCTCGCGTTCAGCGCCGAGAAGAAGACGAAACGCTCGACCCCGGCGCGCTCGGCCGCGCGGACGAGGCGCAGCGTGGCCATCGCGTTCAGCTCCTCGATCGACCCGCGCGGCTGGTCGCGGATCGAAGCGGCCAGATGCACGACCGTGTCCACGCCGCGGAGCGCGTTCCGGAACGAGGGCGGATCGGAGAGGTCGCCGAGCGCGATCTGAACCCGCACGCGCTGGTCGCCGAGACGGCGCTGGTCGCGCACCAGCGCTCGCACGGGCCGCCCATCCGCGGTCAGCCGTCGCAGCAGCGCGGAGCCGACGGTGCCGGTGGCGCCCGTAAGCAGGATCACGGGCGCGGAGCCTATGTCTTGACGGCGCTCGGGTCGCCCGCAAGCTGTCGCTCGTCGGCGAGGGCGAGCCTCGACAGCCCGCCCGCGGTCTCGACGCGGTTGCGGCCGGTCCGCTTTGCCTCCAGCAACGCCGAATCCGCCGCACGGAAGAGCTCGTCGTAGCTGATGTCGCCGCCTGCCTCGGCCGCGGCGCCCGCCGACAGGGTCAGATGCAGATCGCCCGGGCGCGCCGTCTCCACGGCATGGCGCACGCGCTCGGCCACCTCGAGCGCCGCGCCGAGGTCGACGCCCGGGAGCAGTACCAGGAATTCCTCGCCGCCGATCCGGTAGACGAGCTCGAAGCTCCGCAGCGACTTGCGGATCTCGTAGGCCGTGTCGCGGAGGACCATATCCCCGCGCTCGTGCCCATAGGTGTCGTTCACGCGCTTGAAGCCGTCGAGGTCCAGCACGATTACCGAAACCGCCCCACCGGTCAGATGGGCCTGTTCCTCGATCTCAAGCACGCGCGCATCGAGCGAGGCGCGGTTGAGCAGCCCGGTCAGCGGGTCGAGTACCGCGCGGTCGCGGTGCTCGAGCTCGCCCTCCATCAGCGCGCTCATGATCGCCGTGACCGCGATCAGGAGAGTCAGTGCGGAGATCAGGCGGGTGGGGTCGCTCACAACGCCCTGCAGGTCGACTGCGACGCAGACGCCGAACATCACGGCCGCCGTGATCGCCGCGCCGACGATCACCACTTGGGGCCGGAAGCGCGCCGCGGAGGTCGCCACGGGCAGGATCATCCAGGGGAGCGCCGGGCTGTCCTCGCCGCCGCTGAGCGCCACCCCGACAGCAAGGACGGCGAGGATCATGAGCGTCGTCTGAGCCGCCACCACTTCCGGATGCGCCGCCCGCTCGAGCCGCCGGTCGAGCGTGCCCAGGATCACAGCTACGAGCCCGAACAGGATCAGAAACCACCAGCTGACGAACGGCGCCGTGGCCACGAGCGAGATTCCGCAGGTGATTGCGGCGACCGTGCGCGCCGCTCGCACACGCGCGCCGGCCTCTAGCGCACGGGCTCGGTGGTCTTCCGTGGGGCACAGCCAGGAGCCGATCCGGTCCATCACCCTTTAGTCGGCAGAGGAGGGGTCTCCGATAAGGGATGCACGTAGAATGCGCGCCTCCTATGGCCTACGTCATTGCCGAACCCTGCATCGACACGAAGGACAACTCCTGCGTCGAGGTCTGCCCGGTGGACTGCATCCACCCGACCCCCGACGAGCCTGATTACGACAACGTCAAGCAGCTCTACATCGACCCCGAGGAGTGCATCGACTGCGACGCGTGCGTCGAGGCCTGCCCCGTGGACGCCTGTTTCGCGGAGGACCAGCTCCCCGAGGAGTGGCAGTCCTACATCCAGATCAACGCCGACTACTACAAGCAGTCCGGCTAGCGAAGGCCATCGCTGCGCACCGGGCACCGCCCGGTGCTTGCGCAACTACTAGGCCATGGGAAGCGCCGTGCCGGTGACCTCCGGCAGCGGCGGCCCCGATGGTGCCTGCAGCACGCCGAGCTCCTGCGGAGTGGCCGCGATGACGCCGCGCGCGGCGTGGTAGAGCGCCTGGGAGGCGGGCGCGTCGGGCTCCTCGAGGACCAGCGGGCGCCCCTCGTCGGCGGCGACGCGCAGCTCCTCCTGAAGTGGGATCTTGCCGAGGAGGGGCACGTCGAGCTCGTCGGCCAGCAGCTGGCCCCCACCCTCGCCGAAGATCGTGAAGCGCTCGCCGGTGGGTGTCGTGAAGCCGGACATGTTCTCGATCACGCCCGCGATCTCCAGGTCGAAGCGGATCGCCGTCTCCGCGGCGCGCGCGGCGACCTTCTGAGCCGCCGGCTGCGGCGTCGTGACGATCACGAACTTGGCCTGCGGTAGGAGCTGCGCGAGTGTCATCGAGACGTCGCCGGTCCCCGGAGGCAGGTCGATCAGCAGGTAGTCGAGCTCGCCCCAGTCCACGTCCTCCAGGAACTGGCGGATCGCCTTGTGGAGCATCGGGCCGCGCCAGGTGATCGCCTGGTCGCGCTCGTTCAGGAAGAACTCGATTGAGATCGCCCTCACTCCGGCGGGGCCCTCGAGCGGGAGGATCTTGCGCTCGGCCGAGACCTTCGGGCGGCCGTGCACACCGAGCATGCGCGGAATCGAATAGCCCCAGACGTCCGCGTCGAGGGCGGCGGCCTGCTTGCCATCGGCCTGAAGCGCCGCGGCGAGGTTCGCCGTGATGGTGGACTTGCCGACGCCGCCCTTTCCGGAACCCACGCAAATGACGTTCTTCACCGCCGCGAGGGCGCCCTGCGGCAGCCCGCCATTGCGGCCGAGGCGCTGAGCGAGCGACTGCTTCTCCTGGTCTGAGAGGACGTCGAAGCCGACGCCCACGTTCTTCACGCCAAGCCCCTGGACCTTCTCGGCCACGGCCGTCTGGAAGTGGTTACGGATCGGACAGCCGGCGGTGGTGAGCGAGACGACCACGTTGACGGTCTCGTCGTCCGGCTGCTCGATGGAGCGGACCATCCCCAGGGTGACGATGTCCTTGCGGAGCTCGGGGTCGATCACGCCGCGAAGGGCGTCCTCGATCTGTTCTCGCGTCGGCGGCATCCAGGTTCAGTTAAGCAAACGCCCGCCGCCGCCCCAACGGGCGGCCCCTCGATGACCAACGCCGCCCCCGAAGGAACGGCGCTGGTGAGGGAGGAGAGATACTGCACTACCGGACCTCATCCGGCAGCCTTACCCCGGGTCCCCTGTCTCCTCGGCGGGGTCGGGGGGAAGATCGCTACGGGCAATCAATAAGAGGCGCCCGGCTTGGCCGGGCGCCTCCCAGATTCGTTGATG
>JBKPME010000091.1:0-17886 GCA_046731915.1 Actinomycetota bacterium
GGCGGCGGGCTCGTCCTCGTCAACCTCGTCCTCCGGGGGCGCGTCGGCCACCGGGACGGGCGGCGGCGCGACCGCGGACGCCGATGCGTCCACCACGATCGTCCCAGCGGCGAGATCGCCGATCCGCTGGCGGCGCTCGCCCGTTGCGAGCATCGCGATCATGCCGACCAGGTAGTTGTCGACCACGCGCAGGATCGTCCGCACCGCGACCTCGCCCATGCCGGCCGGGCGGCCGTCGGTGCGCACGACGCGAATCTTCATCAGCTTCTTGCCGATCGTCTGGCCCTGGTCCGATTCGAGCGCGAAGAAGTAGTAGAGCGCCCATCCCAGGATCACGGCCGAGAGGCCGCGCGGGCGGTCGCCCGTGAGCGAGTCAGCCACGAACAGGATGGCCATGGCGCCCGCGGCGACGATGACCAGGTCGACGATCGCAGCCATGACGCGGCGGTTGTCGAGCTTTGAGCCAGAGACGGGGGCTGGTGTTGCCTGTGCGATCGCGTTCATCACTCCCAGCATCGGCATCACAGCCCGGAAATTGAGGGTTACGGGCATCATCCCGAGTGGTGGAGCGGGTCGCGGTGATCGACATGGGCTCGAATTCGTGGCGCCTCGTCGTATTCGGGTACGAGCCGAACACGCCCTGGTGGAGCCTGGTTGACGAGATCCGCGAGGCCGTCCGCATCGGCGCCGGGATGGGCGAGCAATCCGACGATGGCGGAGGCGAACGTGTGCTCCGCCCGGAGCGCGTCGAGCTCGCCCTTCATACGGCCGCGGTGTTCTCGGCGTTCTGCCGCGCCACCGGGATTGATCAGATAGAGGCGCTCGCCACCAGCGCCATCCGCGACGCCGCCAACGGCGAAGACCTGCTGACGGAGATCGAGCGCACGACGGGCCTCCACGCTCGCGTGATCAGTGGCGAGGAGGAGGCCCGCTTCGGCTGGCTTGCCGTGGTCAACTCGACGACGATCGAGGACGGCTTCGGGCTTGACATCGGCGGCGGCAGCATCCAGGCGATGCGAATCGAGGGCCGCCGGCTCGTGCACGCCCGCAGCCTTCGGCTCGGCGCCGTGCGCGTCAGCGAGCGCTTTCTGCCGGAGGAGAAGGCCACCGCCAAACACATGAAGGCGCTGCGCAAGCATGCAGCGGGCGAGCTGGCCGGGCTCGGCTGGTGGAGCGGCGGCGGCCGTCTCGTGGGCATCGGCGGCACGATCCGCAACCTAGCCGCGGCCGTGATGAAGCGGCTCGAGCTGCCCGACATCGACGCCCAGGGCTTCCGGCTCACCCGTGACGCGCTGGAGGAGCTGGTCGACGAGCTGGCCTCGCTGCCCGCGTCGAAGCGCGGAGAGGTACAGGGCATCAAGTACGACCGCGCTGACGTGATCCTCGGCGGCGCCATCGTCCTGGCCACCGCGCTCGACGAGGGCGGCTTCGACGCCATCGAGGTCACCGAGGCCGGCCTGCGCGAGGGCGCATTCTTCGAGCGCCTGCTCGGCGAGAACGGGTTGTTCGAGGACGTACGGCGCGAGTCCGTGCGCAACCTCGCCCACCGCTTCGGCCACGACGACGAGCACGACCTGCATGTGTGGGCGCTGTCGTCATCGATGTATGACGGCCTCGCGGAGGCCGGGCTCCACGACTACGGCGCCGAGGAGCGCGAGCTGCTCTGGGCCGCCAGTCTCCTGCACGACATCGGCGTAGCCGTGAACTACGACGACCATCACCGTCACTCGCACTACCTGACTCTCAACGCCGGCCTCCCCGGCTTCACGCCGCGCGAGCTGATCCTGATCGGCCTGATCGCCCGCTACCACCGCAAGGGCGCGCCGGACGCGTCCGAGCTCGGCGACCTCGCCAAGCCGGGCGACGAGCACCGCCTCGCGCTGCTCTGCGGGGTGATCCGGCTAGCCGAGCAGCTCGAGCGCAGCCGTGACCGCGCGATCACCGACGTGCGCGTGTCGGCGAACGGAAGCAGGGTCTCGCTCGCGGCCGACGCCGACCCGTCTCGCGACGCCACCGTGCCCATCTGGGCGGCGCGCCGCAACGCGGACCTGCTGGCCGAGGCGCTCGACCGCGAGGTCGAGATCGAGGCTTAGGCTTAGGCCAGCCGGGTCTTGAGCACGCCCAGCTGGGGCGAGCTGATCACGACTTCGTCGCCCGGCTTCAACCAGACCTGTGGGTCGCGCAGGCTGCCCACGCCGGCCGGAGTGCCCGTCGAGACCACGTCACCCGGCTCAAGCGTCATGAGCTGCGAGAGGTAGGCGACGAGCGCGGGTACCGAGTGGACGAGGTCGGCCGTCGAGCTCTTCTGCATGAGCTCGCCGTTCACCCTGAGCTCGATCTCGATTGCGTCGTGCGGTCCGGCCTCGTCGGGCGTCACGAGCGCGGGGCCGCAGGGCGCGGCGCCGTCGAATGTCTTTCCGGGCATCCACTGTGGTGTCTTGAACTGGTAGTCGCGCGCGGAAAGGTCGTTGAGGAGCGTGTATCCGGCGACGTGGTCCATGGCGTCGGCCTCGGACACGTCCTTGCAGCGGTCCTTGATGACGAACGCGACCTCGGCCTCGTAGTCGACCTTCTCGCTCCAGGGCGGCAGCCTCACCGTCGCGCCCGGCGGGGTCAGCGCGTTGTGGAACTTGGCGAAGAAGGTCGGCGTCTCGGGCGGCTCGGCGCCCTGCTCCTCCGCATGGGCGCGGTAGTTGAGCCCGATGCAGAGGATCTTCCCGGGGCGGCTCAGCGGTGGCAGCAGCTCAAGGCTGGTGACCGGGACGCCGTCGTCGCCCTCGACAGGCTCGACCTCGTCGATCAGGCCGGCCTCGAGGATCGCCTCGAGCGTGCGGTCAGTGGCGCGCGCGCCGCGCGAGGAGTCTCCCCAGATGTCGTAGACGCTGCCGTCGTTGCGCAGCAGCGCGGCACGCGGATGGCCATTTGCCCTGAAGCTGACCAGCCTCATCGGGCATCACCGTACTGCGCAAGCACCGGGCGGTGCCCGATGCGCAGCGATTTCTTGTGCGTAGTCTGCTCAGAATGGCGAAGGATCTTCCGACCGGCAGGGTGAGGCGCGCCGCGAAGGTCGGTCGGCTGGCGGGCGGCCAGGCTGCCCGTGGCTACGCCACGAAGGCGGCCAACCTCACCCGCGGCGAGGAGGCCCGCCACGCCGCCGCGGCACGGCGGCAGATGGAGGCCGCCGAGCAGATCTTCGACGTGCTGGGGCAGATGAAGGGCGCCGCGATGAAGGTCGGGCAGGTCGCGTCGTTCATCGACACGGGCGCCTTCCCGCCCGAGTTTCAGGAACGGATCCAGGCGAAGCTCGCGGAGTTACGCGACGCCGCGCCGAGCGTTCCGTTCGACAAGATGCGGAAGGTCATCGAGGACGACCTGGGCGAGCGGCTCGGCGACGTGTTCGCCGACTTTCAGGAGGAGGCAGTGGCCGCGGCGTCGATCGGCCAGGTCTATCGCGCGCGCCTCCACGACGGGCGCGACGTGGCGGTGAAGGTCCAGTACCCGGGCGTCAGCCGGGCCGTACGCGCCGACCTGCAGAACCTGGGCCTCATCATGCGCGTGGCGAAGCGGATCGCGCCGGGGATGGACGCGAAGGCGATGACGGCCGAGATGCGCGAGCGGCTCACCGACGAGCTCGACTACGAGCACGAGGCGCAGCAGCACCGCGCCTTCGCTCGCACCTGGCGCGGGCATCCGTTCATCTACGTGCCGGCCGTGGTGACCGACGTCTCGGGTGAGCACGTGCTCGTGAGCGAGTGGGTCGACGGCATCGGCTTTGAGGAGGTGAAGGAGCGCGACCGCGCCACGCGCGACCGCTTCGGCGAGATCATCTTCCGCTTCTTCTTCGGGTCGCTCTACCGCAACGGCCACTTCTCGGGCGACCCCCATCCGGGCAACTACCGGCTGATGCCCGACGGCCGGGTTGCCTTCATCGACTTCGGGATGACCAAGCGCGTGTCGCGCGAGGACATCGAGGCGGAGGTCGGCGCGCTGCGCGCGGCCATGGACGGCGACCCGCTCGAGCTGCACCGCCGCCTGGCGGCGATGGGCTTCTTCGACCCGGACGACGAGCAGGTCACGGCCGAACCGGTCTTCGAACACTTCCACGACGTGACCGCCTGGTACATCGAGGACCGCGTGGTGACCGTGGACCGCCCGCTCGTGGCCCAGACGCTGATCGACTTCGGCGACCCGCGCTCGCGCCACTGGCAGCTGATGCGTCGCGAGACGATGCCGCCGCAGGCGATGCTCGCGCGCCGGATGGAGGCGCTCACCCTCGGCGTGCTGGGTCAGCTCGAGGCGACGGCGAACTGGCACCGGATCGCCCGTGAATGGCTCTTCGGCGCCCCGCCCTCGACCGAGCTGGGCGCGCTCGAAGAGCCGTTCCACACACGGGCGGCCGCCTGACGTGGCGGTCAAGGCCACGCCGAAGGTCGTCGCCACCCTGCGCGCCGTGGATCCTGTGATGGACCGCCTCATCGACGAGCACGGCGCCGTCGTGCGGAAGGAGCTGAGGGATGACCGGCGCGGCGACGCCTACGGCGCGCTGCTGCGGTCGATCGTCGGGCAGCAGCTGTCGACGAAGGCGGCGCGGACCATCTACACGCGGATGCTCGAGCTGTTCGGTGGCCACGCGCCCACGCCGAAGCAGCTGCTCGCAGCGGATCCGGACAAGATCCGCGCGGCGGGGCTCTCGCGGCCGAAGATCAAGTACCTGCGCGACCTGGCTCAACACGTCGAGGACGGTGAGCTCGAGCTGGAGCGCCTCGACGAGCTGTCCGACGAGAAGATCATCGAGGAGCTCACGGCCGTGAAGGGCATCGGCGAGTGGAGCGCGCACATGTTCCTGATGTTCCACCTGGGCCGCCCGGACGTGCTGCCCGTCGGCGACCAGGGGATCAGAAACGCGGTCAAGACGCAGTACCGGCTGCGCAAGCTCCCGGATCCGAAGCGCCTCGAGAAAATCGCCCGCCCCTGGCGCCCGTATCGGACGCTGGCGTGCCTCTACCTCTGGAGCTCGCTAGACAACCAGCCGGGCTGACGCGCGTCGGTCAGCCCTCGCCGCCGGAAGCTCGCGGCGGCGTCACTGCGCCGGCGGAGGTGTCAGACCGAGGCGCCGCAGCTCGGCTCTTCCTCCGCCACGCGGAAGGAGGAGCCGCAGCCGCATGAGGCCACGACGTTCGGGTTCGAGACCTCGAAGCCGGAGCCCATGAAGCTCTCGGTGAAGTCGACGGTGGAGCCGTCGACGTACTGGATGCTGGCCGGGTCCACGAGCACCCGGATGCCGGAAGCCTCGAAGACGTGGTCGTCCTCGCGCTTCTCGTCCAGGGCAAGTGCGTACTGGAAGCCGGAGCAGCCGCCGCCCTTTACGCCGACACGCAGGCCGACCTCGCCCTCGGCGCCCTGGCCGGTCATGAATTCCTGCACCTTCTGTGCAGCGATGTCCGTGAGCGTGACCATTCGCTTCGCCAATTGTATCGGCGCTTTCATAGGTACCCTCAAGGGCGGATGCCAAGCGCTGAGGAACTGAAGGAGCGCATCGAGCGGGCTCTGCCCGGTGCGGATGTTTTAGTTGTCGACACAACCGGTGGTGGAGACCACTTCCGTGCCGAGATCGTGTCCGAGCGCTTCGAGGGTCTCACGCGCATCCAGCAGCACAAGCTGATCTACGACGTGTTCGGCGACGAGGTCGGCGGCGCGATTCACGCGCTCTCAATCAGGACGCAAACCCATTCCCCGGCGGGAGACGGAAGATGACGAACGACGAGATCAGGACCTTCATCGAGAATGCGATCAAGGAGAACCGGGTGATGCTCTTCATGAAAGGCACGCCCCAGCAGCCGGCGTGCGGGTTCTCGATGCGCGCCTCGGGGGCGCTGAACGCGCTGGGCGTGAAGTACGCGGCTCTCGACATCCTCCCCGACCCGCGGATCCGACAGGAGCTCTCGGATTTCTCCGGCTGGCCGACAATCCCGCAGCTGTTCGTCGACGGCGAGCTGGTGGGCGGCTCGGACATCGTGATGGAAATGTTCGAGTCCGGAGAGCTGGCCGGCCTGCTGGGCGTGGAGCAGCCGGAGCTCGAGGAGTCCGCGGCCCCGGAGCCAGACCAGCCGGTTCAGCAACGGCCGATCGGGCTCGAGAACCGGCTGGGCTAGGCCGTCGCGGCCTGGGCGCCGCCTGCCAGCTGCTTGAACCGCTGCCAGCGGTTGGGCCGACGCGGCCGGCTGCGCCGGTACGCGTCGATCGTGAGCCCGGGCTGGATGCTGGTCTCGATGTAGGAAACCTGGCTCTGGAGGACCTGGCTGTTGGGCGTCTCGTACATGGGACCAGCATCCCGCCAGGCGGGTCCCGGAAAAATGCGGCGAGCCTGTGTCTGGAGGTGCGGAAGAGCGCCGATCCGGGGTGCGGAAAACCGACCCCCCGGTGAGAGCTACTGGGGCGGGCGCTTGCGGCGCTGAGCGTCCAGGGCGCTCTTGCCGCGGTTCATGTAGCCGCGGGCCTGCTTCCTGTAGCGCTCCTTCTCCTCGTCGGTGAGGTTCTGCCAGTGCTCCCAGGCCATAAGGACGTAAGGCCAGAGGCGGCGGGCGCTGCGTACCGCGCTTCGTGTGCGACCAGCGCGGGCGGGTTCGCTCATTCCTTTTCTCGATCTAGCCATTCCAGGTACTCCAATATTCGGTGCGAGTCGTGGACGACGTCGTCTCCGTGCACGAGGACCGGTACCCATCTTTGCCCGGTCAACTCCTCGACCTCGGGCCGGTCCCGCTTAAGGAAGGGGACCCGGACCTCGTCGAAGCCGATCTCCATCGCTCGCATGCGCCTCGCGACCTTTCCACACCGGCACACGAGGTCGGTAGGTGCCTTGCAGCGGTAGAGCGTGGTCACTCGCACAGGGTATTTGACGCAAAGCCGCAGCCATGAGAGGTTCAGGGGTAGAGCCTTGGCCGTAGTACCAGGCCGTGCCCCCAAGCTGGCATTGGCGCTCGCGGGACCCCACGGCGCCGTCGCCTCCAAGGCCCGGAGGCGGCGGGCGCCCCCCACGCGCCCTACGGCCGCGTCGGCACCACGCTGCGTGCGAAGCCCGCGGCGGTTTCCGCCGCCCCGAGCGCCACGCCGGCGAGCCGGTACTGCAGCTGCTGCGAGCGGCGCGTGCGGGCGATCCGCTCGTGCTCGCGCTCCAGGTGCCATGCCACCGTCGCCTCGAGCGTCTCCTCGTGCGGGCGGGCGCGCCAGCCGAGCGCTCGCTGCGCCTTCGTCGCGCGGTACGTCCAGCTGTTGCCGGCCGCGCGCACTTCGGATGGCGTGAGCGGCCACCCGCGCCCGCCGGCCCCGAGCATGGCGGCCGCCGCCTCCGCGGCGCGCGGCGGAATGCGAACGGGCGTCGGCACCCCTGACAGCCGGCCCAGGTCCGCGAAGAGCCGCTCGAAGGTGAAGTTCCGCCCGGTGAGGAGATAGCGCTCGCCCACCTCCCCGCGGAGCTCCGCCATCAGGTGCCCGGCCGCGGCGTCGCGCACATCGACGATCCCGACCGCGCCGTCCGTGTACACCGGGATGCGCCCGAGCAGGAAGCTCCGGACGAGGCGCGTCGAGGACAGCAGGTGGTCGCCCGCGCCCAGACAGATCGCCGGGTTCACGCACACGAGCGGCAGCCCGTGGGCGGCAACACGCATGGCCTCCACCTCTGCCTCGTGCACCGAGTTCACGTAGGGAATGCCAAGCCGCGCGGCGGTGAACAGCTGCGTCTCCGTGGCGGCCTTTCCGTTGGCCGCGGGGCCGACCGCCGCCGCGCTCGACGTGTAGATGACGCGCTCCACCCCCGCCTTCAGGCACTCCTCCATGACGAGCTTCGTGCCGCGCACGTTCACGTCGAAGAGGAGCTTCGCGTCGACAGGCCGCACAGATGTGACCCCGGCGCAGTGGAACACGCGCGAGACGCCCTTGAGCGCGCGCCTGACGGAACGTCGGTCGCGCATCTCGAGTCGCACCCGCCGGCTGTCGAGGTCGGCGATCGCGGCGTCCGGCGAGCCGTCCTGGACGCCGAGCGTCACCTCGTCTCCCCGATCGGCGAGCAGCCGGGCCACGTGGGACCCGATGAAGCCGGTCGCTCCCGTGACGAGCACGCTGGGCACGGCCGCCGAGTGTAGGGCGTATAGGCTGCCGCGCGCATGTCTCCCGTTGCGGTGGTGACCGACAGCACTTCGTACCTGCCGCCGGAGCTGGTCGAGCGCGAGAGCATCGAGGTCGTCCCGCTCTACGTCGTGTTCGGCGGCGACCGCACGGTGCCGGAAGTCGAGATCACGGACTACCCGGCGTTTTTCGAGGAGCTCCGCCGCGCCGAGAAGCTTCCGACCACCTCGCAGCCGTCCGTGGGCGACTTCACCGCCGTCTACCAGCCGCTGCTGGCAGCGGGCAAGGAGGTCGTCTCCGTCCACATCTCGGGCGGGCTGTCGGGCACTCCGGAGGCCGCCCGCCAGGCGAAAGAGGCACTCACGCGCGAGGACAAGGGCGGGGAGCGGATCGAGGTTGTGGACTCGACCACCGCGGCCGGCGGGCTCGGCTTCATGGTGCTCGCCGCCGCGAAGGCCGCGCGCGACGGCGCGAGCGCGAAGGAGGCCGCCGAGCACGTGGCCGAGGCGCGCAAGCAGCTGCGGCTCTGGTTCGCGATCGACACGCTCGAGTTCCTGAAGCGGGGCGGGCGCATCGGCGCGGCGAGCGCCTGGATCGGCTCGACGCTGAAGGTCAAGCCGATTCTCACGGTGGAGAACGAGATGACGCCGGTCGAGCGCGTGCGCACCTCGAGCCGCATGTTCGAGCGGCTCGTCGACTACGCGCGCGGGTGCGCCGAGTCGGGCGCGGACTCGTGGTCCGCCCAGCACATCAATGCGCCGGACCTATGCAACCAGCTCGTCGAGCGCTGCACCGCGATCTACGGCCACGGCCCGACCATCGTCACCGAGATCGGGCCGGTCCTCTCGGCCCACACGGGGCCGGGCCTGCTCGGCACGGGCGCGCTGCCGAGCCGCTTCGTGCAGTAGCGCGCTACAGGAGGCGCGCCCAGCGGGGCGAATACCCCCCTGATGCTGACCGTGAGGGGCATCGTGCGCATCGTGCTCGTGGTCGTCTGCGTAGCGATCGTGCTCTACCTGCTCTGGCTCCTGCGCAAGCCGATCAGCTGGCTCCTGATCGCAACCTTCCTCGCGGTCGCCCTCTCGCCTCCGGTGAACGCGCTGAACCGGCATATGCGCCGGGGCTTCGCCATCGCGATCACCTACCTCGGCCTGCTGCTGGTGCCGATTCTCCTGATCGCGCTGATCGTGCCGCCGCTGATAACCGAGGCAAACGACTTCGCGGACAACGTCCCACGCTACAGCCGCGACGTGACGAGGTACGTCGAGGAGAACGACCGCCTCCGCGAGATCAACAAGGACTACGACATCACCACCAAGCTCGAGGAGGAGGCGGGCAAGCTTCCGTCGCGACTGGGCGGCGCCGCCGGGACGCTGCGCGACATCGGCTTCGGCATTGTCAACTCGCTCTTCGCCGGCCTGACCATCCTGGTGATGACGGCCTTCCTGCTCGGCTCAGGCCGACGATGGACGGACTCGTTCATCGACTCCCGACCACCGGAGCAGCGCGACCGCATACGCCGCGCCCGCGACAACATGGCGAGCGCGGTGGGCGGCTACGTCGCCGGGGCGCTGACGATCGCGCTGATCGCGGGAGTCGCGACCTACATCGTGCTGCTCATCCTCGGCGTCCCGTTCCGCGGCCCGCTGGCCGTGATCGCGGGACTGTTCTCGCTGATCCCCCTCCTCGGCGCGACCATCGCGGCGGTTCTGATCGGCGTCGTCACGCTCTTCGAGAACTTCCCGACCGCCACGATCATCTGGGTGATCTGGGCGATCCTGTACCAGCAGCTCGAGAACCACGTGATCCAGCCGCAGATCCAGAAGCGCACCGTGAACGTCCACCCGTTCATCACGATCGTCGCGGTGCTGTTCGGCGCCACCCTGTTCGGCATCATGGGCGCGCTCGTCGCGATCCCCGTCGCGGCCTCCATACAGATCCTCCTACGCGAGTACGTTGACCTACGCACCCTCTCGATCAAGCCCGAACCGCCCCCGCCACCACCGCCGCCAGAGCCCGCTCCGGCGTAGCCTCCCGCGCATGTCGCCGGGCGCCATCACCCGTCGCGGACTGCTGCTCGTGGTCACGGCGGTCTCGCTGTACCTGCTCGCGCCCGCCCTGCTCGAGGTCTTCGGCGCGTTCGACGAGCTCGAGCAGATCAACCCGCTCTGGTTCCCGGCGATGATCCTGCCGCAGGTCGGGAGCTATGCCTGCATGTGGGGAGTGCAGCGGCTGGCCGTGCGCAGCGACCGCTGGGGCCCTGTGATCACGTCGCAGCTGGCGTCGAATGCATTCGGTCGCGTGGTACCCGGAGGCGTGGCGGCATCCGGAGCCGTGCAGTACGCGATGCTCGTGCGCGGAGGCGTGCCCTCGGCCGCCGCGGCATCGGGGATGACGGCCTCGTCGCTGCTCCTGTTCGGCACGCTGCTCGGGCTGCCGGTGCTGGCGATCCCGCCGATCATCGGCGGCGTCGCCGTCGACCCGCACCTGGCGAAGGCCGCGCTCGCGGGAGCGGTGCTGTTCGTGCTGATGGTGGCCCTGGGGGCGGCGTATGCGCTCTGGGACCGCCCGCTCGAGCTGCTCGGGCGCGCCGCTCAGGCGATCGCCAACCGGATCCGCCGGAAGAAGGAGCCGATAACGGAGTTGCCGGAGCGCCTGCTCCGGGAGCGCGACATCGTGCTCCGTGTGCTCGGAGACAAGTGGTGGGAGGCGCTCCTCCTGGCGGCCGGCCGCTGGGTGCTCGACTACCTGACGCTGATCGCGGCGCTCTACGCGGTGGGGGCGAGCCCGCGGGCGTCGCTGGTTCTGCTCGCCTTCTGCGCCGCGCAGCTGCTGGGCACGCTGCCGCTCACCCCGGGCGGGCTCGGATTCGTGGAGGCCGGCCTCACCGGCACGCTCGCGCTGGCCGGGGTAGGCGGCGGCGCCGCCGTCGTGGCGACGCTCGCCTACCGCCTCGTCTCCTTCTGGCTACCGCTGCCCGCCGGAGCGGTGGCCGCGGTGATCCACAAACGGCGCTACGGCATCGCCGAGGTGGAGCCGCCTCCGGCTACCCCGGTATCGGCTCCAGGCCAAATTCCGTCCTGAGCTAAGCCGAAGCTTGAGCGGCCGGCGGGGCCGGGCGCTTCTCGGCGAGATCCTCGGGCGGGCCGTTCTCGTCCCACCAGGCGTTGATCGCCGCTATCGCGGGGCCCATGATCAGGTTCTTCTGGAAGTTCTCCGTATCGTTGACGTGCGGAAGCGGCGTCTCCGGCACCGGCACCTCGAGGAACTCGCAGAGCGGCTCCCAGCCCTCCTTGGGGTTCCACGCCAGGAGCCGCTCGGACGGAACGGTGTCGATCACGGTCTGGTTCCAGCGCTCCATCGCCTCGGCCATCGGCCCGGGCTCGCCGTTCGTTCCGGCCCACACGCCGCGCTCCTCGCCGAAGTTCATTTCGGTGAGCAGGTCGATCCAGGCGGCGTACAGGGGATCGATGTGGTACTGCGCCCGCACGAGGTGGTGCATCAGGGTGTCCCCGAAGAAGACCTGGTTGATCGTGTTCTCCATGCTGCGCACCCAGCCGTCCGCGTCGCGCACGCTCAGCAGGACCTTGGCGTCCGGGTAGACGTCCATGAGCTCGCGCCAGTGATACGCGGCGGGCCAATCGACCGTCGACTCCTTGCCCTCGAAGATCTCGTCCCAGTCGGCATCGCCCTGCAGCGCCTTGCGGTACTGCGGGACGCTGGTCGCGAGGTCGGCCATCATGTCGCGCATGTGGTAGCAGGGCATGCCCAGCATCTCGAGCACGATCATCTGGGTCGTGGTTGCCGTGCGCGGCAACCCGGCGCCAATCAGTTTCATGGGTCCCCCCTGGTGGGTTAGTCGAGGTAGGCGGCGCGGCGCAGCTTAGTAGCTCCGCGGGCGTCCATGCCCGCGTCCTTATCTACGCCCCGTGATGAGCGACACCGTGGCTGCCACGCCGCCGCCGATCACGAATCCGGCGACCGCCGCGCCGATAAGGGCGGTCTTGCGGTGGCGGATCAGCTGGCCGCGCCAATTGGTGAGCTCATTCACCTTCGAGCGGAGGTCGTTGACGGAAAAGGCCAGCTCGCGGCGCGTCTCCTCGATCTCCGCGCGGATCATCTCGGGACTGCGTCCCTCCACTACGCCTTGACCTCCTTGCCTCGCTCGAGGCTTCGCTGAACCTGGTCGCGCTCGATCGTCTGGGCCTCGAGCTCCGCCCGCGTGCGCTTCGCCTCTTCGATCGCCATGTCGGGGGTCGGCGGCGCTCCCTTCTTGAAGAGCCGGTATGCGATCAGCGCCGCAAGGATCGCGAGGAGGAAGAGCAGCGCGGTCACGACCGCGAAGCCCGCCCAGATGTTGTCCTCCCAATTGAAGACGTCGTCTAGGAACCAGGCGAGGCCGTGGAAGAACATGGTCACGCCGAAGACAAGAAAGACCCCGGCCGCGACCGCGATGGCCGCGCCACGCCCGAGCTTCGAGAGCTTGTCGGTGACCTCGGCCTTCGCGAGCTCGATCTCCTCGCGGACGAGCTGAGACGCCTTCTCGGAGACGTCGGAGACGATCTCGCCCAGCGACTTCTCGCCGGTGTCCTGCGGCGGCAACCCGTCGGTGCTCATCGTGCCAGCCTCCTCATGATCAGCGCGAGCGCCAGCCCGCCCGCGAATGCAGCACCCACGAAGGCCTCGGGGCGCTCCGCGAAGGGGTCGTCCTCGCTCGCCGCACTGAGCGGCGACTCGTCGAGCGGTGGGGTCGCGGCCCCGGTGGTGGGCTCCTGCTCGGTGGTGGGCGGGTCGTCGGCCATCAGTCGATTGGTGGGTCCTCCTTGAAGACCCGTATCCAGATCACGGTTGCAATGCGGTTTGCGACGATCGTGCTCAGTGCCCCCACGCTGGCCAGGAGGCCGCCCCACATGAGCCGCTTGACGATCTCGTTGTCCATAGGCGTCGGATTCAACCAGACGCGGCCGGAGCACTCGTTGCCCCGTTCTCGAGGCCCCCGCAGATGGCCTCGACGACGAGGTCCTTGGCGCGCTCGTACTCCTCCTCGCCGCGCGGCAGCACCTCGAAGATCCAGCCGGTGAGCAGCTGCTCGATGGCGCCGTAGAAGCACATGGCGGCGAACTCGGACGGGATCCCGGACTTGAACGAGCCTTCCTCGCGAGCGGCCTCGACGATCGCGGCGATGCCCTCGTAGGCCTTGCGGATCTGGTCGAGATGGAGCGCGCCGAACGAGTTCGCCGCGCGTGTGACCTCGACGATAATCACCTTCATCAGGTCGGGGTCGTGGCGGTACGAGTCGATGATGAAGCCGGCGACCGCGCGGAGCTTGTCGCGCGAGGGCAGGTCGCGCGAGTCGATCTCGCCGATCGCGTCCAGCATGATCTGCCAGCGCTCGAGGAAGAGCGTGTTGAGGATCTCCTCCTTCGAGTCGAAGTAGTGGTAGACGAGCCCGTAGGCCACACCGGCCTCGTCGGCGACGTCCGACACGCGGCAGTGGTGGAAGCCCTGGCGCGCGAACACGCGCACGGCCGCGTCGAGGATCATGCGCCGCTTGTCGGGCGGCGTCTTTGGCGCCGTGGCCATTAGGCGGTGATCCCCTCCGGCCAGCGGTAGGCGGCGTCCACCCGGTTGGCAAGGCTCGGAAGCTTCTCGCGAATCTCGTCCTGACGGGCGAGGTCGAGGTCGGCCGTGATGACGTGCTCGCCCTCCATCGGCGCGCGCGCGAGCACCTCGCCCCAGGGGTCGACGATCATCGAGTTGCCGTAGCTGTCGGCGTCGGTGTCCGGGAGGTTGCCCTGGCCGGGTGCGATCACGAACACCTGGTCCTCGATGGCGCGCGCGCGGAGGAGCACCTCCCAGTGCGCCTGGCCGGTGACGCGCGTGAAGTTCGACGGGATCGTGACGATTCGAGCACCGCGCAGCGCCAGGATCCGGTAGAGCTCGGGAAAGCGGAGGTCGTAGCAGATGGTCAGGCCGAGCCCGACGCCGTTCGCGGTCTCGGAGACGACGATCTCGGCGGACGGCTCCGAGTGCTCGGACTCGCGGTAAACGGTGCCCTCGACCTCGATGTCGAACATGTGGATCTTCCGGTAGACCGCGCGGACCTCGCCGTCAAGACCCACGTGCACGGACGTGTTCGAGACGCGCTCGTGGCCCTCGCGGCGCTCGGCGATCGAGCCCGCCACGAGGTCGATGCCGAGCTCGCGCGCAAGCGAGCGCGCCCATCCGACAGGGCGGCCGTCGAGCGGCTCGGCGCCGGCGAGGTAGTCGGCCGTGCCGCCGCGGATGTCGAGCCGCTCGGGCAGCACCACGAGCTCTGCGCCGCCGGCTGCGGCCGCGCGCACGAGCCGCTCCGCCGAAGCGAGGTTCTGTTCGATATCCGTCGTCGATTGAAGTTGGACTGCGGCGGCCCGCATCGCTCCTCCCCGAACGATTGACTGACCAGTCAATCTGGAGTGTACTGCCCGCCCATGCGCGACCTTCCAGTGCGCGGCGAGGCGGTTCGCGATCTCGGCCTGCGGCTCCCGCCTAGCCGCATGGCTCCGCTCCAGGCGGGCCGTCCGCTCAAACGCTGGCGCTACGTCGGCGTGTACCGCCCGGACCTGATGCTGTGCGTCGGCGACGCCCGAGTCGCGGGGCTGAGGCAGCGGTGGTGGGCGGTCGCGCTTCCGGACGGAAGCCTCGAGGAGGGCCGCCGCGGCGTGCGGCTCGGCACCGGACGCGTCGAAGCGGGACGGGTGATCGACCTCCAACTCGACGAGGGTGCCGGCGTGGAGGTGGTCTCGTCGCACGGGCGCGGCTGGGTATGGACGCGCAAGCAGGCCGGCGTCCCCGTGCGCGGCCGCGTGCGCGCCGGCGGGCGCACCTACGAGCTCAGCGGCCCCGACGGCTTCATCGACGACTCGGCGGGCTACCACGCCAGGCACACTTCATGGCGCTGGTCCGCCGGAGTGGGGCGCGCCGAGGACGGGCGCAGGGTGGCGTGGAACCTCGTCGACGGCGTGCACGATCTCGCTGCCGCCAGCGAACGCACCGTGTGGGTCGACGGCAAGCCGCACGAGGTGCCGCCCCAGAGGTTCGCCGCCGACCTCTCGCGCGTCGGCGAGCTGGAGTTCCGCGAGTGGTCGGCCCGCGAGGCGCGGATGAACCTCGGCATAATGCGCAATCGCTACCGGCAGCCGTTTGGCGAGTTCAGCGGCCGGCTTCCGGGCGACTTGACGCTGCGCGAGGGCTACGGCGTGATGGAAGAGCATGATGTGCGCTGGTGAGGGAGCTGCTCGTCCTGCTTGCCGCGTTGCTCGGCCTGCTGCCGGCCGACGGGGTCATGGGTGACGGGGTCAGGCTTAAGCCTGACCCCGTCTTCGTTGCCGCACCGACCGCAGCGCCCGAGCATCCGGTCCGGCTGACCGTCGCGGCGTCCGGCGATCTCCTGATCCACACGCCGGTGGCGCAACGAGCGCTGGCGCTGGGCGGCGGGCGGCGCTACGACTTCGCGCCGTTGTTTGCACCGGTGAGGCGCGCGATCGCAGGCGCCGACCTGGCTCTCTGCCACGTCGAGACGCCGCTCGTGCCGGGTCCGGTGCAGGGCTACCCCGTGTTCCGCACGCCGCCCGGCCTGGCTCGCTCGATCAAGCGAGTGGGCTGGGACGCGTGCAGCACGGCATCGAACCACTCGCTCGACGCGGGCCAGTACGGGATCGACACGACGCTGCGCGCGCTCCGCGGCGCCGGGGTCAAGGCCACCGGCACGGCGCGTTCCGCGCGCGGCCGGCGGCGGGTGGCGATGACCCGCGTGAAGGGCGTGCGGGTGGCGTTCCTGTCCTACACGGCGGTCTCGAACGGGCAGGCTGTGCCGCACACGTGGAGCCTCAACTGGGCGTCGCCCCGGCTGATCCTGCGCGACGCCCGCCGCGCCCGGCGCCGCGGAGCGCGGATCGTGATAGTGAACCTGCATTGGGGCGCGGAGTTCGTCTCGTCCGTGACACCGCAGCAGCGTGCGCTCGCACGCCGGCTCACGCGCTCGCCCGCGATCGACGCGATCGTCGGACAGCACGTCCACGTCGTGCAGCCGATCCGGCGGGTGCGCGGCAAGCCGGTCGTATTCGGCGAGGGCAACCTGATCTCGAACCAGACGGCGGCGTGCTGCCCGGCGGCCTCCCAGGACGGTCTGATCGCGCTGATCGACTACGTGGTCCGCCCCGGCCGCCCAGCGCGTGCACGCCGCATCCGCTACCTGCCGACCTGGGTGCGCCACCCCGACCTGACCGTCGTGCCGGCGACGCTCGGCTCGCCCTCCTGGAAACGCACTGTCAGCGCGGCCGGCAACCACAATGGGCTCAGACCCGTCACGCGCCCGTGAAACGGCGTGAAACGGCCGTGAAACGGGGGCTGACCCCGCCGTCGGGTTAGTGTCCACGCATGCAGATTCGCGCCGCCGTGCTCGAGGAGTTCGCCAAGCCGCTCGTCGTTCAGGAGGTCGAGCTCGAGGGGCCGAAGGCGGGTGAGGCGCTGGTGCGCCTGTCCGCGTGCGGCGTATGCCACACAGATCTCTACACAGCCAGCGGCGCCGACCCATCCGGCTACTCGCCGACGGTGCTCGGCCACGAGGGCTCAGGCGTGGTCGAGGAGGTCGGCGAGGGCGTCACGAGCGTCGCGCCCGGCGACCACGTGGTCACGCTCTTCTCGCCGCAGTGCCGCAAGTGCATCCACTGCGTTTCCGACAGGACGAACATCTGCCTCGCCATCCGCGACCAGCAGAACAAGGGCTACCTGCCGGACGGCACCACGCGACTGCATCGCAACGGCGACGAGCTGCGCCACTTCATGGGCACGAGCACGTTCGCGGAGGCGACCGTGATCCCCGAGATCGCGCTGGCGAAGGTGAACTCCGAGGCGCCGCTCGACGTGATCTGCACGCTCGCCTGCGGCGCCACCACCGGCATCGGCGCTGCCCTCTACATCGCGAAGGTGGAGCCGGGCTCGACCTGCGTCGTCTTCGGCGCCGGCCTCGTCGGGCTTGGAGCGGTCGCCGGCGCGCGGCTCAGCGGAGCCGAGCGGATCGTGGCCGTCGACCTGTCCGAGGACCGGCTCGAGCACGCGCGACAGCAGGGCGCCACCGACACGCTCCTCGGCGGCCCGGACGTGGTCGACCAGATCCTCGAGATGACCGACGGGTTCGGCGCCGACTACACGTTCGAGGCGACCGGAATCGTCGCCGTCATGCGCCAGGCGGTCGAGTCGGCACGGATGGGGTGGGGCCTCTGCACGATCGCGGGCGTGGCAGGCAAGGGCGAGGTGCTCGAGGTCGTGCCGCGCTACCTGATCACGGGCCGCCGCATCGCGGGCGCCTCGTTCGGCGGCGCTAAGGGGCGTGACCGCGTGCCGGAGCTGGTGGACAGCTACCTGGCGGGCGACCTCGACCTCGAGTCGCTGGTCACCCGCCGCGTCTCGCTCGACGAGGTGAACGACGCCTTCGAGGCGATGGAGCGCCAGGAGGGCATCCGCACCGTCATCACCTACTGACGCGCAGGCGCACCTTCAGAAGGCGGACGTTGCCGGTGTGGTCCACGGCCCGCGCGTGCAGTGTGAGCGTGCGGCGCCCGGGCCGGCGCAGCAGCCGGCGGCCCGCGCGGTTCAGCCGGAGCACGGCTCGGCGCGTGGCGTCGGCGGCCAGCGTCCGCTCGACGTGCGCGCTCAGCGGGCGGCCTCGGTAGCGCAGGACGAGCTGCACGGTGCACGGCTCGGAGCAAGTGAGCCGTACGGGCA